>VYAQ01000100.1 GCA_009844885.1 Gemmatimonadota bacterium
GGCGGGGACGGGTCCGGCGGCGGGGTCGGCTCCGGCAGCGGGGACGGCATGGGGTGCAGCGGGACCGGCTCCGGAAGCGCGCTCGCCTGGGGCGCCGGGCCCGAGCTGCCGGAGCGTCTCGATGTCGTCGAGGACCCAGAAGGAGCGGCCGTGGGTGCTAATCACCAGGTCGCGTTCCTGTGCCGAGACCCCGGTGACGGGCGTGTCCGGGAGGCCGAACGACAGGTCGCTCCAGTGCTGGCCGGCGTCGAAGGAGACGAAGACGCCGTGCTCGGTGCCCACGTACAGCAGTCCCTGCCGCTTGGGGTCTTCGTGTATCGCACGCACAAAAGCGCCGTCGGGGATGCCGGTGCTGATCCGGGTCCAGGTCGCGCCGTGGTCGTCGGTCTTCCAGGCATAAGCCGACCGATCGTCCATCTCGTAGCGAATCCCGGCCACGTGCACGCCCGCGGGATCGTGCGGCGAGACCTCGACGGTCATGACACGGGTGTGCGCGGGCATGTCCGGGGGCGTCACGTCATGCCAGCTGCCGCCGCCGTCGCGCGTGAGGTGCACGAGACCGTCGTCGGAGCCGGTCCAGATCGTGGCGGGGTCGTGGGGGGACAGGCCGATCGCGTAGAGCGTGCCGTAGATTTCGGGGCCGTCCTGGTCCTTCACGATCGGGCCGCCGGAGTCGTCGAGGGTTTCCGGCTCGGCGCGGGTCAGGTCGGGGCTGATCCTGGCCCACGTGCGGCCGTCGTCGACGGAGCGCCACAGGTGCTGGGACCCGGCGTAGAGCGCGTGAGGGGGCTGCGGCGCCACGGCGATCGGATAGGTCCAGTTCCAGCGCTCGGGCATGTCGCGCGCGGGCTCGCCCATCACAATGCGCGGCCACGGCTGGATGTCGGTGACGAGGCCGGTGGCGCGGTCGTAGCGGGTGAGCGTGTTGGTCGCGCCCGCGTAGAAGATGTCGGGGTTGGCTGGGTGCTGGGCGATGTAGCCCATTTCGCCGCCGCCGACCGCGTACATCCACTCGGTGCTCGGGCCGCGGGGGTCCCGGAGGTGCCCCGGCTCGGAGGACACGCAGGCTGTGGTGTTGTCCTGCTGGGCGCCGCAGACGTGGTAGGGGAAGTCGGCGGTGGTCGTCAGGCGGTAGATCTGGGCCGTCGGGTACTGCATGGACGTCCAGGTGCGGCCCCCGTTTACCGTGACGACGCCGCCCCCGTCGTTGCCGTTGATCATGCGGAGCGGGTTTGTGGGGTCGATCCACAGGTCGTGATGATCGGCGTGCGTCTCGGGCACGGATTGCAGCGTCCGTCCGCCATCGGTCGAGCGCATGAGCCGGAAGTTGAGGATATAGAGCGTGTTGCGGTCGACCGGATCGGCTTCGAGGCGCTGGAAGTAGAATGCGCGCTGCCAGATGTCGCGGTGGCCGTTGACGAACTCCCACGTCCGGCCGCCGTCGTCGGACCGGTAGAGCCCGCCGCGCTCGGCCTCGATGTTCGCCCACACGCGGTTCGGGTCGGCGCCGGACACGGTGACGGTGATCTTGCCCAGCACGCCTTCCGGAAGGCCCGGGTTGCGCGTGATCTCGGTCCAGGTGTCGCCGCCGTCGGTGGTCTTGAAGATCCCCGACCCCTCGCCGCCGCTCCACAGACGCCACGGCTTACGGTACACCTGCCAGAGCGTCGCATACAGGACGCCCGGGTCGCTCGGGTCCATGACCAGGTCGACGGCTCCGGTGCGCTCGTCGCGGTAGAGGACATTGTCCCACGTCTTGCCACCGTCGGTCGTACGGAAGACACCCCGCTCGGGGTTAGGCCCGAAGGGGTGACCGAGCGCGGCCACGTACGCGCGGTCGGGGTCGGTCGGATGGACGCGGATGCGACCGATGGCGCGGGTGTCGGACAGGCCGAGGTGCCGCCAGGTCTTCCCGGCGTCGTCGGAGCGGTAGACGCCGTCGCCCTGCAGCACGTTGGCGCGGAGCTGCACTTCGCCCATGCCGATGTAGACGATGTCGGGGTCGGAGGGTGCCATGGCGACCGCGCCGACCGACGCGCTGCCCACCTGCCCGTCGGTTACGGGGGTCCAGGTGGTGCCGCCATCGGTGGTCTTGAAGAGGCCGCCGCCGGTTGCGCCGAAGTAGTACTCGAGGGGGCGGTCGGGGTGGCCGGCGACGGCGATGGACCGGCCGCCGCGGTCGGGGCCGATCGAGCGCCACTCCATGGGCGGCAGGAGCGAGACCGGGTCCTGGGCCGCGGCAGGCGCCTGGGCTGCGGCGGGTGCCTGGGCCGCGGCGGGTGCCTGGGCTGCGGCAGGCCCCGGGGTCGTGGCCGGGATAGCTGCCGCGAGGAGGGCGAGGGCGAACCGCACGCCGCTCTACGGACTGTACACGTAGACCACCGGCAGCATGGCGATGTCCGTGACGCCGGTGTCCGGGTGGTGGTAGATGTTCATCCGCCCGGTGCCGCAGTCGCCGAACGCGTCGCAGGAGACGGACCCGACCAGGCCGCTGATGCGTGTCGCCCCGATCGCGTCGCGCAGGCCCGCCCGGTCGATGTACATCGTATCGCCCACCTCTACGGCAACCGAGCCGATGGCCGAGAGGAGGATGGTGGTCGCGTCGTAGCTGTGCGCCCAGTAGGGTGACCCCGGAAAGCCACCGTAGCGGTTGTCGAACGCCTGCAGCACCTGGTCGCCGCTCCGCCCCGTCACCTCGTTCGTGTTCGAACCGAAGTCCGCCTCCGGTCCGGCGAAGTACATGCCTTCCGAGTGCGGCGTCTCCAGAAACGCGGAGACCAGCAGCGCCGCGGCTGAAATCAGCGTCGCCTCTTCAAGCCCCGCGAAGCTTCGGGCCTGGGCGGCAAAGGCCGTCCCTTCGGTCACGAACAGCGGGAAGAAGATGGCGTCCGGGCCCGCGGCCGCGAACTCCGCCAGGACGTCGGTCATATCGGTTTGGCCCTTGGCGACTCCGGCCTGCACCGGCACTTCGCCGCCGAGGTCAGCGAATGCGTCGGCGAACGCCGCCACGAGGGCGGTGGTATACGGGTCGCCGTCGTGAACGGTGGCCACGCTCCGCAACCCCAGCTGGTTGAAGACGAAGTCCGAGAGCGCGCGGGCCTGGTGCAGGTCGTTGGACGCCGTGCGAAAGTAGCCGGCGTGGTAGTCGGGACTCGCGGTGCCGGCCAGATCCGAGGTCAGGCGCGGCGACGTGTTGCTCGGCGAAATCATGGCCATGCCCGCCTCGCTGACGATGGGCGACGCCGCCACGGCCGCAGCCGAGCAGTTCGTTCCGACGATGCCGGCGACCCTCGGATCTCCGGTGATTCCCAGCGCGCCCGCACGGCCGCCCGCCGGCGAACAGCTCGTGTCGACGGGATTGCCCAGCTCGATCTGGCGCCCGTGTACGGTTCCCATGTCCTCGACCGCGAATTCCGCCCCGCGCCTGGCTACGGCCCCCAGTGTCGGGGCGACGGTGATCGAGAGCAATGTGCGGATCTGCACCGCTTCGCCGGGCTCCACCGTGACCGCGCCCAGCGGCCCGGGCTGGAAGGGTGTAGGCTGGGGCGGTGGCGGCGGGGGCGGCGGCTCGACCGGCATTTCCCGGCACGCCGATATTGCGAGAATGGCGATCAGCGCAGCGGTGGACGGCAGGATATGCTTGCGCATGGGACCGGCTCCTGATGAAATAATGATGAATTGATGATGAAGTAATGACGAAACAATGATAACGGGCCCGAATAATAGCACAGCCCAGGCGGCGACGCGCCGAGGGCGAGCGTCACAGCCACGATATGACTAACCCCATGACTAACCCCATGACTAATCCCACTCCATGACCAGTCCCACCGCCCTCTTCACTTCCCGACGGGAGCGGCGCCTGTGGCTGTGGGCGCTGGCGGTCGTGGTCGCGATCTATTCGACGCTGGGGCTGGCGGGGACGCTGGCCGAAGTGTTGCGCGAGCACAACCTGCTGCCCGCGGCGGTGCTCGGGCTGATGTTGGTGACTGTGGCGGCGATCGTCGGAAGCGGACTGAAGAAGCGCCCCGGGCACCGCGAAGTGTGGGTGGCGCTCGGCGTCACGGCGGTCTATGCGATGGCAGTGGTCCGGATGGGCGGCACCATGGAGGAGCGCACCCACCTGTTCGAGTACGGGATCGTCGCGGTGCTGATCTACCAGGCGCTGAGCGAGCGTTCGCGGAACGGGCGGCGGGTGCCGGCGCCGGCCTTCCTCGCGCTGGTGGCGACCGTGGCGCTGGGCTGGGTCGACGAAGGACTCCAGGCGCTGATTCCGAACCGCGTTTATGACAACTTCGATGTGGTCAGGAACAGCGTCGCCGCCGCAATCGGAATCGCGGGGACCGTCGCGGTCGGGTGGGTGAACGAGCATCTGGACAGGCGGCGGAGCGCTCGCTAGCGCCTCCAGGCCGTGGCGTCGGGAATTCCGCGGCTGTGCAGTACCTCCAGACCCTCCGCGGCCCAGGCCGACCTGGCCGCGGTGGCGTCCGGCATTGCGCTGCCGCCGAAGTCCCGCAGTATGGCGCGCACACGGCCCGCCACGGGATCGAGCAGAATGGTGACCGACCGGTCGCTCTCGCGGCCCAGCGTCGTGGATCCTTCCGGTCCGGACAGCGTGATTGACTCCAGCGCGCCGGACCACTCCGACTGCGCCGGCAGCGTGTAGGCGAACGAGGACTGGCCGTCGCCGTCGGCTACGGTCGGCATTTCGAAATCGAGCGAGAATAGTTCGCGCCCGTCCGCACTCAGGCCGGCCAGCCGGTAAGCCCCGCCGACGCTCGGGAGGACGGCGGGGGCATCGACGACCAGCGCCGGGTCCAGGAATAGATTCCCCTCCCCGTCAATCCCGCCCCAGAGGAGCAGGGATGTTGTTGGGGCGCCCGGGGCCGCGGCCGCGCCGGTGCCCGGTGCCACGGCCGCGCCGGCGCCCTGGGCCACGCGGTGATTGAGCATGCGGGTGAAGTTGTAGCCGCTGACCCAGGGCGGATCGCAGTAGGTCATGAGGTCTGGGGTGCTGGGCGGCACCAGGACGTCGTTCCGGAAATCGAATCCCCAGGAGCCGATGGAGCCGTCGCGCTGGGGGAAGGACGGGTCCGGGCCCTGGGCCCCGCCGCACGGCGCGTGATAGAGGCTCAGGTTGTGCCCCAGTTCGTGTGCGATGACATCGGGCACGGGTACGCTCGAGCTCGAGTACCTGCCCAGGTCGGCCACGCCGTTAACGGAGACCGTTTTGCGCGCGAGCCCGAGGTGATAGCCGGCGCGGCCCTCCATGACCCGAATGGCCTCCGTCTCCCGGAGCACGCTGTGCGGATCGACTGACGCCGTCACCACGGGTTCGTGTACCGTCACGTTGAACCCGCGGATGGGCAGCATCGACCGCACATCCCGGAACAGATCCGACTGGGCGTTGAGGTCTTGAGTGTGCTCCAGCACCGAGGAGTCCGGATCGGATTCCGCCAGGAACGGAATCACCGTGAGATCGAAGGACGGGACCGCGCGCACCGCCACTTCGGCCCGTCCCGTCTCGGGAATGCGTGCGGTGACGCCCAGCGCCGGGTCCAGGGTGCCACCGGGGTCGATCTCCACCACCATCTCCAGACCGGGCCGCAATACCGCGCCCGGAATCATGGCGTTGGCCGAGCGGGCCAGATCCCCTTCCTCGAGTTCGGTGGGGATCGTCGCGGACTGGGCGGGGATGTCGACGACATGCGTTTCGGCACCGTCCAGAAAGAAACGGGCGCGGACGTCCGGGAGACTCTCGCTCGTGCTCTGGTCGGCTCTCACGAACACCCGCAGCAAACCGTCGTTGCCCGCGACCAGCGGGACCGGGAAGTCGACCGACTGGACAGCCTGCGTCACGTACGCGACGGATCCCTCGACGGCGCCGCACCTGGGCACATGCTGTTCTGCCAGGCCACTGAGCCATTCGAGGAAGTCCGGCTCGCGAGGCGCACACAGCTTCGTGCCCGCGAGCAGGAGAGCCTCGAGCTGCACGAGCGCCGTAAGGGTGGCCGGCAGGACTCCCTGCATGTCGCGGTTTTGCGTCAGGTCGAGGTTTCGCAGGGCTGTGAGGTTCCCGAAATCGGGCGGAATCGTTCCCGTCAGCCGGTTCTGTGCGAGCCCCAGAGAGCGCAACCGCGACATCCTCCCGATTTCCGCGGGAATGACGCCGGTGAGGTCGTTCAGTCCGAGAGCCAGGTATTCGACGCGAGGCAGGCCGCCCAGTTCGCGGGGAATGCTGCCCGTGAGCAGGTTGTTGCGAAGCCCCAATTCCTCAAGGTTGGCGAGACGGCCCAGTTCGCGAGGAATTCTTCCGCTCAGTTCGTTGAAGGACAAGGAAAGACGCTTGAGGTGACGAAGGTTGCCGAGCGTCGGCGGGATCCTGCCGGTGTGACGGTTGCCGGAGAGAAACAGGTACTCGAGTTGCGACAGCTCGCCGAGTGAGGGC
This sequence comes from Gemmatimonadota bacterium, assembly GCA_009844885.1. Classification (GTDB taxonomy): domain Bacteria; phylum Gemmatimonadota; class Gemmatimonadetes; order Longimicrobiales; family Gaopeijiaceae; genus Bin94. The sequence goes on from VYAQ01000100.1 coordinate 6,446, forward strand.
GGCACGGCGCCCGTCAGGGGGTTGTTTTGGAGCATCAGCCGCCTGAGGCTGGAGAGATTGCCCAATTCGGGCGGGATACTGCCCGTCAGCTGGTTTTGGCTGAGATCCAGCTCTTCCAGCTTGTCGAGCCCGCCGATCTCCGCCGGGATCGATCCCCGGAGCGCGTTGTTCTGTAGACGGAGATAGCTGAGGTTGGTGAGCTTCCCGATTTCGGGCGGGATCTCCCCTCCGAGAGGGTTGAAGGCGAGGTTCAGCTCCTCGAGGCGGGACAGTCGGCCGATGGCGGTGGGGATTGGACCGACGATGGAGTTGCCCGACATGTGAAGGCTACGCAGCCGGGACAGATTGCCCACTTCCGCGGGAAGGTGGCCCGACAGATTGTTTCCGCTCAGGTACAGTGCAACGACCCTTCCTTCGTCGTCGACCGTGACCCCTCGCCAGTCGCTGAGTGGCGCGCCGGTCAACCAGCCATCGCTATGCTGCCAGTTCGGTCCGTCGAGGGCTCGGTACAACGTTTCCAGGACCGAGCGATCGTCGCGCGCCGCACACTCGAGACCGGTGCCCTCGTGAGACGAAACCGCATTCAGCCATGCCGGAAACCCGCCGTCGACGGGGGCACACAGGCTGGTATTGGCGTAGCGGAGTTCCCGGACGGCGAGTTGGGTCAGTGAGAGCGGCAGAGGACCGGAAAGGGTGTTTTCGCCGATCCGGAGCGCGGTCAGGCCGGAGAGATCGCCAAGCGTCGAAGGCAGCGTGCCGACCAAACCGTTCCGGCTCAGATCGAGTTCCCGAACGTAACCGAGAGAGTCCTTGGCGGAACACACGTGGCGCCCCCGACAGAAGAAGCCATAAAAAGTAAACTCTAATTTACTTAATGTATGGTGCAGTTTCCATTTCTGCTCTACACCCGGAACATCCGCCCCAATGTCGCTCGCAGCGCGCTGCCGCTCGTGGCCGCGGTTCCAGGGCCATGGCCCTCACCTCTCGCGACGACCGGAGCCACCGGAATCGCGCCCACTCCCTTCAGC
>VYAQ01000031.1 GCA_009844885.1 Gemmatimonadota bacterium
AGGCCGACGAAGTACAACTCAGGACGGCTCTGGACAGCCGCCGCCGCGAGGTTGAGGCTCGATGATCCAAACTGCGGGAACCAAACAGCGGTAACCGGATCGCCGCATTCCGTAAGTCACATGGTCACAGTAGGATGCGCGACCGTTTGCAAATGCCTCGGCAGCGGTCTCGTCCCGGTGCAACTCGCTCTCACCATGACCACGATACTGCGAGAACTCGAACTGGAGCCGCTCGCGCCCGACCACGCGCTGCGCGTCAGGTCGTTCCCGACCATGCAGCCGATGGACTTTCGAATCCGCGTCCTGCGCCGACGGGCACACAGCGCCGCCGCCACGGTGTAGCTCCCGTGACCGGCGTCCGGCCACAGGCGAGGATTCCGCGCTACCACTCCCTCGACCGGCTGCGGGCAGCCATGATGCTGCTCGCGGTGGCCCGTCACGCCGCGGTCAGCTACGTGCCCGTCGTCTTCTTCGAATGGCCGTATCGAGACCCCCAGGCCGACATGCTCTCCTACTGGGTGGTCATCTTCATCCGCGTGTTCAACCTGCCCGTATTCTTCGCGATTGCGGGTTTCTTTGCAGCCTACCTGCTCGACACACGCGGCACGCGAGAGTTCCTGCGGCACCGGTGGAGCCGGATCGGGGTGCCGTTCCTGGTGGCGTGGCCCCTCCTTGGGGTCACGATGTTCTTCATCGTGCCGTTCGCCGCCCAGTTCAGCGCCACCCCGCCGAACGCCGCCTACAGCCTCGCGGAGCTCACCTCTTCCAGGGCCCTGGACCACCTGTTCATGCACCTGTGGTTCCTCTACCACCTGATGATCCTGTGCGTGGCCGCCACTGCAATCCGCCCGCTCGCCGCCCGGATACCCGCAGCCCTGCGCGCCCGTGCGATGGACCTCTTCGAGCGCCGGGTGCACCGCGGAGGCATCGTGGTGCTGATTCTGGCCGCGGGCCTCATCCTGTACCGGATGGAGTCGTGGGCGATCGACTACTACGCCGGCCCGTTCCCCGCCCCGCGCCAGCTGGCGCTGTACGGCCTGTTCTTCGGATTCGGATGGATGCTGTTTCGCAAGCGCGAGACGCTGGAGGGCTTCAAGCGCCCCACATGGGCTCTGCTCGCCGCCGGAGTGCTGTGCTTTCTCGTGTACCGTCACTTCTTCGAGCTCGGCTGCCCCCCCAGGCCTGACAGGACGTGCCCGGAGGCTGCCGAGGGACACCTGCCGGCGGTCGTCTTCCTCGCGCTCTCGATGTGGTTCATGGCGTATGGCCTGATCGGACTGTTCCTGCGCTTCCTGAACAAGCCGAGCCCACGCTGGCGGTACATGGCGGACGCCTCGTACTGGATCTACATCGTCCACGTGCCGTTCGTCATGCTGCTGCCCATTCTGCTGGCGGGCGTGCCGCTTCCCGGGATCGTCAAGTTCGTGCTCGTATCGGTCATGGCTATCGGCCTGATCCTTGTGACCTACCACTACCTGGTCCGACCGACGTTCATTGGGAAACAGCTGAACGGGCGCCGCTATCCGAGAAGGGCGACATGATGGCGGGGGGCCCGATCGCCTGGATGGCCCGCAACGGCGTCGCGGCCAACCTCCTGATGGTGGGGATCCTGGCGGCCGGGCTCTTCTCTCTCGGGAGCCTCGACCAGGAGGTGCTGCCGGAGCACTCGCTGGACCGGATTCAGGTCTCCGTCCCGTACCCGGGAGCGTCCCCGGCAGAGGTGGACGAATCGATCGTCCGCAGAATCGAGGAGCGGATTCGGTCGATCGAGGGCATCAGGAGCGTCCAATCGGTGGCCTCGGAGGGACTCGGATCGGTTGTCGCCGAACTCGCCGGATCCGCTGACGCCGACAGGGCGCTGGAGGATATCAAAGCGGCCGTCGAAGGAATCCGGGCCTTCCCGGCGGGTGCCGAGCGGCCCGCGGTAACCGAAATGACGTCGCGCCGCAGCGTCATGCGGATTGCCCTCTACGGAGATGTCCCGGAACGGACCCTCAAGGAGCTGGCCCACCGCGTCGAGGACGAACTCTCGTCGCTCCCGGCGGTTTCACACGTGCGGACGAGCAGCGTGCGCGACTACGAGATCTCGATCGAGGTGCCGGCAAGCCGTCTGAACGCGCTGGGCCTTACGCTGCCGGACGTGGCCGCCGCGGTCCGCAGCGGTACGCTGGAGCTGTCGGCGGGCAGCATCGACACTCCGGGCGAACAGGTCAGAATCCGGACCGCCGGCCGCAGCTACAACCAGCACGACTTCGAGGACATCATCGTGCTGGCCAGGGGCGACGGCACCACGGTTCGCCTGGGCGACATCGCCGAGGTGCGCGACGGCTTCGCCGAAGGCGGACTGGTCAGCCGGTACAATGGACAACCGGCCGCGTTCATCGAGGTTTACAGGACAGCGGACGAGCGCGTGCTGGACATCGCGGAGGCCGTCGAGCGGCAGCTGCGGGCGAGCGTGGCCCCGGGGTTGCCGCCGGGGGTGGGGGTGGATGTCTGGAGCAACGACGCGGAGCCCCTTGCGGCCCGCCTCGGCCTGATGCTCAAGAACGGATTCCTGGGACTCCTGCTGGTGCTGGGCGTGCTCACGCTGTTCCTGGACCTCAGGCTTGCGTTCTGGGTTGCCGCGGGCATCGCGGTCTCGTTCGTCGGGACCCTGGCCGTCATGGCGGTGCTCGACGTGTCCATCAACTTGACCTCCCTCTTCGCATTCATCCTGGCCGTCGGGATCGTCGTGGACGACGCGGTCGTGGTGGGCGAGAACATCGCGGCGGAGCGCGAACGGGGACACGGCGGGCTGGCGGCGGCCATCCGGGGCGCCCGGCGCGTGCGCGCACCGGTGGTTTTTGGCGTTCTGACCACGATGGCCGCCTTCGTACCCCTCTTTTTCGTCCCCAGTTCGGTCGGAGCGATGGCCGAGGCGATCCCCGTGATCGTGATCTCGGTGTTGGCGTTCTCGCTGCTGGAATCGCTGCTGGTGCTGCCCCACCACCTCTCCGGGCTGCCGGCGGGCGGTGCTTCGGGTCCGCGCGGTCGCTCCGCTGGCGACTCCCCCGGTCCGCGCGCTCGCTCCACCGATGGCTTTCACAAGCGTGCGCAGGCCAGGGTCAACCGCGCGCTGGAGCGGTTCGTGAACGGCCCGCTGGATCGCCTTCTGCGCTTTGCGACGGCCCGGCCCGGGATCGTGCTCGCCATGGGAGCGGGCACCCTCATCGTCGTCCTCGCCCTGGTTCCCGCCGGGATCGTCGGCGTGGCCTTCACGCCCACCGTCGAGGGCAACCTGGTGACCGCGACTCTGGAGATGCCCGAAGGTACGCCACGGGCACGCACCGCCAACGTGTCCCAGCAGCTGGAGGACGCCGGACGCCGGGCGACCGACCGATTGTCGACCGGAGGGCCCGAGGGAGCGGAATCGCTGGTGACCGGCGTTGCAGTCACTATGGGGGGTGCACCGGCAACGCTCGGGGCGGCCATCGTGGATTCCGGTGGGGATCCGGAGTCGGTGCCCCGCGCCAACATCGCGACCGTGCAGTTCAGGCTCCTCGACGCCCAGCGCCGGACGGTCGCTGCTTCTGCGTTCGAGCAGGCGTGGCGGGAAGAGGCCGCGAGTATCGCAGGCCACCGCAGCCTGTCCTTCAGCGCCAATCTCGTCGACCTTGGCCGGCCCGTGCACGTGGAACTCGTGCATCCGGAACCGAGTCGCCTGACCGCGGTGGCCGATACCGTCGCAGGGCTCCTGCGCGGGTGGCCGGGCGTCTTCGACGTCCGGTCGGACCAGGACCAGGGTGTCCAGGAGATTCAGCTCGATCTGAAGCCGGAAGCCCGGACGCTGGGCCTCCGTCTCGACGATCTCGCCGGCCAGGTCCGCGCCGCGTTCTTCGGCGAGGAGGTGGTGCGGCTGCAGCGTGGCCGGGAGGAGGTCCGCGTCTATGCACGCCTGCCCGAGCACGAACGCAACGCCGTCGCCGACCTGGAGACCTACCAGGCTCGCACACCGGCGGGAGGCGCGGTTCATCTCGCCCAGGTCGCGGCGGCGCGGTTGGGCAATTCGCCCGTGGTGATCCGGCGCCAGGACGGCAGCCGCGTCGCAACCGTCACGGCCGACGCGCAAGCATCCGCAACACCGGCGGCGATTCAGCGGCTGGACGCGGTCCTGGAGGAAATGTCGGCCCGGGATCCCGGCCTCGAGCACTCGTTCGCCGGCGAGCGCCAAGAGGTGGCCGAGTCGATGGGAGCTCTCGGCATCGGCTTCGCTCTCGCGCTGTTCGCGATCTACGCGCTGCTGGCGATCCCGTTCCGTTCGTACGTCCGGCCCCTGATCGTGATGGCCGCGATCCCGTTCGGCCTGGTGGGCGCGGTGCTGGGCCACCTGCTGCTTGGCTTCGAGATCGCCGCCACCTCCATCTTCGGCTTTGTGGGGCTCAGCGGCGTGGTCGTCAACGACTCGATCGTGATGATCGACTTCATCGGCGAGCGGCGGCGCGCGGGCATGCCCGTCCGCGAAGCCATCATCGGCGGCGCCAAGGCGCGCTTCCGCCCGATCTTCCTGACCTCGCTGACCACCTTCCTGGGCGTCGCCCCCCTCATTCTGGAGCAGGACCTGCAGGCGCGCTTCCTGATCCCCATGGCGGCCTCACTCGGCTTTGGAATCATCGCCGCGACCGGCGTGCTGATGGTGATCGTTCCGGCGCTCGCGACGCTACAGATGGGACGGAAGGAGCGGGTGGCGCCGGCCTGAGTACGGACTGTCGCTACTCACATACTCATATACTCATATACTCACGACCGTGAGGTGGGCATCCCGACGAAAACGAGCCCGCAGTCAGTCCTCAAGCGTGAGTGAACAGTGCGCAGTGTATAACGTCGTGCGGCTCTTAGTACAGGATACGACCTAAACTAAACCAGGGGCACGACGGGTTGCGATGGGGCCCTCTACACCGATGCACCCGGCTGGTTCCCCGGCTGGAATCCCTCCGCCGTTTCCGCTATCGTTGCAACTCCAACGGCCTCTGCTGCTTAACGGCGGATGAGCCGACAGTTACGGCGATTTGTGGCGTATTTGCGGCCAGCGAACAGCTAAAAAGCCACGCCCGCCGGGAGGGCCAACAGCCCCGTTGGACAGGGGTCGGTCCTTCCGCACGGGCGGACTGGCGGGAAGTGCGGGACACCAGGTGACCAGACCCCCCATCGAGCAGCTCCTCGCCGACCGTATCCTGGTGCTCGACGGCGCGATGGGCACCATGATCCAGCGCCACGACCTCGGCGAGGACGACTTTCGCGGCGACCTCTTCCGCGCGCACCCCCATCCGCTGCTCGGCAACAACGACCTCCTCAGCCTGACGCGCCCCGACATCATCGGCGGGATCCACCGCGCCTACCTCGAGGCGGGCGCGGACATCATCGAGACCAACACGTTCTCCTCGACGCGGGTGCCGATGTCGGACTACGGCGTAGAGGACGCGGTCGGCGACATCAATCGCGCGTCGGCCCGAATCGCGCGTGCGGCCGCCGACGAATTCACGGCGCGCACCCCCGACCGCCCCCGCTACGTGGCCGGGATCCTCGGCCCGATGAACCGCACGGCATCGATCTCGTCCGACGTGAACGACCCCGGCGCCCGCCAGGTCACCTTCGAGCAACTGCGCGCGGCGTATGCCGAACAGGCCCGCGCGCTAATCGAAGGCGGCGTCGACATTCTCATGGTCGAGACCATCTTCGACACCCTGAACGCCAAGGCGGCCGTCTTCGCGATCCTGGAGGTGTTCGACGCACTCGGCAGCCGCCTCCCGCTCATGATCTCCGGCACCATCACCGACCAGAGCGGCCGCACGCTGACCGGCCAGACCCCCGAGGCCTTCTACAACTCGCTCCGTCACGCGTCCCCGGTCGCCTTCGGCCTGAACTGCGCCCTCGGCCCCGACCAGCTGCGCCCCTACCTGCAGGAGCTGTCCACGGTCAGCGAGTACCCGGTCAGCTGCCACCCCAACGCCGGCCTGCCCAACGAGTTCGGCGGCTACGACCTGACCCCCGAGGACATAGCCGCCACCATGGGCGACTTCGCGCGCTCCGGCTTCCTCAACCTCGTGGGCGGGTGCTGCGGGACCACGGAGGAGCACATCGCGGCGATCGCGGCCGCCGTCGAGGGCGTCGAGCCCCGCCGCGTGCCCGAGCCCCCCGTCCGCACCCGTCTCTCCGGCCTGGAGCCCCTCACCATCGGGCCCGAGTCGCTCTTCGTGAACGTGGGCGAGCGCACCAACGTCACGGGGTCGCAGCGCTTCGCCCGCCTCATCCTGGACGACGACTACGAGGCCGCGCTCGAGGTCGCGCTGCAGCAGGTCCGCAACGGCGCGCAGATCATCGACGTCAACATGGACGAGGGGATGCTGGACTCGGAGGCGGCGATGGTGCGCTTCCTGAACCTGCTCGCGGCCGAGCCCGAGATCGCGCGTGTCCCGTTCATGATCGACTCGTCGCGCTGGGAGGTGATCGAGGCCGGGCTGCGGTGCGTGCAGGGCAAGGCGGTGGTCAACTCGATCAGCCTGAAGGACGGCGAGGACGCCTTCCGCGAGCAGGCGCGCCTGATCCGGCGCTACGGCGCGGCCGTGATCATCATGGCCTTCGACGAGGAGGGCCAGGCCGACACCGCCGAACGCAAGGTGGAGATCTCGCGGCGCGCCTACGACATCCTGGTGCAGGAGGAGGGGTTCCCGCCCGAGGACGTCATCTTCGACCCCAACATCTTCGCCGTGGCCACCGGCATCGCGGAGCACGACGAGTACGCGGTGGCGTACTTCGACGCGGTCGCGCGCATCAAGGAGGCGCTGCCGCACGCGCTGGTCAGCGGCGGGGTGAGCAACGTGTCGTTCTCGTTCCGGGGCAGCCACGGCGTGCGCGAGGCCATGCACTCCGCGTTCCTCTACCACGCGGGTCGCGCCGGGATGGACATGGGGATCGTCAACGCGGGAGCCATCACCGTCTACGACGAGATCCCGGACGAACTGCTCACCGCGGTCGAGGACGTGCTCTTCAACCGCGACGCCGACGCCACCGAGCGCCTGACCGAGCTCGCCGGCAGATACCGGGGGAGCGCGGCAGGCGATGTCGAGGACCTGTCCTGGCGCGACGCACCCGCCGGACAGCGCCTGCAGCACGCGCTGGTGCACGGAATCACGGACTTCATCGAGGAGGACACCGAGGAGGGGCGCGCCGGGGCAAAGCGGGCGCTGCACGTGATCGAGGGGCCGCTGATGGCCGGAATGAACACCGTCGGCGACCTCTTCGGCGACGGCAGGATGTTCCTGCCGCAGGTGGTCAAGAGCGCCCGCGTGATGAAGCGCGCGGTGGCGTACCTGGTGCCGTTCCTGGAGCGCGAGAAGGG
>VYAQ01000062.1 GCA_009844885.1 Gemmatimonadota bacterium
CTCTCAAACGCCCCGAACCCCTGGTCGTCCTGGATCGGCTCCGGCTCCGACGTCAGCCACGGCCGCGCAAACGTCGCAAACGCCCGCCGAACCGCGGACGGACGCAGCACACCGACCTGGCCCAGCCGAACCAGCATGGCCGCCGCCGACACCCCGTATGCATGCTTGAGCCGCGCGATCTCGTAGTACGTGACCCGCCGACGCCTCGCCCCGACCTTCTCCAGCAGATCCCGGCCCGGCACAAGGAACGCGCCCGCAAAACGGTTCATGGCCGCCTCCAGCCTGATCGCGGGGTTCCCGGTGGACCGAATGATCTTGTGCGCGAGTTCGTGGGCCAGGGTGAAGCGCTTGCGTTCCACGTTCGTCCGCTTCGACACCACGACCGCATCGGCGACGACCCTGCCCTGTCGCATGGCCCGGCACGCCAGGCCGCTGATACGCTCCGGCAGGTCGGCTTCGACGACCTTGATCCCCTTGTCCTCCAGGAGGGCGCACAGGCTGGGCACCGGATTCATGCCGAGGTTCCAGTCCTCGCGGAGCCGGTCGGCGCGCTCGTCAATCTCGGCTTCGTCGGCGAGGCAGTCGCAGCGGCAGTGCGCAAACCGGTCGCCGGCCGCCGGAATCCCGAGAATGTCCTCGATGGTCAGATACCGCTCGAGCCTGTCAATCAGCACGGCCTCGGCGCGCGCCCGGTCGCGGCTGGAAGTGCCCGGGTCCTTGCGAAACTCGAGCCCGTCGAGCACGTCGATCCGGTCGCTCATCAGGAAGTCCAGCGAGACATCGAGCGCCTCGCCGAGGGCGACCAGCACAGCCGACGACGGCATCATCCTGCCCGCCTCGTACTTGCTGATCGCCTGCGCAGAGACCCTCGGATCCATCCGCTCGGCCAGCGACCGCAGAGAAAGACCCGCGCGCTTGCGGGCGAGCCGAAGTCGCTTTCCGAACATGCCGTTTTCCGCGCTATTGAGTGACTGATGGTTGACAATAATGGCGTTGTAGTATGCGCTTGTCAACTTACAGTTGAGAGATTCAGGGCCATCTGCGACAGTCGGACGATGAGGAGGGGGACGTGGATGACGAGACGCGGCGCCGACCGCACATCACTGCGTTGATCGCCAGCGCACCGTGGCGCGAAGCCGTCACTGACCGGGACAACCCGGCCCAACGATCGGGGTGTCCAAAGGCAGGAAGATCGCAGATGGCACCACCACCCAAGCTCCGACGGAGGAATCAGTGAGTACGAAGACCGAGAGACTGACACGAACGGTCCGTTGGCTCCAGGCATACGCCATCCTGATGACCATTGCACTGGCCGTCCTGTTCGTCAGGAGTGGGACGGGGACAGACGGTGTCCTGCGAGTGCGCGGGCTGATTGTCGAGGACGACTCAGGGCGCGAACGGATCCTCATCGGTGCGCCGATTCCCGAAGCCGCCAACCGCGTTCGCACTGACACAGCCCGCGTGCGGGAGCTCTGGGGACCTCGGTTTCCAGACCTGGAACGGTATATGGGTTGGTACGAGGACTACCAGCACTCGACCAACGGGATCGTGATTCTCAGCGAGGACGGCTTTGACCGGATCGCCATCGGCGACCCGAAGCCCGATCCGAACATCGGCAGACGCCTCGGGCCCAGCACGGGCGTGGTGATCAACGACCCCGAGGGGTTCGAGCGCACGGGGTACGGCTTGCTCGAACTGGACGGCCACTATCGTGTCAGCTTTGGCCTCGATTCGGATCGCGGCACCGAGGGGCTCGTGTTGACCCTGGACGACCAGGATCGCAGGGTCGGCGTCTATGTGCGCGACGAGGACGGTCGGATCTTTCTCGGGAACGCGGCTGCCGGACACGGCGTGTCAAACCTGCCGGATCCATTTCAGGGGCTGACGCTTACGCGAGATGGCGAAACCGTTCACGAGCTGAACGTCGCTAGGGACGAATGACGCGGTCTTGCGCGTCAATCATTCGAACAACTGGGCATGCGTACCGGCCCGGGCAAAGTAGACGGAACCGCTCGGCCCGTCTGTGTCGTCGATGCGATAGATGAGCAGAAAGTCACCGCCGACGTGGCATTCGCGGTAGGGTGCCCATGAGCCTTTGAGGGCGTGATCCCTCCATTCAGGACCGAGCGGGGTATCGTTGGCGATGAGGAGGAGCATGACCGTCCTCAGCCGATGCATGTCGTATCGACCCGAACGCGAGAGGCGCTTCCAGTCCTTCAGGAACCGTCGGGAGTAGTCGACCCGGCGTGGCGGTTTGGCCCGCTTAGCGGTCGGAGGCGTCTTCAAGCTCCGCAAACATCTCGTCCGCGCTTGCGAATCGCGCCGCGCGCGTGTTGACCATCTCGTCAACTTCGGCCATGGCCGCCCGTGTTTCCGCGTTTGGAACCTTCAGTTCCAGCGGGAAAGCCTGATCGACGGCAATGCGATGGAACAGGAGCCGCACGGCCTGTGAAGCCGTCAGGCCCATCGCCGCGAGCGCTGCCGTCGCCTTCCGTTTCATCTCGGTGTCCATCCGCACATGCACCATCGAACTCTGCGTCTTCACGCGAACCTCCTGTATCTCAATTGCGATTCATCGTATTATTTCGGCGCGAACCAGTCAAGCCGATGCGATAGATTCCCGTATCCCCAACGCCAGCCACTCCAGTCGCCACCGAAACGAAAGCCGACTTGGTGAAACACCCCTTATCGCCTCGGATGGTCACTGGCCTGGCTCCGGCGCTGGCCCTTGCCCCAGCCCCAGCCATTTGCCTGGCCCTGACCCTCGCCCCGATACTCCCCTCCCCGTCCGCCGCCCAGGACCGTCCGCTGACCGCGGACATGACCGAGGTGTACCGCACGGGCGGCGTGAACGCGCCGGAGTGGGCGCTCTTCGGGCCTGCCGCTTCCTTGCAGACGGGCTTCGACGGGGCCGGCAACCTGGTCGTGCTGGATGCCTTCAACAAGCGGGTCGTCGTCGTCGGACCCGATGGCCGGCTTGTGCGCATCGTGGGTCGCGAGGGCGAGGGGCCGGGCGAATTCCAGGCAGTACGAGCCATCGCGGTGTGGCGCGACGGCCGCTTCGCGGTGCCGGACACGGAGCATTCGGCGGTCCAGCTGTTCAGCCCCGACGGCGAACTCGAGCGGTTCGTCAGGTGGCCCGGCGAGCCCAGAAACCTGTCCACCGCGCTTCGTCACAGTGAGATTCGGGCCGATCCGCGGGGCGACAGGATCATCGCTCGCGGGGTCGAGGGCGTGCTGGTCGAGATGATGAGTTTCGGGAACCGGCTCCAGGGGTATCCGGAAGACGACACGGAGGGCGTCGATGATCGCGCGCTCGAGGTGTTGGATCTCTCCGGCGACGTGGTCGCGCCCGAGCCGGTGTTGCAGGGCTGGCGGGCCCCTCGTCCCGAGCCGCCATCATCCACGAGCCTGGACGACTGGCCGAAGATCGTCGCGGCCGTGGAGGACCGGTACTTCGAGCCGGGGCTTCACTGGGACGTGTTGCCTGACGGCACCATCGTCTATTCCGACTCCACGACGTACGCCGTCAAGCTCGCCTCTCCCGATGGATCGGTGACCCGCGTGCTGAGGCGGCCGCTCGCGCCGGAGGCGTTGTCGGAACGGATCCGGCGAGGAACGATCGCCTTCCGCCTCGAGCGTCTTGAGGAGCGGCTGGCGAATCCTCCCTCCACGAGCCTGCCTTTCGGAACCGACCCCGAGCAGAGCCGCCGAAGGATTCGGGATCGCGAATTCTACCACGAAGTCCCCGTGGTTCAGGGCATCAGGGCGACCTGGGACGGTGGGCTGTGGATACAGCGTCGTGGCGAGAATCCGTGGGACGACCAAGGACCGATCGACGTGTACGACACGGACCGCGAATACGTGGGAACGCTGTCGGCCGGCGAGCCGGCGATGCCGATCGCGTTTGGGCCCAACGGGCTCGTGGCGCATCTGGAGAGCGATGAGTTCGATGTGGCGACGCTGGTGGTGAGCCGGGTGGAGCGCTGATCACGCAGGTGCCCGAAGCGGCGCCGATCGGGATCGAACCGACGACCTCCCGCTTACAAGGCCCCTGGGTTGCCCGCCACGGATTGGCCTTCGACCGCGTTGCCGTCCGCATCCAGGAAACGCATATCACCCAGACCTAGTGCGCGGACCTCGTGTTCGATCCGCACCCGGTCACCGACCACGATCCACACCAGGTTGTCAGGCCGGAGCACGCGGGTCGCCTGGGTGCTCACGTCGGCTACGTCGATGGCGCGTATTTCGTCGGCGTAGGTGTCCCAGTAGTTGTCCGGCAGATTGAAGCGGGTCATCTCGACGATGCTCGACATGACCGCGCCGTTGGTCTCCCAGCGACCGGGCAGGGTCAGCGTCATCTGGTCCCTTACCCGGGCCATCTCCTCCTCGGTCGGTGGCCTGTCGCCGCCGGTGCGGATGCCACGGAGTTCCTTGTCGATCTCGGCCATCGACTCGGCTGTCCTGTCCGTCTGGACGGGCGCGACGGCGTAGTAGGGCCGCTGGCCGGCGGCGTCGGGCAGGACCGCCCAGGCGCCGTACGACCAGTGTTTGTCCTCGCGCAGGTTCAGGTTGAGCCGCGTGTTGAGGTGGAAGCCGCCGAAGATGTCGTTCAAAGCCTCGATCCGGAGGTTTTCGGGGTCGCCCTTCGGCGGCACGACGTGCCCTGCGAAGATGATCGACTGCTCAGAGTCCGGCCGGTCGATCAGGTAGACGACCGTCTCCGGCTGTGGCTCGACTTCGGTCAGATTCTTGGCGGGCAATTCGCCGGCTTGCCAGGCTGAGAACCGGGCGTCGATCGCGGGCGCCAGGTCGTCCATGGTGATGTCGCCCACGACGATCAGAGTCGCGTTGTTCGGCTTGAACCAGGTGTCGTGGAAGTCCCGCAGCGAGCCGAGGCTGAGCTCGCTCATCGACTGCTCGGTCCCTGAGCCGGTCAGGGGGTTGCTGTAAGCGTGGCCCTCGCCGTAGAGGATGCGGGGCAGGACGCGCTGGGCCATCGGCACCGGCTCGACCTTTTCGCGCGCGATGCCGGCAAGCTGTTGCTGCTTCTGACGGTCGAACTCGGCTTCGGGAAAGGAGGGATTCAGGATGACATCGGCGAAGAGGTCGAGCGACGCATCCAGGTTCTCTACCAGCGCGCTCATCGAGACGCTCGACATGTCCAGGTCCGAGCCGGCGCCGAGCGTGGCGCCGAGGCTCTCGAGTGCCTCCGAAATCTCGATGGCGCTGCGTGAAGTCGTGCCTTCGTCGAGCATGCCCATCGCCATCCGCGCAGTCCCAGGCAGGGCGAACTGGTCGGAGGCATAGCCGGCATCGAGCAGCAGGGTGAGGTCGACGACCGGCACGTGGTCTCGCCGGGCAAGGATGATCCTGAGGCCGTTGTCGAGTTCCATCGTCTCTCGTGCCGGAAAGGCAGCTTGTGGAAACTCGGTAACCTCGGGCGGTCCGGAAGACCGGTCGCTGGTGCTTGCCGTCGTCGTGTAGGTGTCATAGGGTCTCACCTCCACGGTCAGGACGCCTTCGCCCAGCCATTCGACGGCGGCGCCGTGGACATCGGCGACGGTCGCGGTCCGGAGGTTCTCCTGTTGCCGCCTGTGGCCGTCCGGGCTGTCGCGGTACACCTCGCTGGCGGCCAGGACGTCTGACTTGCCGCCGAAGCCGCCGATGCGCTCGACGCCGCGGATGAAGTTCGCTCGCCGGCTTGCCTGCGCCCGGGCCAACTCGACCTCCGTCGGTCCGGAATCGAGGAACGCCTGGAGCTCCTCCGCAAGGACGGCCTCCACCTGGTCCAAAGCCTGACCCGGCTGGGCGGTGACGGAGACGACGAACTCGCTGCCGAGCTGGCCCGCCCTGACGGAGGCGCTGACATCGGTGGCGATCTGATCGTCGTAGACCAGACGGCGGTAGAAGCGGGAACTCTTGCCGACGCTCAGGACGTCGCTGGCCAGGGACAGGTAGTCGACGGATTCGTCCTCCACCGTGGCGACGTTCCACACCTTGTAGACTCGCCCTTGAGGCACGCGATCCTGCAGCACGATGCGGGTCGGCTCCGCCCGACGCGCGATAGTGACTGCGGGCCTGACCAGGGGCGGCCCGGAGGGGATGTGGGCAAAGTACTTCTCAACCCGGGCCTTGACATCTTCGGCTTCGACATCGCCGGCAACGACGACAACCGCGTTCGCAGCGCCGTACCAGGCGTCGAACCACTCGTGTACGTCTTCGAGCGAGGCGGCGTTGAGATCCGCCAGCATGCCGGCCCCCGGGTAGCTGTAGGGGTGGCCGTCCGGATAGGTGTTCTCAAGGATGGCGAGCTCCGCCTTGCCATAAGGCTGGTTCAGGTACTGACGGATTTCGTTCTGCACAACGCCACGCTGCTCGTCGAGTTTGGCCTGGGTCACCGCCGCCTTCATGTGTCCCATGCGGTCCGATTCCATCCACAGCGCCATGTCGAGCGCCGTGGTCGGCACGACCTGGAAGTAGTTCGTGCGGTCTCCGCTCGTCGTGCCGTTCATTCCCGTGGCGCCGACACGGTCGAACGGCTTGAAGTATTCGTCGTCGAAGTGCTCGCTGCCCTGGAACATCAGGTGTTCGAACAGGTGCGCGAACTGTTTCCTGCCGGGTCTCTCGTTGCCGCCGCCAACATGGTACCAGACGTTAACCGCGACGATCGGGGCTTTGCGGTCCTCGTGGACGATCAGTCGCAGTCCGTTGTCGAGCACGTACTTCGTGTAGGGAATGTCTACGACGCCCTCCGACGCCTGACCTTGTATTCCGTGGCTTTGCCCAGCCAACGCGAGAGCCAGTGCCAGCCCGAATGCCGTCCGCCTCGTTCTTGATGTAGTCTCCTTCATTCTTCCTTGTCCTCGCTCGAAGCTCAGTTCTCGGCTCGCTTGCCCGAGCCAGCCGGTCCCGGTGGCTCACCGTGCCATTGCGAACAGCACGCCATACGGGGCAATCCGTGCTTCGGTTTCCGTGGCGGCAGGCTAGCGGGGCCTAATCGCGGGCAAAACGCCAACTGATGTAAACCAAAGTTTACATGATGAAAATCGTAGTTGACATTTCGCGGTAGGGGTGCCGGATTCACCCATGGGGAAGGCGGTACGACCTGCCGTTCGAAGTGCACAGCAGGTCGCCGTGAGTCGATCGACATAGCTTGTGGTAATCTTCACGCCAGCGCTGTCCCGGACGCTCGACAGCTAAGGGGTTGCCCACCTAGTGCGTGGGAATGAAAACCCCTACTGTGCGCGCGTCAACGAACGGAGGCTCGCCCAGCCCTCGTCAGCTCGATTCTGTCCCAAACACCTTCGGAAACCAGCCATGACCCAGCCCGGACCCCGCTACGTCCTCACCCTGACC
>VYAQ01000194.1 GCA_009844885.1 Gemmatimonadota bacterium
CGGTGAGACGTTTTTCTCGCTCGCACTGTCTATTAGGGCGAGGGCACGATCCCAAGGGGGGATCACCCGAACCACGGAGTTGGCCGGGGTCGCGACCGGCACTCCAAGAATAAGGAGGATTCAAATGGACGCGATGAAGAAGTTGCTCAGGCTGACGATGATGTTCTTCGTCAGCGGGCTCGTCGTCGGCACGGCGGCTAGCAGTACCGCCGTCCGGGCGAACGCCCTTCCCCATCCGTGCCAGTACGACACCTGCAAGAACCTCTGGTTCATTGACTGGTGCAGCGGCGAGAGTGGCGCCGCCACGTACTGCAACCACGATGTCCCCAACGTGGACTGCGAGACTACTCCTTGCGACCACGAGGACGGTCCCGACGATGGGCATACCCACTAAGATGATGGCGAAGCCGAGCGCTCGTTGCGGGGCATCCGCGCCGTCACTCGGCGCGGGCGGAGCCAACATCGGAGGCCGGGGGGACGGGCAGGAGCCGTCCCCCCGGCCTCGGGGCCTCCGGCGAATGGCCGCGTATATCCGTCGCCACTTCGGGGCGGTTCTGGTGTACACTGTGGCCTGCTTCGGAACGGCAGGCTGCGAAGCGGATTCGATGGAGATCAGCCACCCGACGCCCGACAATATTCCTGTCGACGGTTCGGTGGTTGACGCATCGGAAATCCCGACTGGACTTGCGAGGGCGGAACTGGATGCTTGGCTCGGGGCGCGGGATGCGCTCCGCCGATCCGAAGTGGCGGTCACCATCGGGAAACTAGGCGAGGTCGGCGACGACGAAACGGATGTCTTCGGGTGGGTGGCGGATGCCAAGTTCGACGCCGATGGGAATATCGTCGTGCTGGATCGCATGGCCCAGGAAGTCAGAGTCTTCGATATCGCTGGCCGTTTCCTGACCAAGTTCGGGGGCACTGGTGACGGTCCCGGTGAGTTTCGCGATCCAGTGGGACTCGCGACCCTGTCCGGCGGCCGCATCGTCGTTTCCGATCGCCGTGGCCACCTAGAGATATTCGCAAGGGAGGACAGCGGATATGTCTACGCTGGCCGACAACCTGTGCCTTCCGATCTCCGAATACGTGAAGGCGTGTGCCACATCGGCGGCCGCCTCTTTCTGTCCGTGTGGGAACAGGAGAGCAACGCGGTGATCCATGAGGTTCCACTGCTTTCGAAGGGTGTGGCGAGATCTTTCGGAAAAGGCTACGGTGCTCGCTACCCACTGGTGCAGCGTCTGTTGACGGACGGACCGATCGGCTGCTTCGGAGATCCGGTGCAGATCGTCTTCGCGTTCGAGCAGTTGCCCGTGTTGCGGTCCTACAGCGCGGACAGCGGAGCTGAATTGTGGACGGCTGTGGTCGCAGATTACATGCAGGGGCAGATCGTCGAGAACCGCGGCACGGGCTCGGTGGGGTACTTGTCGGGACTCAAGGACGTCGCCATGGCAGCTATGGGGGTGGGGGGAGAGCACATCCTGTACCAAACCGGTCGGGGCGAAAGAGCGGCTCCGGACGAAGCGGAGATCCGAAGCTACTTGGTAGACGCGGCCAGCGGCAACGGCGCGTTGGTTTCCACCAGCCTGCCTATCGTGTCGGATGTGACCGACACCCACATCCTGGGGTATTGGGTCACGGGGATTCCGAGGGTGGAAGTGCGCAGGCTCGCACCCCGAAACAAGGCGAAAGGAGAGTAGAATCATGAAGCGCGTCGGAACGCAATGGGCATGGCTGGCCGTAGCGGGCGGTGCGATGGTCGGACTGTTGGGCGTCTTTCCGAGGCCAGTGGAGGTCCGCTGGAGCGTCCCGCTGCTCGCGGAGGACCCGTATGTGCCAATGGCGCGGCAAGACTCCGGTGATGAACTGGTGTTCGTCTTCATCGGTTCGTCGCGCTGCCGTTGGTCGAACGACCCGCAGCTGCCGTCCCTGGTCAAGCAGGCCCGGACAGCGGTGATCGCCCGGGCTCAAGAGGCTTCCATGGGCTTCGCCGCGATCGGCCTCACCACCGATGTCGTACCGGAGAGCGGCGTTGAGCATTTGGGGCGGTTTGGCGGATTCGATCAGATCGTGACGGGAATGGGGTGGCGAAACGTCGGCCTGATGAAGTACCTGCACGGTGAGCTAACCGGACCTGCCGCCACGCCGCAAGTGCTGGTGCTCGCTCGGAGCGTGGTTGTGGAGGCGGGACACAGGGCAGTTCGCAACGAGCGGCTGTTGGTTCGTCGCCACGGGCTGTCCGGAATCAGGCAGTGGGTCGAGGGCGGATCGAGAATCCCGCAGCTTGAAGAGGTCGCGCAATGACCGGTCCAGCACGAATCCCAGCTCTGGTGGTCGGTGTACTCGCTATAGGAACCGTCCCTTTCGGCTGCGAATCGCAGGCCCGGTCCCCCGTTACCGGAGGCCGGCAGGTCGATCCGGTGGAGGAAGCCGGTCCCATGTCCGTCCGGATCCACGAAGTGTGGCGCCGGGAGTTGAATGAGGAGGTTGCCGCCCGCGGAGGAATGGCGGTTTGGGAGGACGGCGCGATCTGGATCGGGGGCAGGGAAAGGATCTGGGAGATGAGCCCGCAGGGTGAGTCCCTGCGGGCGATCCCGGAACCCGCCGCGGCTACGGGCAGAGGGTCCGCCCTCGCATTGCTTGCAATGCCGGATCGTCGCAGCGTGGTGCTTGTGAGCCGAAACGGCTCCACGCTCTTTCCCCGAAAGGACGGCACGGCAGGACGGTTCCGGGCGATGCACCGGAATCGCGTGCCCGGCATCGCGGCTCTTACGAACGACCAGTATGTGCTGAGCTACGGCCAGTATCCGGACGACCCTCATGTAGGGTTCGCCCTACACCTGTACTCGCTCGATGGCCACCTGAAGAGCTGGCATCCCGCTTTTCCGGCAGACGACTGGGAGGTTGTGACGCAAATGACCGGAGGTCCGATAACGGCGACACCGGAGGGAGACCTCCTCTTGGCGGAAATAGTGCCTCCTTTTCGGATCGTTCGTTATCTGGGCGGACGGGGCGACAGCGCGATGGTAGTCGTCGAGGATGAGACCGTCGTCCCACGGGATGAGCTTGAAAGGGCGCTGCCGAATGGGAACTTCGCGTCCCAATGGAACCGACCGGTCTTCATAGACCAGATGCGCGATGGGAACATCCTGACCATCGTCCGATACTACCCGCCCCGGCGGCGTTCCCGACAGGGGCTTTGGGTGGTCGTGTCACCGACGGGAGACATATTGGCGAAGACCCGATTCTCCGACTCCTATGAATTCATCACCCCGACCGGAACGGACGGCCGGTACCTCGCATGGATTGACGACGCCATTGTCGCGCTGGATGTGACGGTTGAGCCATTGCGTGACGCGACACCTGCTGGGTGAAGTACGTTAGAGAGGGTGAGCCAGGGGTCTTGCCGACAAGGCTCGCTACGGCCAGCGACAATTGCCACGGTCATACGGCTGACCTAGCCTAATGGGATGGACACGCCGGAAAGTTCTCCCGCCTCACAGCCGTCACGGGCGAGCCTGCCACGCGACCTGATCCAACGGCGCGTACCGCACATTCTGGCTATCTACGCCGGTGCATCCTGGGGTCTGGTCGAGTTCACGGCATTCGCCGTGGACGAGTTCCTGATCTCGCCGCACTGGACGCGAATGGTGATGGTCACCCTGCTCATCGCGCTGCCAAGCGTCTTCCTGCTGGCCTGGTTTCACGGCAAACCAGGCCGTGAACGAGACCAGTTGGCGCGGGCAGAGAAGGTCGGCATCCCCGCCAATCTCGTGCTGTGCGTGGTCGTGCTGACGGCGCTCTTCGGGGGAGAGGGACTGGGCTCGGTCATGACCACGGTCGCCGTCGAGACGGAGGATGGGGAGACCATCGAGCGGGAGGTGCCAACCCCCGAGTTCACGAAGACCATGGCGCTCTTTCCGCTGGATCTCGGACCCGGAATGGCAGAAGATGACGCGTGGGTATCCTACGCGGTCCCGGAGGCGCTGAGGCTCGACCTCCTGGCGGACGAGTTCTTCGTGCCGATCTCCTTTTATCGCTCCGAGTCGCAGTTGAGGGAGCGGGGATTCGAGAGCTTCGACGCGACGCCACTGACCCTCAAGCGCGAAATGGCACAGGAGTCGTTCGCGGGGTTCATGGCGGTCGGCGAGATCGACCGGGTAGACGACCTCTTCCGCGTCACACTCAGTGTGTACAGAGCGGGTAACGGATCGCTCGCAGGGGAGAGCTTCCACGAAGGGACCGACTTGCTCGCACTCGTTGACGAGATGTCTGGACCCGTGAAAAACGCCCTGGAGATTCCTGTCCGCGACGCGGTCGAGGACCTGCCCGTGCGCGGGCGGCTCTCCGACAACACTGCCGCGGTGGAGGCGTTCTTCAAGGGGTTCTTCCGCTACCGCATGCACCAGGATGCCGAGGGAGCCATCGAATACCTGACCACCGCGACAATACTCGATCCCAGCTTCACCATCGCCCAATACACCCTTCACTTGGTGCTGCCCGGATCCGAGGCAGAAGAGACCGTCGCCGCAGCCCCGCTGGTGGCAGCTATGGAGCACCTCTACCGAGTGCCGGAACGCTCCAGCTTCCAGATCAAGGCGGAGTACTACGCAGAGACTGGCGAGACGGACAAAGCGGCCGCTGTGGTTGAGATGTGGGTCGGCCTGTACCCCAATGACCTGATCGCTCTACGCGCCCTGGCGTGGATACAAATGGAGAATGATGATTGGGAGGGTGCTCTAGCGACCTTGGCCACGATTCGCCGCCTCGATCCCCTGGATGGCCGACCAATCTCGGCCATGGCCCGGATATACGAGAACGTGGGCAACTATGACCAGTCTCTGGCCCTCTTGGCCGAGTACGTGGAGCGGTTCCCCGGAGACCTATCGGGACACTACGGACTGGCCGACTACCACCAGCGCCGCGGCCGGTACGAAAGCGCGCGCGAAGTGTTAGAGCAGGTGATCGCCCTGGAACCACTGGCGGCGGAACCCGTGCGGCGGCTCGCGGACCTCGATCTAGATGTAGGGCGAATGGAGGAAGCCCGCGCCGGTTACGAGCGTACATTGCGACAGGCCCGTACCCCAGCCCAGCGCGCCCAGGCGCTGGCCCGGCTCACTCACTATCACCATCGGCGTGGAGAGATTGCAGCCGCGATCCAGGGAATCGAGAGAAGGAGGGAGGAGTCAGCATTCGAGACGCCTCTCGATATGGCGATCGGGGACGCCCTCGTGTATCTGGACGCAGGCCGCACCGACAAGGCGATTGCCCTTCTGCAGGAATTCGATGACTTGAGATTGGTATTGGACCAAGCAGGGGACTACGAGGGGGCGGCGGAGAGCTTGAGGGCAGTGATCGCCCTATCGCCGGAGGGAAGATACTTCCGTGGAGCGGGCAGCGCGCTGCGCCGCGCGGGGTCCTACGAATCGGAAGGCGAGTTGCAGGAAGCGCTGCGTCTGGCTCCGGCCAATCCCCGCGCGCACTTGGAAATGGCGTTGCTGATGGAGACGCGGGGGGAGGTCGGCGTGGCGGTGGAGCACTTGCAGAGCGCGCTTGCCGTGTGGGAGAACGCCGACGAAGATTATGAGTCGGCGCGACTGGCGAGGGCGAAGCTAGCGGAGTTGGGTCGCTGACAAGCGACACCGCTTGGGGGCACCGTAAATGAGGACAACCCGTGAGCCCGGATCTTCGAAGGCAGTCGAAGAGGTGCGCGTTGTCACTTCCTCGTCAGGTCCTATGAACAGTGTACACGTCTTCACCCGGGGGTCTCGTGGCGTTTCTTGGTGGAGCCTGCGGGACCACCTCCGTTGAAGGGACCCGAGAGTGTTACAGACTTCGCGCTTCCCAATCTTCGCCACGCTCTCCACCATGAGCGGTTCGTTCGAAGCTAACCCGGTGGTGCGGAATTACGCTGATTACCACCGCACCGGAGTGTGAAAAAGACATGGAGGGTCGATTCACAGTCCGGAGCTTCGAAGATTCACACGGTCGCCGCAATAGCCGTCGCAGGGTCGCCCGGGTCTTCCCGCGGCCCGAGTACCCGGTCGAAGGCAATCCGGTCGGGGTAGGTGCGAAGCGGCAGACCGAGCACCTCGTCGGCCGGTGCCAACCGATGGACGGCCCTCGACTTATGACCGTACCTGAGCGCGGAAACGACATGGGGGTCCGATGCGCACTTCGCGTCTCCGGCGGTGCGCACCGGACCTCCTGCTCATCCCGCAGCGCGGCAAGGTCTTGCGGCTCCGCCGCCGGGTCGCCCGTGGCGCACCAGCGGCTGGGGCCGTGGCGGTAGCGACCCCCTCGCAGAGGGCTCGGTACGGGTTCGGGGCGAGGTGGAGATTCACACCCCGCCCCTTCCCTCCTGGGGTCGCTACCGCATCAACAATCCCTGGCGGGAAGGCCGTCCGAACGCCGACGTGGAACGCGGCGAATCAACCCGCTCCTCCTGCGGCTGCCGCCGTTGCCCAAACTGCTCGCGCCGTTCTCCCTGCCAGCGTCCGCCCGCGTGGTCGCTGGCTCCGGCCACCCACGAGCACCTCGGCCCCGACACCGCGATCCGCGTCTGCCTTACGCAGCGGCCCCCGTCCGGGTTTCACCCGCCGGCCATGGAGACCGCCGGTTCGATGCGGCGGTCCGGCTTGCCGAGAGTCGGGTTGCCCCCGCCGTGCGCCTCCTCCGGGCCGCACATCTTCCCCTTGTAGCCGCCCGTCGCCTTGGGGTTCTCGGGACCCGCCCGTGGGCGGTTCCTTGGCCGACTGGGTGCCAGCCATTCAAGTTATGCTCTTCCATACCCTGTCGAGCCCCGGAAAACCGCTCTCACGGCCATTCTGGGCGTTTTGGCGGCCGTTTCGTGGAATCCGAGGCCGTGGGATCGCCTGTAACGCACGAACTCCACTCCCGGAGGGGTAGGAGTGCCCCCGGTTTCGGGCTTTCGGCCGAGGAACTCGACATCCTCGCGGCGGATGATCGAGCTGCGGAAACCGGGTGGAGGCGCGCTCGCGACCGCTGAAAGGCTGGCGATGGCCGCGCGGCCCACGAGCGCCATCAGGTGACCCGGGTCCGGCGCTCCGCGCCCATGGACATGGCGCGGGACGGTCGTTTAGGGGGTTCGGGGGCATCCCCCGACCAGAGTTTTTGTGAAACAAAATAACATCTGGCTCCTCCACAAACCGGAGAACCCAGCGCCCCCGTGGCGGCTGCCCCGCAAGGCTGATCCCGCGCACTCCCCCGAAGGCCGTTTCATCGACCGGGCCATGATGGCCTGACGGAAGACTAGCGGAAAACCCCCGCCCACGCGACCTTTCGTTCGCGCAGATCGTGCAGTCCATCTATCGAGAGGAATCGAATGATGGCAC
>VYAQ01000303.1 GCA_009844885.1 Gemmatimonadota bacterium
GCCTTGCGGCGGCAAGTCGAGCGGCAGACCGGGGAGAACGCCACCTTGAGGCGGCAAATCGAGCGGCTCGACGAGCAAGTGACGGGCTTGACGGAGTATTACGGGACATCTGGCGTCGCGAGACCGCGCGGCCACGGCTGGAGATAACGCCGCCGCGCAGTCCAGACCGAGATGCTGGTCCGAGCCGGTAACCCGCATGTGGCGATGGGTTCAACGAACGTGCTGGCTAGACGACTCATGGCGTAGGTCGGTCAGAAAGGAGGTGGATGCGCCGGTTGGCAGCGTGATGCAGACAGTCCGCGAGCCACCTCAATGAACGGCCCCACAGACTTCCCCAGCACCGCTACGCCCGCGTCGTGCGCAAATGGCAACCCGAACCGGCTCCGCGCCGCACCGTTGAGCGCGAAGTCGTAGCCGCCGATGTTGACGATGCAGAACAGACCATCCCGGCACTCGACGGTCACCCGGTCGTCGCGAAACGGCCACTCGTCACCGAACTCTGCCTTGGTGACCGCAAGCGACGGCCAGCCCGATGCCGCGATCTCGTGGTAGGAGCGCCTGATCCACTGGTCGGCGTTGCCCCTGAGGATCTCCACCGAACGGCGATAGTCGACAGTGCCGAATTGGTCGTCCCGGATGTTCCTGAACTTCTGGTACACGACTGAGAGCCGTCTTACTTCACCTCCGGCGTCGGCATGCCCCCCAAGCGTGAACTGCATGGCGATCGCCCGGACCAGCCGCTCCATCTTGGCAATCAGCGCGCTGTTCACTCGCGGGTAGTAGTCGCGGTACAGCCGCTCCTGATCGCCATGATACGGAGTCGGATCCTCCACACGGGACTCCAATGCCTCCCACTCGTCCTTGGGATCCATTGGTTCGTGGTGCGCCCCCGCCACAACGTCGAGGTTGTAGTAACGGCCCATCTTCCCGAACAGGGATAGGATTCTTACGCAATCGTTCAGCACGGAGTCCGTCTTGATGAACGCGAGATCCTGTTGCAACAGGGGTCGTTGCGTTCCCCCGTAGTACTTCGTGCGGATCGTCTCCAGCAGGCCCTCCAGGTCGTGGCCGAGCGACTGCATCGCTCTCCTGTCGGGGTAGGCCCCGTCACGACCCTTGTGAACAACGGCGATGTAGCACTTCATCAAGCGTTCGAAACCGCTCGCCAGCAGTTGATGCGGCAGGTGGTAGAACGTGTTCCCCATGTCTATTTCCTGGAGGTGTCCGAATCCCGACTTGAGTAGCTCTCTTGATGTCTTCAACTCGTCAAGCAAGCACAGAAAGCGCGCCGGATCGTCTTCCGCCATCATCGCCTCGCGTTCCTCTCACGCGGTCCCCGCCGTCGCAAGCGTTCGCGCGCACGCCCACGCACGCTACTGGACCAACCGGCGAGCCAAGTGGCCCGCGCGACGGCGAAGGTCTCTAGCCATCGCCACGCTCAAGAAAGCCCCGGATGCGATCCGCAATCCCATCGTCCCTTATCACGTCGCACTCCCAGATCACGAGAACGTCCCAGCCTAGTTGGGCAAGTTGGGCTAGGTGCTCGGCATCGCGGACGACATTGCGTTCCAGCTTAGGCAGCCAGTAGTGCTGGTTGGACTTGGGGCGACGGGCGATCCGGCACGCGGGGTCATCGTGCTGGTGCCAGAAACAACCGTGGACAAAGATCACCTTTATGCCGCGCTGGGAATACGAGATCCGGTTTTCCCGGGAGATCGCTGCGGTGAAGCCGGTATCGGTAACCCATGGCGTGGACGAGCCGCCGCACGGCCATCTCGGGTTTCATGCCCTTGGCCCGGATGTTGGCCATAATCTCGCTGCGGCGCTTCGCGGTCACCGTGTCGGCCATCAAGGGTACTCCCGCAGCGCGCGACGCGCAGTCACACCGAGCGCCGCCTTCGCGCCGACTGCGCCGCTACGGCTGATCGAAGCTCGCAATGCTTCGCGCAGGACGACGACCCAGGTAGCGCCCTCCGAATCAGGCACTGTGTCCGCTCCCCTTAGATCACCAAGTCAAGGGGAAGGTCGGAGATGTCGCGGAGTCGTTTGCCTTGAGTCATGGTGTGCAGCATTTCCAACGCGTCGGTGAGGCCGAGATCCGAAACGGTTTCCTCCAGTTCGGGCAGGGCAAAATGGTAGACGCAATCGATCTCGCCCGTGCCGAGCGCGATCGAAGCTATGCGATTGGGTGTCGGCTCGCCGGTCACCACAACGACGTGGGGGAGTCGGCCCTTGCGGTTCCGCACCAGATTCAACGCTTCGGAGCGGGCGTTCTGAGAGCGGTCGCTGCGAATCGTCCACTTGCAAGACACGATGGCATGAAGAATCGGAAGACGGCTGTTCAGCCGCCGCAAGGGAGTGCCGCGCGCCTGCATTCGGTCCACGAGCACACCACCCTCGTTGATCGTCTCGTCGTCCTCGGGAAAGCGGATGACCACCACATCGGGCTTGATCAGGTAGTCGCTTCCGAGGGCAGCGGACAATTCGGGGTTTGCCTTGGCAGCGGCATCGAGAGCGGCCAAGTGCTCGTACTGGGCAAATCGTGCGATGGCGGCGCGCCCGCCGACACCCTTGCTGATTTCCCAACGGCCCGGGCGAAGATGGGCAAGCCGGGGGAACGCGAGTGCCAGATACTCCTTGCATACCTCTTCAAACCGGCTTCCGGCAATCTGGCCGGCCAAGCGCTCACTGGCGGCTCCAGCCCCCAGGCGCTCGACGATGCCCGTGGCAATGCTGACACTCAGTTTGCTGTGTTTGTCTGCGTTGCTTGGGATGCCCTTTGAATCGACGCGGAGGATCGAAGCCTGCAGGGCATCGTGGAAGCCTCTGCGCGCGGTGGCAAGAAACACCTCACCGGTCATCCGGCGACCCCCGCGACCTGTAGGGATCTTGGGACCGAAAGACAGTGGCGTATCTTCTCTCCGACCGCTCGTGCGACCGGAGCGGGAAAGGCGTTTCCAACTTGACGGTATGAAGCGGTCTTACGGCCCGAAAACTCCCAGTCGTCAGGGAAGCCTTGGAGACGGGCCACCATCCGAACCGTGAGGCGGGGCATCCCGACAAAATCAGGTGGGGGCGGTTCGTCTGCGATCCCAAGGCCATCGACGCCTAGTGTCGCCCATGCCTTCCTAGCACGGGTTGGCCCCAAATCTGGACCGCCATGCTTCAGCGACCCACCGACGATCGTGGGCGCGATGTCATCGGCGTGCGCCCTCCATCGGCGTGCACCCTTCCAACCGCGCTCGGCGATGAGGTCATAGAGAGTTTCGCCGACGGTGGGCGGGTTACGGCCTGTGCCCGTCGGCCAGGAGAAAAGGTGCGCGGAATCCGTGCGCAGGGCGACGATCACCACGCGCGGGCGGAGTTGTGGAACGCCGAAGTCGGAAGCGTTGAACAGGCGCCATTCCGCCCGATAGCCCATCTTCTGGAATCGAGCCTTGAGTTGCTCTCGAAAGTCCTCGAAAACAGCGCCGAGCATGCCTCGAACATTCTCGATCATGACTGCCCGGGGTCTCGTGACATCCACGAGATCCAAGGTGACCGGGAAAAGGTTGCGCTCGTCCCGGTCGCCCAGTTGCTTGCCAGCGATCGAAAAGGGCGGACAGGGAAGGCCGCCCGCGACTAGGTCGATACCTCTGAAGGACTGAGCGTCCTCATGAACGAAGTCCCGCAAGTCCTTTTCGAACACCTGCCAGTCAGGCCGATTCAGCCTAAGCGTATTGCAGTAGTGGCGCTCGATCTCGACGAGCCCTTCGTGTTCAAACCCCGCTTGCTCCAGACCCAGCGCCTGCCCACCTCCTCCGGCGCAAATCTCCAACGAACTGATCCCGGTCATGGTTGGTTTCTCCGGCGGGAGGCCCTCATTAGGTCGAGCGGGAGCTGCAACTCCCGGTCGCGGTAGCGTTCAAGGAACTCGATGAGCGCCTGGCGCCCGATCCAAGCCCTCGAGACTCGGCTGGCTTCGGCCAAGGCGGCGATCTCGCGGTGTTCCTCCGGCGTCAGATTCACTGAGAGGCGATGTGTGGATGGCATGGGCGCACGAGGCAGAGTGTTCCATTCGGGTGCACGGTGCAGCACTTGTGGCATTCTGCCGAGAAGGGCGCGCGTTGTCAAGTCTCCGACTCCGCACTCCGACTCCGCGCGGGAAGGGGAAGGCCAGCCATCGTTGTCATCTCGACCTGTCGTGCCGCAGAGGCCGACGCAGAGCCGTACCACACCTTCGCGGCTCGCGCGCAAGAACCGCTTTGCTCGCGAGCGGCAAGGATCATCCAGGCTCGACCCGAGCCAAATCGGGCCGCGGCAGGACCCTAGGCATGACGGGCCAACCGAAGGTGATTGCGAACCGCGAAGTCCCGCTGCGCGGCAGGCGATCCGGACGCATCGTTTCCAGCCCCCGTGAAATCGCATCTCCGCTCTGTGTCTCCGCCCCCATGGAGGTGGAAGGGGGACCTTCGCCGGTGGTCTCGGTTGCCATCGAAGGCGAACGGGAAGGAAGTCGAGCCCCAAGGGCCTGACCGAACGGTTACATCCGAGGACGTCCGATAAGGGTGATTGGATTCCCGTTCAAATCTGCATATCTTAGGTGATACATGTGCCTCTCGTACATGGTATAACTTGTTATTTTATATCATGTTATCGTCATTTACGATAGTTCCGCCCGAACTCGGCCTTCTCTCGTCCCTGCGGGCCCTTTACTTCGGAGGCAACTGGGGCCTGTCGGGCCCGTTGCCGGAAGAGCTCTTCGATCTGGCCAGTCTTGAGGTACTGGACCTCTACCGCGTCGGACTTGGTGGCCCGCTCCCGGCCGGGATCGCGAAACTCACGAGCCTTGAGGTACTGGAACTGACCGGCACGGGTCTTGGAGGCCCGATTCCGCCCGAGCTGGGAGAACTTGCGAATCTCAGGTATCTCAGCCTCGGCTACAACGACCTGATCGGTGAGATCCCCCCGGAACTCGCGAACCTCACAAAGCTGGAAGGGCTGGCGATATTGCGCAACGAACTCAGCGGGGGAATACCAGCCGAACTGGGGAAGCTCACCGAGCTGCAGGGCCTGAATTTGCGGAGTTCAGGCCTGACCGGCACGATCCCGGCCACAATCGGCAACCTCACGAAGCTCGACGTGCTTTGGCTGAGCGACAATGAGCTGACCGGGCCCATCCCGCCAACCCTGGGCAACCTGAACAGCCTGAACCGAATCATGCTCGAGGGAAACGACCTGAGCGGCCCGCTACCCGATATCGGCGCGTTCACGGAGTTGGAGCGTTTGTGGGTGGGCAACAATCCGGGACTTTCCGGACCCCTGCCCGCCAGCCTTGTGGGTCTCGGCAAGCTCTCGGACTTCCAGGCGGGGGGAACCGACCTCTGCGCTCCGAGCGACCCGGAGTTCCTGGCTTGGCTGGAAGGCGTCGAGTCCAAATGGGTGGCCCGCTGCGGAGCTCCGTCAGTGTACCTCACACAGACGGTTCAGTCATCGAGGTATCCCGTGCCGCTCCTCGCGGAAAGGCCCGCCCTGCTGCGGGTGTTCGTCTCTTCCCCCCGGGCTGCCGGCGAGCTGATGCCCACTGTGCGGGCGACGTTCTTCCACGGAGATGCAGAGGTGCATGCAGTGGAGATCGAAGGCGGACACGCGCCGATCCCGACAGAAGTCGACGAGGGCTCGCTCACCAGATCGGCGAACGCCGACATACCGGGTGACGTGCTCAGGCCCGGTTTGGAGATGGTGATCGAAGTGGATCCGGAGGGCACGACCGATCCGGGGCTGGCAATCGCGGCGCGGATTCCCCAAAGCGGCCGCATGGCCGTAGACGTGCGCGCGCTGCCCGACTTCCCTCTGACACTGGTTCCCTTCGTGACCGAAAGGAACCCCGACCGTTCTGTACTGGCGCTCACCTCCGCAATGGCCCAGGATCCGCATGGGCACCCCATGCTGCAGCACACGCGCGATCTCCTGCCCGTGAGCGGTATGGACGTCACCCGGCACGCTCCGGTGACGATTTCCACAGCCAACGGCTTCACGGTCGTGCAGGAGGTAGAATTCATTCGGCAGATGGAGAGCGACGGGCCCCGGTATTGGTTGGGGATCATGGGCCCGGTGCCCGACCGCGGACTCCTCGGCGTGGCGACTGGCGTCCCTTCATGGTCGAGCTTCTCCGTGCCGCTTCCGAGAACCATCGCGCACGAGCTCGGACACAACCTCGGCATGTGGCATGCGCCGTGCGGTGGCGCAGGGGGGCCGGATCCGTTTTTCCCGGACACGAACGGACGCATCGGATCCTGGGGGTACGATCGCACCAATCACCGATTGGTCAGCCCGTACGCTGCCGATCTCATGTCGTACTGCCGCGGCGGGTGGATCAGCAGCTACCACTTCTCGCGCGGGCTTGGCCACCGCCTGGCCACCGAGGTCGATTCCGCATCCTCATCCTCCCGCGCGAAGACGCGCAGCGTCATGGTGTGGGGCGGACGGGACAAGGACGGCCGGCTCTTCCTGGAGCCGGCGTTCATTGCCGATGCACTCCCGGCGCTGCCGCCCAGCGGCCGGGGATTCCGGCTGACGGGCAGTACGGACGACGGCGAAGAGGTGTTCTCGTTCAACTTCGACATGCCGTACGTTCCCGATGCCGACGGCGAGCAGTCCGCGTTCGTCTACGCGATTCCAGTGACCTGGTCCGGTGACCTGGCGACGATCTCGCTGGGGGATGGCGGGACGTCGGTGCGCCTCGATCAGGATACCGATTCGCCCATGACGATCCTGCGGGACCCGGTGACCGGCCAGGTCCGGGCGATTCTGCGCAAAGGGCGGGCGGCGGCGATGGAGGTCGTTGGCGAACCCGGGCTCGTTGCCATGTTCAGCCGCGGGATTCCGAGGGAGGCGGAGGAGCGTCGGCGGCGCTGATATTCGTTGCTCGACGGCGCGCGCCTCTCCAGCACGCAATTCCTGACGACGAGGGCCGCCCCGCCCGCGGCGCCCATTCGGCTACCTCACCGGCGCGATCTCGGTCGCCGACTTCCCGCCCACCGACCAGGAGCTGCAGGTGAAGGCGTTGCTGCATGAACAATTGCGGGAGCACCTGGAGGCATTGGAGGCGCTGGTGGCGACCGAGGTGCAGGCGCTGAACGAGATGCTGAGGACCCGGGGGATGTTGATTATCGCGGACGGGGGTAGGATAAACCGGTTTCTGTATAGCAGAACGGCACCAGTCCCGGAAGGTTCGAAGTTGGTATTCGACATGGGCTGAAAAGAGCTGAGGACGCGGCCGCGAGGGGCAAGGGCTTCGGGTTGTAGTACCGCGGTGTTACCGGGCGCGCAAAATTGCACACATGTGGGCATCCAAAATGGCACGGTGC
>VYAQ01000269.1 GCA_009844885.1 Gemmatimonadota bacterium
GGGGCGCGCACGATCGGGACGGCGCGCACGCCGTCCAAGCTGGCGCGGGCCGCCGAGCGGGGGCTCGGGCTGGGCCTGGACGGTGGGGACGCGTGGGCCGAGGCCGTGATGGCCGCGACGGGCGGCAGGGGGGCGGACGTGATCCTGGATCTCGTGGGGGCGCCCTATCTTGCCGGGAACCAGGCCGCGATCGCGGTGGGAGGGCGGCACGTGGTGGTGGGCGTGCCGGGTGGCATCCGGGCGGAGATCGACCTGAGGTCCCTGATGGCGCGGCGCGCGCGACTCTTCGGGACGGTGCTGCGGGCGAGGGGGGTGGAGGAGAAGGCCGACCTGGCCCGCGATTTCACCGCATCGGTGCTCCCCGGCTTCGCGGACGGTACCCTTGCGCCTGCGATGGATCGGGTCTTCCACGCGTCCCGGGTGGCCGACGCGCACCGCCGCATGGAAGCCAACGAGAACTTCGGGAAGATCGTGATCGCGTGGTAGTGCCCCTTTTTCGCCCACGTGCTACCTTCGGCCATCCGGGGTCAATCCCGGCCTCGGGAGCAACCAGGACATGAACGGAGCCAAACGACATGGACTTGACGGACTTCGGATTCGGCCCCTTTGCCGCACTGTTCAGCCTTTTTGCCGGAATCACGGCTCTGGTGCAGCTCGGCGTATTCGTCCTGCTCATCCTGGTCCTGCTCGACCTGCGCAGATTCCTCCGCGACGGAAGCAGCCTGATGGGCAGGGTGGACCGCTGGCTCGCGCGTCAGAAGGAGTCGACTTGAGCATCGTACGAGGTTGGCTTAGCGCGGGTGTGCGACCCGTGATGGCCAGCCGTCCCTGGCGACGCGCGCGTGCGATGGCCGTCCTGGCGGCGGCTGGCGCGGCACTTCCGACCCCGCTCGCCGCGCAGGTGCCCCCTCAGGTCGACCCACGCATCTACGACATCGTGGACGCGGCGTCCGCCGAACGCGTCGAGGCGGACATCCGCATGCTCGCGGGCTTCGGCACCCGCAACACGTTCTCCGACACGCTCTCCGCGACCCGGGGGATCGGTGCGGCCCGCCGCTGGATCAAGGCCGAGTTCGAGCGCATCTCCGAGGCGTGCGGCGGATGCTACGAGGTCGTGTACCAGCGCAACCTGGTCACCGCCGACTTCAGCCCCCGCATCCCCGGCGACACCTGGATCGTGAATGTCCTGGCAATCAAGCGCGGGACCGTCAACCCGAACCACTACGTGATCATGTCGGGCGACATCGATTCACGCGCATCGCGCGGCAACGACGCCGAAACCGACGCCCCCGGGGCCAACGACAACGCATCCGGGATGGCGGGTGCGATCGAAGCCGCGAGACTCCTCGCCGACCGGGAGTTCGGCAACTCGGTGATCCTGGCCGGGCTGTCCGGCGAGGAGCAGGGCCTTTGGGGCGGGCGCCACATGGCGCAGGTCGCGCGCGACGAGGGCTGGGAGGTCATCGGTGTCCTGAACAACGACATGATCGGCAACATCGAGGGTGTCGACGGGGTGATCGAGAACAACACCTTCCGGGTCTTCTCGGAGCCAACGCCGGTCACCGACACCGAGCGGGACCGCGCACGGTACCGTGTCTTCGGCGGCGAGGTGGACGGTCCGTCGCGCCAACTGGCCCGGTACGTGGCCGCGACCGCCGATGCCTACATCCCGAACCTCGACCCCATCATGATCTACCGGCTCGACCGTTTCGGCCGCGGCGGCCACCACCGCCCCTTCAACGACCGGGGATTCGCGGCCGTGCGGATCATGGAGACGCACGAGAACTACACCCGGCAGCACCAGGACATCCGCACCGAGAACGGCATCGAGTACGGCGACGTGATCGAGGGCGTCGACTTCGACTACGCGGCCCGCATGACCGCGGTCAACGCGGCGGTGCTGGCGCGCCTGGCGTGGGCGCCGCCGGCCCCCACCGGCGTGCTGATCGGCGGGGCGGTCAGGCCGTCCACCACCCTGGAATGGGAGGCCGTCGACGATCCGCGGCTGGCGGGCTACAAGGTGTACTGGCGCGACACCACGGCGCCCCGGTGGCAGCATTCCCGCTGGGTAGGCGGTGTCACCAGCCACACGCTCGAGGGGCTCGTGATCGACAACTACCTGTTCGGGGTCGCGGCTGTCGGGCGGGACGGCAATGAGAGCGTCGTCTCCTTCCCGACGGGCCAGATTCCGCGGCGATAGAGAGCGCCAGACTCCACTCGGGCCGTATGGTGTCGGGAAGGCGGGTCGTTGATCGGGGTGTGGTGCATGGCTTACGTTTTCTTGGCGTGGGCGCCCTGTTGCGCCTGTAACCGGCTGCGAGACGAGCTTGTTCCCAGGGAAGAGAGGATTCTGAGGTGACGACTCGCATTGGCGGCGGAGGCGAGGGCGAGGAGCGACAAAAACGCCCGGGCACGATGACCCGCAGGTCACTTGTACGCTCGGGGCTCGGGGCGCTGGCGGCGGCTCCGTGGGCCGGAAGGCTCGGGGCGGCCGGCATCCATCCGTATCCGGGGCTGCGTGGTCGGACGGCCGCGACCGTTCAGGACGACGAGATCGTGCTGGGCGTGTCCGCCGCGTTTTCCGGTCCCTCCCGCGGGCTTGGCACGGAGCTCTACCGCGGCTCCATGGCGTACTTCAACCACGTCAACGAGAACGGCGGGGTCAACGGCCGCCGGATCGTGATGAAGCTCCTCGATGACGGATACCAGCCCGATCCGTGCGTCGCCAACACGATCGAACTCATCCAGGACGAGTCCGTCTTCCTGCTCTTCAACTACGTGGGTACGCCGACGGTCACCCGGGCGCTTCCCGTGCTGAAGAAGTTCCGCGACCAGCAGGTCTACCTTTTCTTCCCGTTCACCGGGGCCGAACCCCAGCGCGAACCCCCGTATGGCGAGTTCGCGTTCAACCTCCGCGCCTCGTACCGCCAGGAGACGGCCGGCCTGGTCGACAACTTTCTGAGTATCGGGCGCCGGCGGGTCGCCGTCTTCTACCAGAACGACGCCTACGGGCGCAGCGGCTGGGCCGGGGTGCGCGAGGCGCTGGCACGTCACGGCGAAACGATGGCGGGAGAGGCGACCTACATGCGCGGCACGCAGTTCGGGGCGAGCATGCGGGGACAGGTGGAGATCCTGCAGGCGCGGTCTCCGGACGCCGTGATCTGCATCGGCGCCTACCAGGCCTGCGCGGCCTTTGCCCGCGACGCCGAGGATCTGGGACTCCACATTCCGGTAGCCAACGTGTCCTTCGTGGGCAGTGAGAACCTCCTCGCGTTGATGCGCGAGGGGCGTTCGGATGCCGACGCACACACGCGCTTCCTGGTAAATTCACAGGTTGTGCCGAGCTACGAGGACACCTCGCTTCCTGCCGTCCGCGAATACCGCGAACTCATGGCGCGCTATGACCCGCCCCCTCCGGACAACGTGGAACGGATCACGCCGGGAGAGCCGTACGAAACGTTCCCACAGAGCTTCGTGAGCCTGGAGGGGTTCGTTAACGCGAAGCTGATCACCGAGATCATTCGGCGCATGGGTGACAACCCGCAGCGATCCGGGATCGAGGAGGCCGTCTTCGCGGTGCGCGACTATGACCTCGGGGTCGGTGAGCGGGTGCGCTACGGGCCGGACCGACGCCAGGGCCTGCAAATGATCTACTACACAGTCCCCGAGGGCGAGCGCTTCGTTCCGCTCGAGGACTGGGAGGGCAGGTTCCCCGTCTCATGACAGCCATGATCCAGAAGGGTGAAGAAGTCCTCAGGGTTCGAAAACTCTTCCGCAAGACGCGTTTCGGTTTCTTCGCGCTCTTCGGCATCGTGGTGCTGGCGATCTCGATCCTGTCGATCTCGTCGGTCTCGCGCGAGCTGCGGGACGAATACGTGAGCAACAGCGAGAGCATCGCGAAGAACATCGCGGATTCCAGCGTGGACATTCTGCTCAACCGGAACCTTGCCACGCTCCAGTCGCTGATCGACCAGTTCGTCCAGATCGAGAGCATCCGCTACATCTACATCACCAGTGACACCGGCGAGTTCCTGGCCCACACCTTCATTCCGGGAATTCCCGAGGAGATTCTGGCCAGCGACCCGTCGGCCACCGAAGCCGTTGAGCGCAGCCTGCCGGGACTGGGCGATTTCGTCGAGGTGGGCAGTCCGATTCTGTCGGGCGTGGCGGGGACGGTGCATGTGGGCATGGATCTGGAGCGCCTGGGCCTCAAGATCCAGCGCGCGGTGGGCCAGCAGGTGTACCTCCTCTGCATCATCCTGGTCACCGGGGTCCTGGCGTCGATCTGGCTTGTGAACCTCGCGTCCAGGCCGTTGACCGAACTGCTGGAGTACGTGGTGACGCTGGCTCGTGACAAGGAGAGCGACAGGAGCACGCACGGCGACGTCCTGGTCCGGGACGACGAGATCGGTGACATGGCCCGCATGATGCAGTATGTCGCCGACGATGTCGGCCTTGCTCGGGACGAGGGGACTGCGGCCGGAGGCGGCGACTAGCGTGTCCGCCCCAGCCACGCGGGTGCCCAGGAGCGTCATCGCGGTCTTCTGCACCCTGTTGCAGGTCTGCCTGGGGACCGTATACGCCTGGAGCTTCTTCCAGACGATGCTCGTGCGGGACGTGGGCTGGACCTTCAGCCAGACGGCCGCGGCATTCAGCATCACCATCTTTACGCTGGGCGTGTCGGCGGCGCTGGCCGGGCAGGCACTGCCGAAGGTCGGACCCCGGTTCCTCGCCGTAATGGGCAGCTGTCTTTTCTCGGCCGGCTACCTGGTCGCGAGCCTGGCCTTGTCCCTCGATGCGATCTGGCTCTTCTACCTCGGCTACGGCGTGATCGGCGGGGCGGGCATCGGCATGGGGTACGTTACGCCGGTGGCGACGGTGGCCAAGTGGTATCCCGACCGGAAGGGGCTGGTCACCGGTATCGTGGTGATGGGGTTCGGTGTGGGCGCCTTCCTCCTGAGCAAGGGTCTCGCCCCGCTGCTGGTCGTCCAGGCACAGGGCGACCTGCAAGTGGTCTTCCTGTGGCTGGGCATCGTCTTCGCGTGCATCCTGATTCCGAGCAGCCTGGTGCTGAGCGATCCGCCCCAACCCCCAGCCGAGCGGCGGCCGACATCCCCGCGGGCGCCGGCACCGAAAACGGAGGCCGCGGCTCCGTACCTGCGCACCAGCCAGTTCGCAATCATGTGGACGGTGTTCTTCTTCAACATTGCCGCGGGCATTTCGGTCATCAGCTTCCAGTCCGAACTGCTTCAGGAGGTGTGGGGCCTGGCCGACCCGTCGATCGATCCCGCCACCCTTGCGGAATACGGAGCCACGCTCATTGCCGTGAGCTCGCTGTGCAACGGAGTGGGCCGCATCTTCTGGGGACTGCTGTCCGACCGCCTCGGCCGCGTCGCGGTGTTCAGGATCCTGCTCTCCAGCCAGATGGTGGTCTTCGGCATCCTGATGACCAATTCCAACCCCTGGATCTTCTCGGTGCTCGTGTGCTACGTGCTGCTCTGCTTCGGAGGCGGCTTCGCGACGATGCCGTCGTTCATCGTCGACGTCTTCGGCTCCAGGAACATGTCGAAGATCTACGGAACGGTGCTCACCGCGTGGTCGGCGGCGGGGATCATCGGACCCATGTACGTGGGGTACCTGAAGGACACCTACCCGGACCGGGCCGTCATGTACTGCTTCCTGATCGGAATCCTGATGCTTGGCGCCGGCTACGTCTTCTCGTTCCTGCTCGATGACAGCCGGGTGCGCCTTGGCCGACCTACACTGAGGGCGACGCTGGTGCAGTACGGGATCGCGGTGCCCGAAAAAGGCTGACGCCGCGGGTCCCTAGGCCAGCGCCCGCTCGACGATGCGCTTCTGTTCGGCCTGGTGCTCGCCCGCGTCCCCCTCGGCCGGACTCGCCCTTTCGGGCCGGGAGACGTGCCTGATCTCGACCGAACCGGGCATGGCGTCGGCCAGACGGGGCAGCATGTAGGTCAGAGCACCCATGTTCATGGGCTCTTCCTGGACCCAGACCACCTGCTCGATATTGGGATACCGCGCGTCCAGGGCGCGGATTTCGTCGTCCGGGAACGGGTAGAGGGCCTCGACGCGCGCAATCGCGGTGGTGTTGGCGGCGGCGCGCGCATCGGACCCGGCCAGGTCGTAGTACACCTTGCCGCTGCACAGGATGAGGCGGCGGACGCGCTCCGCGTCCTCCCAGTCCTGAAGCGCAGGGTCGTCGATCACGCGTTCGAAGCCACCCTCCACCAGCTCGCTCACCGGCGAGGTGGCCATCGGATGGCGCAGCAGGCTCTTCGGCGACATCACGATGAGTGGCCGCTCCGGTTCGCTGAAGGCCTGAACGCGGAGCAGGTGAAAGTACTGGGTCGGCGTGGTCGGGTAGACGACGCGCATGTTGTCCTCGGCGCAGAGCTGGAGGAACCGCTCCAGCCGGGCGCTCGAGTGCTCGGGCCCCTGGCCTTCGTAGCCGTGCGGCAGCAGCAGGGTCAGGCGCGAACGCTGTCCCCACTTGGACCACCCCGCCGAGAGGAACTGGTCGATCATGACCTGGGCCACGTTGACGAAGTCGCCGAACTGGGCCTCCCACAGCACCAGGTCGCGGTCGGCCGCGACGGCGACGCCGTACTCGAACCCGATGACGGCGGCCTCGGTGAGCGGCGAGTTGTAGACCTCGAGCCGGGTGTCGGCCACCTGCGCCAGCGGCGTGTGCCTGGCACCCGTGACGGCGTCGTTGAGGACCAGGTGGCGATGGCTGAACGTGCCGCGCTCGGAGTCCTGGCCCGAAAGACGCACCGGAATGCCATCCTGCAGGAGCGAACCGATGGCAAGCGCCTCCGCGTGCGCCCAGTCGAGCACGAAGTCGGGACCGAACCCCTTCCCACGCCGATCGAGTTGCCGCTTGAGCTTGGGATGAACGGTGAACCCCTCGGGGGCCGTCAGGAGCGCATCGTTGATCTTTTCAAGCCTGTCGAACGGCACCTGGGTGTAGGGATCGAAGTCCTGCATTACCGCCCCGAAGTCCGGATGCGTCCAGGGAAGCATGACCTCTTCGTCGGGGGTCTCGCGCCGCAGGTCCTGGGCCTCGCGGAGTTCGTCGGACAGCGCCCGGGCCCCCCGAGCGACCTCATCCCCGGTCACGAGTCCCCTGTCCGAGAGTGACTGCGCCCAGCGTGAGCGCGGCGTGGGATGGTCGGAGATCGTCGTGTACAGGGTCGGCTGGGTGTAGCCCGGCTCGTCGGCTTCGTTGTGGCCGTGGCGGCGATACCCCACGAGGTCGATCAGAGCGTCGTCGTGGAATCGCTTGCGGTAGGCCATGGCAAGACGGACAGCGGCGAGACACTCCTCGGGCGCGTCCCCATTCGCGTGAATGACCGGGATGTCGTAGCCCTTGGCCAGATCGCTGGCGTAACGGGTGGAGCGGCCGTCACCCGGGTTGGTGGTGAAGCCGACCTGGTTGTTGGCGATGATGTGGATGCTCCCGCCCACCTCGTAGCCGCGCAGGCGCGCAAGGTTCAGGGTCTCGGCCACGACGCCCTCGGCGGCGAAGGCCGCGTCCCCGTGGATGAGCACCGGCACGACCCGGGACGTGTCGCGGTCGGTGTTGCCGTTGTCGTTCGGGTACTGCTGCGTGCGCGCCATGCCCAGAATGACCGGATTCACGTATTCGAGATGGCTGGGGTTGGGTGCCAGCGTGATCCGGATCGAGTCCCCGGAGCGGAGCGTGTAGTCGGCCGTCGCGCCGTGATGGTACTTGACGTCGCCGGTGCCGGGATCGGGGACCCACAGCGCGCTCCCCGGCGTGGCCCGCCCTTCGAATTCGCCCAGAATCTCGTCGTACGAGACCCCCAGGATGTGGGTGAGAACGTTGAGACGGCCTCGGTGGGCCATGCCGATCACGACCTCGGTCGCGCCATCGGCGGCCGCGATCTCGATCGCCTCGTCGAGCATGGGCACGATCATGTCGGTGCCCTCGATCGAGAAGCGCTTCTGTCCGAGGTAGGCGCGGTGCAGGAACTGCTCCAGCCCCTCCACCTGGGTGAGGCGGTGGAGTGTGTGCAGACGGTCGTCGTCCGAGTAGCCGGCGAAGTGCGTTCCGCGTTCCACCTGTCGCCACAGCCACGCGACCTTGTCGGGATCTTCCAGGTGCTCGAATTCGTAGCCGAGCGCGCCGCTGTAGGTGGCCTTGAGGCGGTCCAGGGTAGCGGCGAGGGGCGTTTCGTCGCCGTCGTGGAAGAGCACCGAAGTGGGGATTTCGGCCAATTCCTCCATGGTGGTGCCGAAGTAGGCCGGATCGAGTTGCGGATGGCCGGGGGGTTCGCTCCCGAGCGGGTCGATGCGCGCCGCCTGGTGACCGTGTTCGCGAAACGCTTGCAACAGATTCGCGGCCCGTGCGACCAGGGACAGCAGGCGCTGGTCCGGCCGGGCCGGCGCCCAGGGTTCGGGGGCGGTGGGCGTGGTGGTCGCCGCCGCGGGCGCCTGGGCTGGAGACGCGGCGCGCTCCGCGGGGGCGGGCTCGGCCGCCGCGGCACGCACGGCAGTCGCCCGGGATCCGTTGGAGTCGCCCTCCACCGTCAGGAGCCCGTCCTCCACAAGTGCCTTGTGACCGCGCTCGAAGAACTTCCGCCACTCCGGATGCACCGCTTCCGGGTTCCGGGTGAAGTCCTCGTAGAGCGCCTGAACGTAGGCCGCGTTCTGGGCGTCGAAATGGGTGCTGCTCATGCCACAAAGGTAGTTGTTTCTACCCCGGTGGCGGAATGGTGATGACGACCGTCTCCGAGTCGCCGGAGCACCCGGCCTTGTTGCACGCCTGCACTTTGTACCTGGTAGTCTGGTACGCCCCCAGAAACGTGTTCGGATCGTCGTCGTAGTAGCTCAGTGCCGGCGCGGACACCTCGGCATCCAGATCTTCGTCCTGGTACACCCTGTAGTACGTTGCCCGGGGCACCGCGTCCCAATGGACACGCGCCTTGTCGGTGCCGAATGAGATGTTGACCTTCTCCCCCCGTGTTTCGGGCACCGCGGGGATGTCGACGGGCCCGACAACTTCGGTAAGGCCACCCCACTCGTCCGATTCATCCGAGCAGATCGCATCTTTGCAGGCGATCGCCTTGTAGTAGTACACCGTGTTGGGCTCCAGGCCCGTGTCGGTGTAGCTCGTCTCCTCGCCCGACGCCGAAACGTCCCTGACACGGCTGAAATCCCCCGCTTCGGAACGCCTGCGGTAGACCTGGTAGCTC
This sequence comes from Gemmatimonadota bacterium, assembly GCA_009844885.1. Taxonomy (GTDB): domain Bacteria; phylum Gemmatimonadota; class Gemmatimonadetes; order Longimicrobiales; family Gaopeijiaceae; genus Bin94. The sequence continues at coordinate 9,240 of VYAQ01000269.1, forward strand.
GTCTGGCCGCCCCCGCTGACAATCCTGCTCGTCAGGGACTGGTGGGTCCTGTCGACAACCGCGCCGAACGGCGGCGGCAGGAAGATCTCGACTCCCGCCGCAACGGAGCAGTTGTTCTCCGTATCGATCTCGTCGGGTAGCGGATCGACGCAGGCCCCGTAGTACAGAGTGCCGAGTGCGTCGCGCGGAGGCTCCACCCGGACCCCCATTTGGAGTTCCCGGTCAACCGCGAGCGTGTCGGTGAACTCGGAGCCCAGGACGGCATCCGCGGTGGTGATGGTCTGATCGGCGGAGTGCAGGAAGAACACCTGCGTCCTGCCCGCCGTCCTCGTTCCCCGGTTGAGCACCGTGACTTCCATGTGGAACGTGCTGCCATAAGCCACGCTGGCTGGAGCGTCGGGAATGGAGACGATCAGGTCGGGTCCGTCCGGCGGTGGTTCGGTTGCCGAGTCTCCGCAGGCGCAGGCGATGACCAGGACGGCCATCGCGAGTCGCCCTTGCGTTTTCGTTTGAAGGCGCCGTGTGGTCATTTCCTTGCCTCCTCGCGTCGGCGTCGCCAATCGAGGTAATTTGCGGGGGGCAACTTGCGACCCGGTATCCCCCATTTGGGGGACCCGTCAGACCGGAGGGTGATGGAGACACGATTGTTCGGAACGACCCCGGTGGCGGCTTGGGAGGGGTGCTTCCCGTGGCTGCGCGCCGGGACGACCAGACGGACGGACATCGCCGGTTCGCGGGCGGAGGCGGCCGGGCCCTCCGCGCCGGGCGAGAAGCCCGACGACGTGGATCTGACCCTGGCGGCCAGCTGGCGCGCGGTCGTTAGAAGTCGGCAGGTGCATGGGCGGGCGGTCCGCGTGCACGGTGCGATGCCGCGCGGGGTGAGCGTAACGGGCGAGGCGGACGGGCATGCGACCGGCGCCTCCGGGGTGCTCCTGACCGTCACCCTGGCCGACTGCGTGCCGGTGTTCATCGTGGATCCTCCCCGCCGGACCGTGGCGCTCCTGCACGCGGGGTGGCGGGGTACGGCGGCGGGCGTGGTCGAAGCGGGGTTGGATACGCTGTCCGAGGTCTTCGCGAGCGACCCGGCGGAGCTCCTGGTCCATCTGGGTCCGGCCATCTGCGGCCGCTGCTACGAGGTCGGCCCGGAAGTCTTCCGCGCCCTGGGCGAGGCGGTGCCCGTCGATCCCGCGCCCATCGATCTGAGGTCGGTGATCCGGCGACAGACCATCGCCGCCGGCGTCCGGCGTGAGCACGTGACGGTGAGCGACGAATGCACTCTGTGCGGAGAAAGCCGGTACTTTTCGCACCGGCGCGGCGACCGTGGCAGGCATCGGGGCTACATCGGCATGCGGGAATCCGATGACCTCTGAAGCGACCGAGGTGGCCAGGGTCGGTCTCTGCCTCCGCTGCGCGTGGATGCGCCGAGTCGTGTCGGGGCGAGGCTCGCGCTTCTACCTCTGTGGCCGCCACCGCCACGACCCTACCTTCCGCAAGTACCCTCCACTCCCGGTGCTGCAGTGCCGGGGCTTCGACCCGAATCCCACCACGGACCCGGCTGAATGATCGACCTGCTCAGCGTCGTTGCGGTGTCACTGTACGCGGGCGTGCTGGCTCTCCTCCTTCCCTTCGCCGCGCATCGCATGGTGCTGCTGATCCAGTCGCGAAAAAAGGGTGGAGAGGACCCGGTCGGGACGCATAATACGTATTTTACGCAAAATACACATTCTTCAGCGATCCCGGCCCCTCCGGCCGCGCCGCGCTCCGTTTCGGGGGCTCGCGTCACCGTCCAATTGCCCGTCTTCAACGAAAAGCACGTCGTCGAGCGCCTCATCGACGCGGCGTGCCGTCTGCGGCATCCGGCAGAGCTTCTACAGATCCAGGTACTGGACGACTCCACGGACGAAGCCACCGCCCTGGCGGAGCAGTGCGCGCGCAAGTGGCGTCGCCGGGGCGTGGATGTCAGCGTCCTCCACCGTTCCCTTCGGACCGGCTACAAGGCGGGCGCGCTGGCCGCCGGTCTGGACGAGGCCACCGGGGATTTCATCCTTATCCTGGACGCCGATTTCGTGCCCGCTCCGTGTCTGCTGGAGTCGTTGCTGCCCGTCATGCAGGATCCCGGCGTCGGCCTCGTGCAGGCGCGCTGGGACCACATCAACGAGCGCGACTCGTGGCTCACCCGCGCCCAGGCCCTGCTCCTGGACGGCCACTTCCTGGTGGAGCAGCGGGGACGCTACCTCGGCGGCCGCTTCTTCAACTTCAACGGCACCGCGGGGCTGTGGCGCAGGCAGGCGCTACTGGACGCGGGCGGCTGGGAGCACGACACGCTCACCGAGGACCTGGACATCAGCTACCGGGCGCAAATGGCGGGATGGCGGTTCGTGCTCCGCGACGACATCGGCGTCCCGGCCGAGCTTCCCGGCACCGCGGCGTCGCTTCTCGTGCAGCAGCGGCGCTGGGCCCAGGGGGGAGTCCAGACGGCGCGCAAGGTGCTCCCGCGACTGTTGCGGGGCCGGTTTCGGCCCGCTGTAAAGCTCGAGGCATTCCTGCACCTGAGCGGCCACCTGGCGCACCCGCTCACCTTCGTCCTCGCGCTGCTCATCGTTCCCTCGGCGATCGCTCGGAGTGTGCTGGGCGTCGACCGTCTCTGGTGGCTCGATCTGGCCGTGTTCGCCAGTGCCACGGGCCCGTTCGTGCTCTTCTACCTCACCGCCGCACGGAAGCGCGGCCGTCGCTGGGGCCACGCGATCAGGGCTGCGGTCGGCACGCTCACGCTCGGCGCCGGCATGTCCGTGCTTCTCAGCCGGGCGGTACTGCGCGGCCTTGGCCGGTTCCGCGATCCGTTCGAGCGTACACCGAAAGCGGGAGCCGTGGGCCGTTCCAGCTACGAGCGGCCCCGGGGCGCTTTCAGCGGCCAGACACTGGCGGTAGCCGCCGGGTCCTTCATGGTGCTGTCGGGCACCGTCGCGATCGCCCAGGGGTACTGGGCGTCACTGCCCTTCGTGGCGCTCTTCGCCTCGGGATACCTGGCGCTTGGCCTGAACCCGGGACGAACGGCGCATTCGCAAGGTTCCGGACCCGGTTGAACCCCTGCGCCGGGCGACGATGTCCGCCAGCAACAGGATCCACACCGGGAGCCACATGACCACGCGGGTCCAGGCTGGCTCCGGCCAGACCCCGGTCAGCTGGTACGCGGCGAGCCCCCAGTAGCCCAGAAACGACAGGCCGGTCAGCAGCAGGAACGGCGCATGGCCGCGCAGCGCAGCCATCGGGAGCACCCAGAGCGCGTACCAGGGGTGGAACGTGGGCGAGAGCAGCAGCCCGGCCCCGATGATCCACAGCAGGGCCCGCTCGACGCGGAAGCGCCGCCAGGTCGCATACACGACAACCGCCAGCACGGGAACGGCGGCTGCGGTACGGGCCTGCACGGGATCGGGGAACAGGCGCGCGATGAGCGTGAAGGCGCCCTGGTTCGCCGTCCAGTGTTCGGCATAGGTGCGGAGTCCCTCGGTGAGCGCGCCGAGACCGACGCCGGCGAACGGCAGGTAGAGGGCGGTGCACACGGCGACAAAGGCGACGGCCGCGGCGGCGCCATGACGGCGGACAAGCGGCGGCAGGACGGCGGCGGGCGCGAACTTGGTCAGGGCGGCAAGGCCGAGCAGAGAACCGAGCGTGGCGGCCCTGACGTGGCGCGTGCGCCGGCGGTTCGGGCGGTGCCCGCGACTCGTGCCACCCGGGCGATTCCTACGACCGGAGGCGACCCAGATGAGACCCGCCAGGAAGAACAGCCCCACCGCATCGAAGTGAGCGCTCCAGGCCGTCTCAACGATCAGCAGCGGCGACCACAGGTACCAGACCAGGACGGCGCTCGGATTGCGGCCCGTGCGGCCGGCGATCCGGCAAAGCAGCAGCCCGCAGCCGAGATCGAAGCACAGCCACACCAGCTTGGCGCCCGGGATCGTTCCGCCGAGCGCCCCAACCAGCCCGAACAGAAGCTGCGCCAGCGGCGGATAGATCGTCGGCACCTCGGGGTGGTTGACACGATCGTGCCACGGCGTGCGGATCGACGCGTACGCATCGTCTGCGGGCGGGTGTCCGTAGGGGTTGAGGCCCTCGCCGAGCAAGTGGCCGTCCCAGAGGTAGCGGTAGATGTCGTCGGACAGCTCCGGCGCCAGGGGCAGAAGAGCGAGCCGGGCAAGGATCCCGATACCCCAGATGAGGGGGATGGAGAGCGGCCGTTTCGTCGCGGCAATCCCGGCGGCGCCGTAACAGAGAAACGCGGCCGCGGGAAGGAGGAGGCGGGGCATGGGCAGCGCGGCCCCGGTGAGCCATCCGAAGGCGGCCAGTGCCGCCACTTCCACGAGGCCCAGGAGGAGCAGCACGCGCGTGGGTGATTTCATGCGGCACCATACCCCGGCACTCCCCACCGCGCCAACCGCTGGTCCGGGGCGGCACGCCGCGTTCTATTCCTGCGGTGACTTCAATCCCGGACGAGCGGCTCTCCCGCACGGCGGTGCTGATTCCGGCGCTCAACGAGGAGGATGCGCTTCCCGCGGTCCTGCACGCGCTGCCGATCGGCCGCCTGCAGTGCGTGGTCGTGGCCGACAACGGCTCCACGGACGGCACGGCGGCCGTCGCACGCGCCGCGGGGGCGGTGGTCGTGCGGGAGGACGAGCGCGGCTACGGCGCGGCGTGCCTGAAGGGCATCGCCTGCCTGTCCGCGCTTCCGAGTCGTCCCGAGGTGCTCGTGTTCCTCGACGCGGACCACCCCGAAAGCGCGGAGCAGCTCTCGCTCGTGCTGGATCCGGTGAACCGCGGTGCCGATCTGGCGCTTGGGGTACGGGTCGGGCGGGACGGGGGCACCGGCAACCTCCACGCGCACGCCCGCCTGGGGAATCGCGTCGTGCTCGCCGCCGTGCGGCTGCTCTTCGGCCGCCGTTTCCTGGATCTCCCGCCATTCAGGGCGATCCGCTTCGACGCGCTGGAGCGTATGGCGATGGACGACCGCAACTGGGGCTGGACGCTTCAGATGCAGGTGAGGGCGGTGCGCCAGGGCCTCGCTATCGTGGAGGTCGAGGCGCCGCACCTGCCGCGTGTCCGGGGCCGCTCCAAGATCTCGGGCCGCCTGGGGATGTCGCTGCGCGTCGGCGCGAAAATGTTCTTCACGCTTGCGCGGGAACGGCTCCGACAAACTGACTGAGCGTTGACGCGTGGTTGGAGAGAAGGGCAGTCTGAGTTTCGCGGAGCCCCTGCGCTGCACCGGTCCGAAAGGAGAACGGTCGCGGATGAACTGCCACACACAACAGGCCATCGGGGCGCGCCACTGGCGTTTTCCTCGCACCGCCCTGATCGCATTCGTCACCGGGGTGTCGCTGGCTACGCCGACCTCCACGAGGGGTCTCGAGGCGCAGGAATCCTCGCCGCAAGGGGAAACGATCCGCCTGACAGCGGAAATACGCGACTCTCGGGACAACGCGGCGTTGCTTGGGGCCGTGATCGAGTTCACCGGCCTGCTCGGCCGGTACGTGACGGGTGTGGACGGCCGCACGGAGATGGATCTCCCACGGGGCCGGTACTGGATCAATGTCCGGAGGTGGGGATATGAGCGACTGGCCGGATATGTCGAGGTAATCCGTGCAGGAGAGCTCAGGATGGAGATGCGCCGGACGAGAGGCATCGATGTGGACGGGTCCGGCAGTCTGGTGGTGAGGGTCGTGGACGGCGAATCCGGAGATCCGATCGAAGGGGCGATGGTGTCACGTGGGGAGGCCGAGAGGCGCGTGAGCGACGAAAACGGGCAGGTGGAATTCGGGGGCCTGTGGGACCACGTGATCCTGTTTTCGGTGGAGTTGACCGGATATGGCGCGCGCACCGCCCCGGTTGCGCTGAGTCCGAACCGGACGACCGCTGTAAGGGTCGAGATGGTTGCCGAAACGGCTGCTCCCAGACCGATCGAGACCGAAATGCGTTCCATGTTCATGGAGGGGAACGGCATCCACGATCGCATGGCTCGCAACTCGAAGCGGACCCATGTGCTCACCCGACCCATGCTCGATCAACTCGCGGCCGGCAAGCTGACTGACGCGTTCAGGACGGTGCCGGGCATCCGGGTCGAAGGTCGAGTATCGGAGCCTCCCGTTCTGGTCCGTGCGCAATGCCCCCTGAGCCTCTATGTAGACGGGACTGAGCGGCACACCGATCGGCGGACTCGGCGCTTCTTCATCGACGACCTTGCGCCGGAGTCCGTGGAGTTGATCGAGATTTGGGCGCCCCGGCGAGACTCAAGCTGTGGGGGTTCGGTCCTCATCTGGACCCGCTGAGTTGGAGCACCGGCCGGTAACTTCTACCGCTCGCCCAGCGCCACGATCCGGCCGCCGCGGTCTTCCAGTTCGGCGGCCATGGCGGGATGGCAAGTGAAGACGAACACCTGGCGCTTCTCGGCGACGCGTTCCAGCAGCCCGAAGGCGCGGTCGCGACGCCAGGCGTCCCAGTTGACCAGGGTCTCGTCCATGAAGAGCGGGAGGCGCTCTTGGCCGGCGTCGAGGTGATCGATGATGGCCAGCCGCAGGGCGAGGTACACCTGCTCTCTGGTTCCCTGCGAGAGCGCCTGGCCCACCTTCCTCGGCTCGGACGCGGCGGGGCCGCTCAGGTAGAAGGCCTCGTCGCCCGTGTCGCCCATTTCGATGTGCTCGTAGCGGCCGGCCGTGATGTGCCGGAGGTGATCCGCGGCGCGGCGTAGCAGGTCGGGCTGGTGCTGGTCGCGGAAGCGGCGATCGGCTTCGCGGACGATTCTCGCCAGCAGGAACGATCGGTCCCGCGCCTCCTTCGCGTCGCGGATGCGCTCCTTGACCTCCTGGATGCGCCCCTCGACCCGGTCGGGGGTGTCCCCCTCCTGCAGGTGGCGGATCTCGGTGTCGAGTCTCGTGATCGTGCTGCGCAGCTCCTCGCCCTCCTCGGCGAGCGCGTCATGCCGTCCGGACGCGTCACGGAGCGCTTCGGCGAGCGACGTCCAGTCCGTGCCGGCCGCGTCCGTTTCGCGGATTTCGGCCTCGACCCGGTCCAGCTCGGGCCATTCCCGCTCCAGTTCGGCCCGCATCTGATCGGCCCTTTGCGCCGCTTCCGTCCGAGCAGCCGCCCGGCGGGCGCCGCGCTCGACGTCGCCGTCGCCGAGTTCGGCCAGCCCTGCCTCCAGATCGCGGAGGCGATCGGTCACGGCCTCGTGGTCCCGCCGGGCGGCTGCCAGGTCGCCCTCAGCACGCTCCAGGTCGCGGCGCGTGGCGGTGGCGCGCTCGTCCCGCGTGGCCAACAGCTCCAGCATGCGCTCGATCCGGGCCGGAAGCTCCATGTCCGGGGCCTCCAGAAGGTTGTCGCGGAGGGGCAGAGCGGCGACGAGGCTCACGGCCTCGCGGCGTGCCGCCTCCTCGGCCTCGCGGAGCTGCGCCACTTGCCCGGACCGGCGTCCCCGAGCGTCGGCGGTGGCCTTGCCGTACCGCCGCGCCCGTCGATCGGCATCCCACCACAGAATCGTCAGGAGGAACCCCCCGATCGCGGCGACGGCGCCCACGCGGAGCGCGAAGGCATTGCCCAGTGGGAGCTCCACACCGACCTGCGGCAGCGTGAGAGCCGCGATGGCTACCCCCACCAGCAGCAGGACGACTCCCGCCACCAACCGGCTCCTGGCGGGCTTGAGCGCCACCGGCAGATCGTCCTCGCCGCGCAGGAGACCCTCCTCGGCCACCCGGCGGTCCTCGCGCGCGGCCTCGAACGCCCGCACGCGGCCGCGGAGTTCGTCGGTGGAAACCGCGACGAGCGCCTCACGGGCATCATCGCCCGGCGGCTCCGCGAACAGTGCCCCGGCGTGCTCCTCCCAACGTGCGCGAAGGCGCTCGCCTTCCGTCCCGGCCGCGACCGTTTCCTGCCGCCTCCCTGCGAGAAGGGCGACCCGTTCCTTCTCGGCCCGCGCTTCCTCGCGCAGCTCGCTCAGGCGTTGGGCCGGCCTGTTCGGCAGCGCCTTGAGGTCGCTCGCGGCTCCCGCCTCGGCGCGAAGCTCGTCGATGCGCGCCAGCGCCCGCCGCACGGGGAGCAGTCGGTTCAACTGGTGGTCGATCACGCCGTGACGCTCCCGCTCGCGGGACCTCTCCTCGCGCAGCGCCTGGAGCCTGGTCTCGGCGCCCGCCCGCTCCGCCACCTTCTCCCGTACGGCGCGGTCCCGGTACAGCGCATCGCGCTTGCGCTCGTTCAGGGCGGCCAGTTCGGCCGCGAGCACGCGCACGCGGGGACGGCCGCGCCGGTCGGGGCGCCACAGCCGCTTCGCCTCGTCCTCCAGGCCGGCCGCGACTGTGCGTGCCGAGTGAAGATCCGGCGCGGCCATCGCCCCCACCAGCCGATCCTGCACGAGGTCCCAGCTCTCGCCCTCGAGACCGGCGAGTTCGGCGAGGGTCAGCGCGTATACCTGGCGGAACACGACGCGGGTGACGTGACCGGCGGCGGGGAGGGGATGGTTGCGGATGTCGTCCACACGCTCCCCGACGTGCAGCCTGCCCCACGCCTGCGACCGCAGGCGCCGGTGGACCTCGATCACGGGAGCATCGGGACTCTGGTCGAGCCGGATGCGGGCGCGGCCCTCGGGATCTCCGCCCGCCCAGGGCGTGAACGGGTGTCTGGTGCGGGTGGCCGGGCGAAATCCGTAAACTAAAGTTGACATTAAGTCAAATAAAGTTGACTTTCCGCTCTCGTTGGGGCCGAGCACGACCACGATGTTCGGGAGCGGGTCTTCGCCTGTGGAGAGGTTGGTCAGGCAGCCGTAGCGCACGACCTCGATCGACTCGAACCTCATGGCGAGCCCGACTCGGTGGTCGCGCCGGTGAGCATCCTCGCCATGATCTCGGCGTCTGCGCCGTCGAGCAGACGCCGCAGGTACGCCTCGAGGGACCCGTGGCGTTCCTGGTCGAACACGGCGAAATCCGCCTCTTCAAGACCCAGACGGTCGTCGCCCGCCGCCACGCGCCCGCACAGGCGGAGCGACGCGCCCAGCGCGTCCTGGCGATCGATGTGGTCCGCCAGCCTGACCACCGCATGCGTGCCGTCTGCCCGGATCCGGACCGACAGCGCGCCGAGGCAGTCCGCGCACTCCCGTTCCAGCGCGTCCAGCTCCTCCCGTTCGCGCAGCTTGCGCCACGCCGGCGACGGGCCCGACAGGTCCACGGTCACCACCCACTCCGTCGCGTCGCTTCCCGGATCGGCCGACCGGGCCTCGTCCCAGGCATCGACGACCCGCTCCACGAGCGCCTCCAGCGTGCGCGCGTTCTCGAGGCCCGCCAGGGCCAGCCTCTCCCACCGCACCGGAGTGAACTCCCGGAATTCGACCACTGGGTGCGCGGCGTCGTGAAGGTCGACGAGCAGACCGCCCTTGGGGCCCGTCTCGCGGGGGTTCCGTCCCTGGAGGTTGCCGGGGTAGTGGACGGGCGGGTCGGCCGAGAGCACCTGACGCTGGTGGACGTGTCCCAGAGCCCAGTAGTCGAAGCCCGCCCCGCGCAGGGTGTCCAGGTTCGAAGGCGCATAGGCCTGGTGCAGCTCGCTGCCACTGGCCGAGGTGACCTGGGTGTGCAGCAGGGCCACCCGGGGCAGACTCGTTGCGGTGGGGGGGCGGAGGCGGCTGGCGAGGTCTGCGGTCTCGCGGGCGGTGGCGTGCCCCGCGCCGGTGACGGTTCCGACCGGATCGCCCTGCCGGTTCGCGATCGTGACCGTGACCGGTTCGGCGCCGGCGATTACGGTGACGTTGGCCGGCCAGGCGAGGTCCTGTACGCTCGGCCCGCTGCCCGGATCGTGGTTCCCGGTGGCATAGATCACCTGGATGCCCGCCTCGGCCAGAACCGCCAGCTGCCTCAACAGGAGACCCTCGCTGCCGAACGACAGGCGCGGCCCGTCAAAGAGGTCGCCGGCGATCAGAACCGCGTGGACCTTTTCGGACACCGCGGTATCGACGCACCGCGCCAGCGCTTCGCGAGCGGCCTCGCGCAGCCGGCTTCGCACTTCTTCCGACCGGCCCGCGAAGGCGGTGTCGAGGTGAACATCGGCGATGTGGATGAAACGCAATGCGCCGCCTCGGGGTACGGGCTGCTCCAGGGGTACGGGTAGCCGACCGTTCAAAGGTAACGTCTGGCGGCACCGCTCGGGTTTTCCGAGATTGCCATGAATCCCGCCACTCTCCACGCCGACCGAATCCCGACAAATGATCCAGACAGGCGATCCCTCCGGGTCACCGGCCAGCGCCCAGGCAATCGCAGCGGTCCTCGAACTCCTGAAGGACTCGGTGGACGACGACCGCTATCGCCTCCTCGGGAAGTTCGTGCCGTTCTTCCTCGGCAAGGCCACGATGGAGCTCTTCGAGGAACGCAAGCCGGAGGATCTGGCCCGGATGTGCGTGGAGTCGCTCGACTTCCTCAACCGCAGCCGTCCGGACCGGGTCGATGTGGAGGTCCTTAACCCCGACCCCGAAGAGGCCGGCGGGCGGGCGCCGGTCACGATCATCCAGACCAACGTCTCCGAGCGGCCGTTCATTGTGGACACGATCCGCGAGTTCCTGTCGGCGCAGGATCTCCAGATCGCGCACTTCGTGTACCCGCTGATGACCGTGGAGAGGGACGGGGACGGGTGGATCACGGACCTGAACCCGCCGGGCGATGCCGCCGGCACCGAATCGGTCGTGTACGTGGAACTGGCCCGCGTCGCCGACGAGGAGGCTCGCGAGTCTCTCCGCGCCGAGACGGCCCGCCGTTTGGAAGACGTGGTCAAGGCCACGGACGACTTCGGTCTCATGGTGGACAAGATCGCCGATGTGGTCTCCGAGCTGGGGTTCCGGATGCGCGACGTGCGGGACCGCCGGGACGAGTTCCGCGAGATCCAGGCGTTCCTGAGGTGGCTGCGCGACGGGGGCTTCGTCTTCCTCGGCTACCGGTCCTATACCTTCGGTCCGCATGAACCGGGTGGCGAGGACGCCGTGATGGTCGACGCGGGGTCGGGATTGGGGATTCTGCAGGAAGAGCAGGCGTCGGCATTCGCACGTCCCGTGCCCATGAGCGCGCTGTCCGATCAGATGCGCGAGCGGGCGCTGTCCGGGCCGCTCCTTATCATCAGCAAAACCAACGCCGAGTCGACCGTTCACCGTCGCGCGCGGATGGACTACATCGGCGTCAAGAAGCTGCGCGCCGATGGGTCGGTCGCCGGCGAACACCGTTTCCTGGGGCTTTTCACCTCGCAGGCGTACACGGAGCCCGCGCAGGACATTCCGATCCTGCGGCAGAAGCTCGCGCAGGTGCTGGAACTGGCGGGGGTGTACGAGGGGCAGCACGACTACAAGGAGATCATCACGATCTTCGGTTCGCTGCCCAAGGAGGAGCTCTTCCTCGCGTCTGCCGAGGAGGTCGCCAAGGACATCCGCACGATCCTGACCCGGTACAACACCGCGGAGATCTTCGTGTCGGTCCGTCACGACGCGCTGGGGAGGGGCGTGTCGATCATGGTCGTCATGCCGCGCACCCGCTTCTCGGGGGCCTTCCGGCGCGAATTCGAGGCGTCGCTGGCAAAGCGCTACAAAGTCGAGATCCTCAACTACCACCTGGCGCTGAGCGCCGGCGACCAGGCACGCCTGCACTTTTACCTGGGCGGTCCGGCGAAGCGGCTGGCGGAGATCGACTGGCGCGACCTGAAGGCGACCGTCACGAGCCTGACGAGGTCCTGGCTGGACGAGGTGGGGGACCTGTTGAGCGAGGTGCGTCCGCCGGACGAGGCCCGTCGCATGGCGCGTCACTACGCCGGTGCGTTTGCGCCGGAGTACCGTGCCGCGACCGAGCCTTCGGCGGCGGTGAGGGACATCGCCGAAATCGAGGCCATGAAGGTCGACGGGCGCATGGAGTCGGTCCGCTTCTTCGAGAACGCGGAGCCCGACGGGTGCGAGCTCAAGATCTATATCCGGGAGCACCAGATCATCCTGTCCGACTTCATGCCGGTTCTGGAGAACTGCGGGCTCCGTATCATCAACGTTTCGCTCTTCGAGCTGCGGGAGGGGGGCGGTCATGCCGACTCGTCGATCTACAGCTTCGACGTGAAGACCGCCGACGGAACCGGAATCGACATCGAGGCCCGGGGCCCTGTTCTGTCCGAGGCGATCCTGGCGATCCGGAACGGCGACGCCACGAACGACGGGTTCAACCGCCTGATCCGCCCGACCGGGATGGCCTGGCGCGAGGTCGAGGTGCTGCGGGCGTACGCGCACTACGCGTTCCAGATCGGGGCGGTCCCCAGCCGGCAGGTGCTGCGCGCGGCGCTCGACAGCCATCCGGCGATCGGATTGCTCCTGTTCCGGCTCTTCGAGGCGAGGTTCGACCCACGCGGCGTCGGGGCCGGCGACCCGGACGGCCGCGGGGCTCGGGAGGTCCGCCATCCCCGGGCCCCCGACCTCGCCGGCCGCATCGCCGACGAACTGGTCGGGGTGAGCTCGCTCGCCCATGACCGCGCGCTGAGGGCCTTCCAGAAGGTGATCGAGGCCACCGTGCGGACCAACTACTATCGGACCGGCGACCGGACGCCGACGGTGCGGTCGGGAGGAGTCCCGTACATCTCGCTCAAGTTCGACTCCGGGCTCCTGGAGAGCGTGGTCAGGAGCCGTCTCAAATACGAGGTGTGGGTAAGGTCTTCGAGGATGGAGGGCATTCACCTGCGCGGCGCGTCGGTTGCCCGGGGCGGCATACGGCACTCGGACCGGCCGGATGATTTCCGCACCGAGGTGCTGGGGCTGGTGCTGACGCAGATGGTCAAGAACGCGGTGATCGTCCCCAGCGGGTCAAAGGGCGGCTTCGTGTGCCTGCGGTCGTTGCCTGACCGTGAAGCCATGGCGCACGAGGCGCGCGAGCAGTACTGCACCCTGATGCGGGGACTGCTGGACATCACGGACAACCTTAACGGCGAGTCCGCGCCACCCGAGGGCGTGGTCCGGCACGACGGCTTCGACCCCTACCTCGTGGTCGCGGCGGACAAGGGTACGGCGCCGTTTTCGGACACCGCGAACGGGGTTGCGGCGGACTACGGGTTCTGGCTGGACGATGCGTTCGCCTCGGGCGGCTCGAACGGGTACGACCACAAGAAGGTGGGCATCACGGCCGGCGGTGCCTGGGAGTCGGTGAAGCGGCACTTCCGGGAGATGGGAAGGGACATCCAGACGGACCACTTCACGGTGGCGGGCATCGGCGACATGAGCGGGGACGTGTTCGGCAACGGCATGCTGCTGTCGCGGGCCATTCGGCTCGTGGCGGCGTTCGACCATCGGCACGTCTTCCTGGATCCGAATCCGGATCTGGAGGCGTCCTTCGCGGAGCGCGAGCGGCTGTTCCGTCTGGGCCGCTCCTCGTGGGACGACTATGACCGCGAGAGACTCTCGCCGGGTGGGATGATCGTTTCGCGCGGGGTGAAATCGGTCGATCTGAACGACGATGTCCGCGCCGCGCTCGGTCTGGATCCGGAGGTGGCGACCCTGGACGGCGAGAGTCTGATCCGGGCGGTGCTGTCCGCTCCCGTCGACCTGCTGTGGAACGGCGGGATCGGGACATACGTGAAGGCGACTACCGAGAGTCACGCCGACGCCGGGGATGCGTCGAACGACGCGGTGCGCATCGACGTGGGGGATCTCCGGGCGAAGGTGGTGGGCGAGGGCGGGAACCTGGGTTTCACGCAGGCCGCCCGGGTCGAGTACGCGCTCGGCGGCGGACGGATCAACACCGACGCGCTCGACAACTCGGGTGGGGTCAACCTCTCGGACCGCGAGGTCAACCTGAAGATCCTCCTGAACGAGGCCCTGGGGGCCGGGCTGGTGACGCGGGAGGAGCGCAACGAGCTGCTTCACCGCCTCACGGACACGGTCGCGTCGCTGGTGCTCGCGGACAACGAATCCGGCTGTCAGGCGGTTTCGCTGGACGAATACCGCGCCCGCCGCGGCATGGACCACTACTGGGCGCTGATGGGGCGCCTGGCCCGCACCGGCCTCCTCGACCGCGACGCGGAGGGACTGCCCTCCTGGGACGAGCTCACCGCGCGCCGGGAGGCGAACCAGTCGCTCACGCGGCCGGAGCTGTCCGTTCTGCTGGCCTACGCCAAGCTGGACCTCAAGTCGGCGCTGCTCGCCTCCGACCTCCCGGACGACCCGTCGGCTTCGGACTATTTCCACGGGTACTTTCCGGGTGAGGCCGTGGAGCTGGTGGGCCTGGAGCGGGCTGCCAACCACCGTTTGCGCCGGGAGATCGTGGCGTGTCAGCTGACCAACGATCTCGTGGACCTCATGGGGTCGGTGTTCATCGACCGCCTGATGCGCGAGACCGGCCGTGGCGCCGAGGAGATCGCTCGGGCGTGGCTGGTGGCCGCGAGGCTGACCCGGCACGGCTCGTTGCTGGCGGACATCCGATCACGCGAGGAAGAGGTGTCCGCCGCGGTGACCTACCGCTGGACGATGGGCCTGGCTCGGGTGCTCGAACGCACCACGCGCTGGGTGTTGACCAATTGCGACCCCGAGGAGTCGACCACCGCCCTCATCGAGGGGAGCCTGAACGGTCTTGAAGCCCTGCGCGGGCAGTTCCACGAGATCGTGGCAGGCGAGGACCGGGAGAACTTCGAAACGCGCGTGGCCGCGCTGATGCCCCAGGCGGGGGACGAGGCCTTTATCCGCAATCTGGTCGCTCTGCGTTTCCTCGATCACCTGCTCGAGATCCTCCGCCTGGCCCGAACCACCGGAACCAATCCCGTAAGCGCCGCGCGGGTCTACTACTGGGTCACCGAGGAACTCCGGATTCCGTGGCTGACCGGGTGTATCGAGCGGGTCAGCGGCGACGGCAAGTGGCAGCAGCGCTGGGCGCTGGGGCTGATCAACGACCTGGGCGCGATTCGGCGCAACCTCACCGAGAACGCGCTTGCAGGAGAGAACGACCTGGCAGGGGCACTCGGCTTCGAGGATGACGAGTCACAGCTGAGCCGGTTCCACGAGATCCTCGGCGAAGTGGAGGCCGAGGAACCGGTCAGCCTGGCGGGGCTGTCGGTGGCGATCCAGCAGATCCGCTATCTGGCCTGGGGGCGTTAGGCAGCCACGCAGAGCGCGGCGGCGGGCGCTCGTGACCCCGGCCCCGGCCGATCAGGCGACGGTCGAATACAGGGTCGCTTCCGCCGCCACGTCCAGCAGTACCCCTTCCTTGACACCCACGCTCGGAACCACGATCTGGTCGGCGCGGGCAATATCGGCGAAGTGCCGGTAGACCAGTGCCGCCGGCAGGATGACGTCGGCGCGGTCGGGGCGCAGCCGCAGCTCGTGGATGGTCTCGGGAACGCTCATTGCGGTCAGAAGATGGATCACGGCGTCGAGCCGGTTGATCGGCAGCAGCGCCAGGTTCAGCGGGTCGACGTAGCTGAGGGCGAGTTCGGCGATCGCTTCGATGTTGCCTCCGGTCGCCGCGAATGCAGTGGGACCCGGGTAACCCTCCGGGGGCGGAATCGTGAGGGCGCGGAGCTGGCGGCCGACCCACGCGCGCAGCGAGTCGTGACAGCCCTCCGCCTCGGCCAGGGTCTCCAGCAGGCGCACCGTGCCGACGCGGTAGGACTCGCTCCACAGGATGCCCGTGTCGTCAACAAGCGAGACTTCGACGCTGCCGCCCCCCAGATCCACCAGGATCCAGCGGCCCCGGGAGAGATCGACGCGGCTGCGCACGGCCAGGTGGACGAGGCGTGCCTCCTCCGCTCCACTGATCGGCTCGAGGACGATGCCGGATTCCTCCCGGATTCTGTCCAGAAAGCTGCCGCGGTTGGCTGCCTCGCGGGTCGCGCTGGTCGCCACCGCGCGGTGTCGCTGGACACCCCGCGCGTCGATCTCGCGGCGGAACAGGCGGAAGGCGGCCACGGCCCATTCCATGGTCTCTTCGTCCAGTTCCGCGTGCGTGAAGACGCGGTGCCCCAGGCGGATCGGCTGGCGGATCTTGTGGACGACATTGTACCGGTCGGGACCGGTGAAGTCGGCGACGACGAAGCGAATGGCGTTGGAACCGGCGTCGATGGCGGCTACGCGCACCGGGAACGGTGCCGATTCGGTCACCGGGATCCTTCCGTGGCGGGTTCGTCCTCAGCCGCGGCCGGGTCGTCATCGCCCATGTAGGGGATCACGGCGTCGCGAGCCGGCCAGTAGCGCCAGAGGTACCAGATCAACACCGGCAGCGTGACGAAAACGAGAAGAAACCCGAGCCAGCCATCGCCATCCGCGAGCGCGGCCGTATCGGAACCGCCGGGCAGATACATGCCAATGGCCGCGATCGCGTTGTTTGCGGCATGAAAGACGATCGGGACGATCAGGGTGCGGGTCTGGAAGTACAGCAGGGCCGCCACCAGTCCGACGAAGCCGATTCCGATGACGTTCGCGTGCAGGATTCCGAACGCCACGGCCGAAGCCACGATCCCGGCCCTCACGCCCCATTTGACTCCCCAGCGACTGACCAGGACGCCCCGGAAGATCAGTTCCTCGACGACCGGAGCGGCGCCTATCAGGACGAAGACCATGATGATGTGGTGCCCCAGGTTCCCGGTAGGCCTCTCCGGCAGCATCTGCACCAGCCAGGTGAGAAGATCCGGGGCCACGCGCGTCAGTATCCAGGCGACGAGTTCCCACGACCCGTACGAAAACGCGATGGTGACGGCCAGCAACGCGCCCGTGATCGCCCAATCGTGTCCGGTGGGCACCCGCCCGATCAGGCGTCCGAAATCGACGCCCGCACGGCGGCATGCCCAGAACAGCCACGCGACCATGCCCCCGTAGCCCGCGAGCATCGCCAGGCTATCTCTGGTCGCAGGGTCGTCAGCGAGCGCGCTTCCCGTGGCGAGTCCGACAAGCTCCGTCAAAAGAAGAAGCAGGATGAGGATGGCCGCGCCCGCTCCGAGTGCGCACGGGACAAGCCAGCGGCTCCGCAACCGCTCGAAGGGGTTGTCGGGAGGGTCCGCGCTCCGTGGGTCGTCGCGTCGCGGGTCCGCGCGCGGCGGGTCCGCGCCGGGAACGGACGGAGCCCCGGTCTCGTTCACCTCAGCTCACCGGTCGACGCTTCGCCGCCCCGTAGTGAATCCCGTTGAACAGAAGCGGGAAGGTGCCGTGCGGCTGCGACCGGAAGGTGATCTTGGGGCCGAAGAGGAAGAGCTTCCCCGCGCCGATGTCCGCCTCGATCATGCTCGTGCCCCCTTCGAGGTGCTGCTGTCCCCACGCCCAGCCACTCACCAGGGGTTCGGCGGTGTCGTACCACGCCAGGCGCCGCACGTTCGCCGCCCCGTCGGCGATCTGGAAGACCGGGCTGTGGCTGTGCAGCACGTGCATGCGCTCGCCCAGGCCGTGCGTGATCGGGCTGCCGTGCTCCACCCGAATGTCGTGTATCGATCCCGGCGTGAAGTAGTCGTCGCGGCCCAGCGGGGTTCCGTCGTCGTCGACCAGGAAGTTGGCGAGCGGAAGGCCGAGCCGGCTTCCCACGGCCGTCGAGGACCCGATCGCAACCACCGCGCCACCGTTCTCCACGAACTCGCGCAGTACCGGCACACTTGTGTCATCGCTCAGCGACCCGACGCGTGCGCGCAAGGAATCCGGCAGAGTTGCGAGGAAGTCGTCGCTGGGCCCGCCGCCGAAGCGGAATCCGCGCCCGCCGCCCATGGCGCCGTCGGGCAGGATGATCACGTCGAAGCGATCGTTCAGGTCGCCCGCGTCGATGTCGGGCGGGTAGACGACTTCGAAATTGAACTCGAAGTCCTCCAGCACGTACCGGGTCCACCCCGAAGGCATCGAGCCGCCGTAGCGGTCCCAGAGGCCGACCCGCGCGTTCGTCAGTTCGAACGTGGCCCCGGGGGCCGCCGTGATCCCGTGGAACGAAATCCCCAGTTGCACGGCCCACTCTTCCAGCTGGGACCGGGTGGTGGCCCCGGCCGGGATGTAGAAGGCACCGGGCGCGAGCGAGATGCCGGCGGCGTCGAACGTCCCTTCGATCCAATGGACCTCGCCACCGGCGGCGAGCACGCGGTTGACGGCCGTAAAGGCCTCGTTGACGTGATCGACCACGTAGCCAGCGGGGGAATCGGGGCCCGATACCGTACCGGGAGGCGCGTCGGCAAGCCACGCGATCGGCTCGAAGGGCCCGCTGAAGCCGTCGAGGATGCGGTCGAATTCGACGCCCATCTGGAGCGCGAGCGTCCATCCGGCGTTGTCGTACGGCGCGATCGGCGGACCGCCGGGGTACTGGAAGTCGTTGGGGTGGTTCTGCGGCTCGAACATGTCGATCACATGCGGCCGAAAAGCCTGGGCCGTGACCACGACGTAGGAACCCTCGGGGTAGTCCCTGCCCGCGACGGTGAAGTCGGCGGTCGCGCGGTGCACCTTGACGCCGCCCTTGAGCAGCGCGTTGACGAAGCGTGTGGCGGTGGGGAAGCCGCGCTGGTCCGCGGGCAGGATGTACCCCCGGGCGTCGCGCTTCGCGGGGTCGCGCAGGTGGGCTTCATAGTCCTCCAGGGATCCGCGCGGGCCGACATCCTCGGCGACCTGGTCGATCCATTTCGGCAGAACGGTCCACGAATCGCGGCTGCCCCGCTCGATGGAGTTCATCCCCATGCGCCAGATGTTGAACAGGAGGTGTTCGCTGTTGCGTGAGGCGTAGTCGAGCACGGCGCGGTTGGCGGTCTGCGAGTAGTCGACCGACTGGCGGAAGTGCCAGCGCCCCGGGGTGACGGGGAGCGGCAGGTCACCGTGGGCGATCTGGCGATTCGGCAGGAAGGGGATCTCGATCGGGGTGGGGTGGCCGATGGTCTCGGTGAGGAGGCCGATCATGTTCTTGAAGTAGGGCGTCGTGCGCAGGCCGCCGTTCCACCACGTGGAGTAGCTGGCGCCGCTCCGCATCGTGGTGCCACCCTTGCCCTCGACCACGAAGCGGTGGTGCATGGCCGACCCGACCTGGTCGAGGCTGGTGATAATGAGCGGATCGAGGTTGTGGTTGGGCGGATCCCGGAAGGGGGGCGCGAACATGACCGTCCCCTGCGGGCCCGTCTGGTGATGGTTGTACACGATCTGGGGGAACCACTCGCGGTAGACCACGCGGTTCATGTTCTCGGATTCGGCCAGCGAGGCCATGTAGAAATCGCGGTTGTTGTCGTGCCCCGCGTACTTGTTGTAGAGGACCGGCACGCCCTGCGAGGAGCGCTCGAGCGGATCGTCGTGGCGCATGTACCAGTTCGCGACCAATGCGTGGCCGTCGGGGTTGGCGTGGGTGGCCAGAAGGATGACTTCGTCGAGGAAGCGCATCGTCTCCGCGTCGTCCCGGCTGACCATCTGCCAAACGAGCTCCATGAGCTGCTGGATGCCCAGCACTTCGTTGGCGTGCAGGCCTCCGTCGATCCAGACGACGGCCCTGCCCTCGGCGGCCAGCGCGCGGGCTTCCTCCTCGGTGACGCCTTCGGCTTGAGCCAGACGGCGGGCGATTTCCTTGTAGCGCTCGAGATTGGGCCGGTTCGCGGGGGACGTGATGGTGGCCATCCACTGTTCCCGCCCCTCCGAGGTCTTGCCGATCGATTCCAGCGTCATGCGGTCCGACTGCTCCGCGAGAAGGTGCCAGTAGTCGGTGAGGCCCTCGTAGTTGACGAGTTGGTAGTCGGTGCCGATGCGGTAGCCGAATTGCTCCTCGGGTGTGGTGAGTTGGGCGGCGGCTGGTGAAGCGGTAGCGGCCACCGCGGCCAGGACGGGGAGCATTGCGACCGCGGCCGCGCAGGGTGCCGCCGCTGCCACCC
>VYAQ01000232.1 GCA_009844885.1 Gemmatimonadota bacterium
TGGCGATCCACCACGATGCACTACGCGGCCCGAGGCGTTTCGGTTTCACCCTCCTGTTCGTCGGAATTCGAAGCGCTGTTTCGACTCGGAGCTACGGCCTGCTTGTTGGGTGCCGGGCCACCACCGGATGGCCTTGGAGCACCGCGCCGAATCCTCGATCATGATCCCTCCCTCGGCGCAAGGCTGAAGGGTTCGCGCTTGAAGATCCGGCGCACCATCGGTTCGAAGAACTCCAGCGGAAGCGAATCGTAGTCGGGATCGAACGCGCACTGGTCCCAGCGGTGACAGAAGTCCACGGCATCCTGATACCAGGGATGGTCGCGGTACCGGTCGCGCGCGTTGCGGTCGCCGCCGATGTGGCGGGCGTAGTAGTAGTACTGGAACAGGCCGTGGTGCCGGACGATCCAGTGCGTTCGCTCGGTCACGAAGGGCCGCAGCAGCAGAGCGGCCAGTTCGCCGTGGCTGTGCGGGGCCAGCAGGTCGTCGATGTCGTGCAGGAGCGCCGCCACCACCATCTCCTCGTCCCCGCCGTCGCGATAGGCCCGGGTCGCGGTTTGAAGAGAATGCTCCAGCCGATCGACTTGGTAGCCTGCCAGCGAGCCGGACAGTTTACGGAGGTGCGCCAACACCCGGTCGCCGGTGCCGGCGACGAACTCCTCTTCCAGTTGATCGAGCAGTTCGTAGTCCTCGCGGGTGCCCTCGGCCATGCTGGTGAAGCTCACCTTCGGACCGTTCGGCTGACCCATATCTTCCATACTTGTCGCCTCTGTTGAATGACGGGCTCGCCGCTGAGAGCGTGGGCGAAAGCGGAACGCCATGTCAAGGAGAATGAAGGTACTCGGAAACGCGCATCCGACCCCGTTTCGCGTACGCCAGGAGTTCGGGCCGGATACCGAGTGCCTCCGGCCGGGTCTGGCCGCTTGACACGCGTGGAAAGGTCGCCCTCTGATACTTGGTAGCGCTCGACTGCGCTTCAGACTCAACGCACGGTTACCCAAACCCCAGCGGCCAACGGGGGCGACCACACCGGAATTCGAGGAAATCGTACCATGCGTCACTCGATCAGCAGCCTCACCCGGGACACCGATGCCTTGTCCGCAGTCTGGAGCAGCGGCGAGCGGACCGAACTTCCCTACCTCTGGCTGCGCGACAATTGCGGTTGCAGCGAATGCCGCGTCGCGCAGACGACGGAGAAGCGGTTCCACCTCTTCAGGGTCCCCAAGGACCTGAAACCGCTCGAAATAGGCATCGAAGGCGGCGGATCCGGGGACGAGGCGATCTCCATGGCTTGGCCGGACGGACACCGCACCCGCTACCGGTCGAGCGAGATTCGCGGCTACCTGAGCCAGCCCCGTTTCGAGCCGCGCTACTGGGACGGCGGGTTCCAGCCGCGGCGGTTCGACTACAAGCGGTTCCTGGCGAGCGACCGCGTGGCGGCGGAGTTGATCGAGGAGTTTCTGCGGACTGGGGTCTGCGTGCTCGTTGACGCTCCCACCGAGCCGGAATCGTCCGAGCATCTCACGGCCCGTTTGGGGCCGATCCGTGAGGTGCTGTTCGAGCGCATCCACAACGTCAAGGTCGATCCGAAGGGATACAACATCGCGCACACGGGTCTGGCGGTCGCGCCGCACAACGACTTCACCAGCTACACCTGGCCGCCGAACGTGCAGGCGCTGCACATGCTGGTGAACGAGTGCGAAGGCGGCGAGTCCGTTGTCGTGGACGGGTTCGGGCTGCTCAACGAACTACGCGGCGACCACCCGGAGAAGTTCGAGGTTCTATGCAGGGTACCGGTGCCGTTCCGCATCTTCAGCGAGGAATACGAGTGCTACGCGGCCAAGGCCATGGTTGAATTGGACGGCGACGGCGAGATCACGATGATGCGCTTCAATACCGCGCAGATGCAGGCCCTTCCCCTGTCGGAGCCTCGGCTGGGAAACTTCTACGCCGCCTACCATGAACTGTCCAAGCGCGTCAATGCGCCCGGCGCCCAGGTTTCGTTCCGGTTGGAGGGGGGGCAGATTCTGCTGTGCGCCGGACACCGGGTGCTGCACGGCCGCACGGCACTGCGCTCGAAGGGGCCGCGCCATTTGCAGGACGCCTATTTCGAGCACGACAACGTGCGCAACCACCTAAGGTGGCTGCGGCTCAGCGAGCGGATCTGACGACGGCCAGCCCACACGCCATCGGTCGGGCAGCCCACCGGCGGCGATCAACCAGCCGCAGGCACCGAATGTCGCCAACTCCAGAGATCGAGGCCCGTGCCGCGCTTATCGAATTGGCTCGAAGTGCCTCGGTCGAAGTACCCACGGGTCAGGTGCCGCCTCCGGAAGTCCTCGCTAGGTACGTGCCGAGCGAGGCCGCCGTCTACGTGCCGTTTATGCCAAAGGGCCGGTGGCCGGACACGATCGCCGCCTGCGAACGGGTGCTGGCGGCGGGCCTTGAGCCGGTGCCACACCTGTCGGCGCGCTCGGTCCGGAGCGCTGACGAACTCGGCGACTGGCTTTCGACGCTCGTGGAGATGGGCGTGGACGCCCTGATGCTGGTGGGCGGAGACCGCCGCATACCCGCAGGCCCCTACGCCGATACGCTGGCCCTGCTGGATTCCGGGCAGCTAGCCGAACACGGTCTCCGGCGGATCGGCGTCACATCGTATCCAGAGGGTCACCCCCTCGTCTCCCCAGCCGACCTGGACGAAGCGCTCCGGCGCAAGATGGATTATGCTCGGGCGACGGGTACGGAGCTCTGGATCGTGACGCAGTTCGTATTCTCTGCCTCTCCCGCGCTCGCTTGGCTGGCGCGGACGAGGGAGGCCGGCTGCACCCTGCTGGTCCGCATCGGGATGCCGGGACCGGTCGCGTTGAGTGCGCTCATCCGGTACGCGAGCCGCTGCGGAGTCGGGGCGTCCGCACGGGCGTTGAAGCGCAAGCCCGGGATCGCCCGGCTGGCAGGCAGATGGTCGCCGACCCCCATCGCGCTGGCGCTAGCTCGGCACTTGGCCGATCACGGGAACACGCCCGCCGTTGACATCCACGTGTTCACCTTCGGCGGTCTGGCAGATGCCGCCGATTGGTTGTCATCTCTGCGAGCCCCAACCCGAGCGGGAACCCCGGACGGCGTCGATGAGACGCCGTGAGGCGACCGGCCGACCCTTCTCAGACCGTCGCGTCGAGGCCTTGGGCCGCCGCCACCTCGCGGGCGCTCGGATTCACGGAGGGGCGGAAAGGAACCTTGCACACACGCGCAGAGTCCGGTCGGCCCGGCTCGCTGGCGTATTCATCGGGCAGCCACACCGTGAGTTCCGTGCCGACGGCCGATCTTCCGGCGGGTACGTAACCGAGCGCGATGTTGCAGCCCAGTTCGGGGGCGTGCCACGGCGAGGTGAGATAGCCGATGGGGTCGCCGCCGTCCGCGTCCGACACGAGCCAGAAGTCCGGGGCGTAGTCGTCGATGGGCTTGCCGTCCAGCGTCATCCCCACCATGACCATCGCGAACGGACAGCGTCCGGCGTCGAGCTCGGCGCGCTGGCGCTCCAGCACGGCCCGCCCGATGTAGTCTCCCTGCTTCTCGCGCGGCACCTGGTAGCCCAGGTTGCACTGGAACGGACTCGTCTCGTGGTCGATGTCCTGTCCCCACGACAGGATTCCGGCCTGGATCCGGCGCTGATGGCCGGGCGCGATCACCATCAATCGTTGCGCTTCCCCGGCGGCGAGCACCGCGCGCCACAGCCTCTCGGCGTGCAGGGTGGCGTCCCAAAGGTAGATCTCGTACCCCTTCTCGCCCGAGAACCCGGACTGGGAGACCACCACGGAACAGCCCGCGATCTCCGCCTCCATGAGCCCGTAGTACGGGATGTCCCTGACGCGTTCACCCACCAGACCGACCATGAGGTCGAGCGACTTCGGCCCCTGGATCTGCAAGGGACAGACATCGATTTCGTCGATCTCCACCTCCATCCGGAGCCCGACGTTCACGCCTTGCAGCCAGAACAGAATGTCGGAGTCGGCCAGCGAAAACCAGAACTCGTCCTCCGCAAGCCGCAGCAGCACCGGGTCGTTGAGAATGCCGCCCTTCTCGTTGCAGACGATGACGTACTTCGCGTGCATCGACTCGATCCGGGTCGCGTCCCGAGTGATCACGTAGTCGGTGAACCGTTCGGCGTCCGGTCCCCTGACCCGGATCTGTCGCTCCACCGCGACATTCCACACCGTGACGTCCCGCGTCAGCGCCTCGTGCTCCGCCGCCGCACCGCCGTCCTCGGGCCGAACGTAGCCGCGGGGGTGGTAGATGCGGTTGTACACGGTGGCCCGCCAGCAGCCCGCTTCATGCGAAAGATGCCAGTAGGGGGACTTGCGGACCCTGGTCGAGATGAGCAGCTCGACCGGCGTGCGGCCGCTCTGGCGCAGGTTGATCGGCACGATCCTGTCGGACTGATCCACGCTGGTAGGTTGATGGATCATCGCCGGGGTTCTCCAGTTGCGTCGTGGGAGTTGTAGGGGTCGCGAGCACGACCGCCGGGGTCGGTTCAGCATGTTCGTTCGAACGCTGGGGAGCAAGGGGCTCGGGGCAGACTGCGAACGCTTGGTTCCATCGGTTGACCGGACACCAACCGGACCCTTCGCCGTCCGCTACTTGAGTGCCAAGCCCGCTCCATACGGGGCTCATTCACTCGCCCATTGTCATCGTGGCCCCTAACTTGATTGGCGACTACAACCGAACGGGCCCGGAGAGTCAGTTACACCGCCACAGCGTCCGAAGAACGGGAGTTGCATCGCCATGCCAACCTTTCGGAGAAGCCCCAGCCCATTCGCCGCCTCTGCCCGTGCCGCGCTTCTGTTGCTGCTGGCCGCAACGCCGGTGGCCGCCCAGTCGAACGGAACCATCAGGGGCACGGTCGTGGACGTGTTCGGCAGCGCCCTGCCCGGCGTCCGGGTGGCAGCTACCGGCCCCGGCGTGGATGCGGAAGACCTCACGGATGCGGCGGGAGCGTTCGAGTTCACCGGCTTGCCGTCCGGCGACATCACGGTGACCGCCATCCTGTTCGGCTACGCGACGCGGGTGCTGCCCGTCACAATTCAGGCGGGCGCGGTCCAGACGGTCGAGATCATTTTGCAGCCCTTCTTCCAGCTTTCTCCGCTCAGCGTGGTGGCGGAGGAGCCCACGGTCTTCGCGCGCAACTTGGTCGCGGAGCCGATGATCAGGCAGCAGTCGAGCCATCACGGCGGTCACGTCGGTGATCGACAACCTTCCCGGCGTCTCGGTCCAGGAAGGCGACGCATACGCCTTCGACGACTGGTCGAGCAACGTGGTCATGCGCGGGTTCCAGTCGACCATCAACGACGTGCAGATCGGCACCACGATCGACGGATTCCCGAATGGCACGTCGGACTACTGGAGCGGCGCGAAGGCGAGCCGGTTCGTCGATCCGATGAACCTCGGCGGGGTCGAGGTGTCGCAGGGGACCGCCGACATCGCCTCGCAGTCGGTCGAGGCGCTGGGCGGGACGCTCAACTTCCTGACGGCCGATCCGGCGGAGGAGGCGAGCCAGACGGCTTCGGTCACGATCGGGGAGAACGAGGGCCAGCGGTTCGCCGCAAGGGTCGAGACCGGATCGCTGTTCGGCGGCACGACGAGGGCATGGGTCGCCGCGATCCGGCAGGAGGCGACCGACTGGATGGAGGGCTCGGCGCGGAACGAGCGGGAGCACTTCGCCGCCAAGATCGTGTCCTCGCACGGCAACCTCGACCTGACAGGTTACCTCTCCCACGACGACATCCACGAGGATGTCTACCAGCGGCTTTACAGCGACGCGGACTTCAGGGCCGACCCGCGCTGGGACCGGCTGATCGGCCACTGGCCGGGCGTGCCCTACCTGAACCAGTTCTACCGGCCCGGCTGGCAGACGCGGCGCAAGAACACGCTCGCCTACGTCAAGGCCGACTGGTCCGTGAGCGACCTGTTCTCGCTCAACGCGGGCGTCTACCGCCACCACAACTGGGGGCGGGGCGACTGGCTGCCGCCCTACATCGTCGACGTGGTGGACGACGGCGACGGGCCGGAGTCGGAACTGGCGGGCCGTGCGCCGGTGCGGGGCGGCAGCCAGCTCGGGGTGATCCGATTCGTGGACGGCAACGGTGTCGCCGTCGGGCCGACGCCGGGATGCACGTCGTCCTACATCTTCAACTACTACGGCTCGGGCGGGCCGGAAGTCGATCCGGCGTGCCACCCGGGCGCGAGCGCGGTGCAGTCGTACCGCCACAGCCACTACGGGAAGAACCGTCTCGGTGCGAACATCGACGGTGAGTGGTCCGTGCTGTTCGGCGGCGGGCGGGGCAGCGTGCTGCGCGCGGGTATCTGGTACGAGGACTCGCGCCGCGACCTCGGCCGCGACTGGCACCGCATTCTGGACCCGGCGATCAACTTCAAGTGGGACGAGCGGGCCTACTGGCACCAGTACGAGTGGGAGTTTCCGCAGAGCGTCGTCAAGTGGTACGCCGAGGAGACGCTGTACTTCGGCCCGTTCGAGTTGACCGGAGGCGTCAAGCAGTACCTCGTCTCCGTGTCGCGCGAGGATGAGTTCGGGGTCGACCGGCCCCTCGACGTGGGTTCGGACTCAGACGTGCTGTTCTCCGGCGGTCTCACCTACGAGACGCCGGTCGAGGGCCTCGACCTGTTCGTGGGCTACGCCGAGAACTTCCGCGCCATCGGCAGCAACCTGCTCGAAGTGCCGGGCCGCAGCCTTGACCGCCTGGAACCCGAGACCGCGTCGAACGTCGATGTCGGCGTCCAGTACGCGGGCGAGCGGGTCGCCCTGAGCGCCACCCTGTATTCCATCGATTTCGACAACCGGATCTTCTACCTCGGGCCGCAGACGCCCGCGGGTCCGAACTACCTCATCCCCGGGGGCGGGGCCTACTTCAACGCGGGTGGCATCGAGACCAGCGGCATCGAGTTGGCCACCACCGTGGCGTTGTCCGACCGGACATCCCTCTACACCGCCCTCACGCTCAACGACTCGAAGTATCTCGGGACCGACGATCCGCTCGTCGACGCCAGCCAGGGCATCGTGGCAGGCGAAGACGTGACAGGCGTGCCGCCCAGGCTGTGGGTCGTCTCCCTCGACCGCGACGGGCCCTTGGGCGGCGGGCTGTCGGCGAAGTACACGGCGGCGCGCCGGGTCAGTCTGACGGCGGACTGGTACACCGACGCCTACTGGACGACGGACGCCTACGTCAGCTTCAGGGGCGAGGCGCTGAGCGACCTGTT
>VYAQ01000348.1 GCA_009844885.1 Gemmatimonadota bacterium
GCTCGGGGGCCGGGTCGGGTTCCGCGGCGGGCGGCGCTTCCGTGCACGCCAAGGCGAGGGGCACGATGAGGAACAGGGTGCGGAGGCGCCCGAAGGCTCCTGCGTCGACCCTGTTGGCGCCTGCTTCAGTGAATCCACCCATAGTCGCTCTTCCATCCTGGTGATTGCCACCGAAAGACTGTTGGTTAGACAATAGGTGGGGCGGGCGCGCCCTGCGTCAATGGATCGAGCGCTGGGCGGGCTGCCAGAGCCAGAGGCGCGGGCTGGATCACCAGGAACGGAAGAAACGAAGAATGAGGATTCTCCTTGCAGGAGCTGTGGGCCGTCTGGCCGGGCTGGCCGCCGTCGCGGCCGTCGTGTCCGGAGTCGGCCGGGGTGCGCTGAGCGCGCAGCAGGACATGTCGGATGTCGAAATCACGACCATCCCCATCGAGAGCGACCTGTTCATGCTCATGGGACGGGGCGGGAACATCGGATTGTCGGTGGGGGAGGACGGCGCGTTCCTCATCGACGACCAGTTCGCGCCCCTGACGGAGAAGATCCTCGCGGCGGTCGCGGAGGTAACCGACCAGCCCGTGCGCTGGGTGCTCAACACGCATTGGCACGGCGACCACACGGGCGGCAACGAAAACCTGGTCAACGCCGGCGGCTTGATCGTCGCCCACCGGATGGTGTACCGTCTCTTGAACCCGGCCGAGTTCGCGGATCTCGTGGGCCGGTCCGGCCAGGCCCCGCGGGCGGCGCTGCCCGTCGTCACCTTCGACGAGGGCGTCCAGTTTCACTGGAACGGCCGACACATCGACGTGACGCACATCGGCCGGGCCCACACGGACGGCGACGCGATCGTGCACTTCCCCCGCGCCAACGTCTTCCACATGGGAGACACCTTCTTCCATGGCCGCTACCCGTTTGTCGACATGGACAGCGGGGGTGGCGTCGACGGCGTCATCGCGGCGGCCAACTTCGTGCTGGAGCGTTCGAACGAAGGCACCAGGATCATACCGGGCCACGGGGACCTCGCGTCGCCGGAGCACCTGCGCCAGTACCGCGACATGCTCGAAACCGTGCGGATGCGCGTGGCGAGCCTGGTCGCCAATGGCCGCACGGAGGATCAGGTCGTCGCCGCGGCGCCCACGGCCGACCTCGACGAAACCTGGGGCGCCAACTCCGAGCGCTTCGTCCGCGCCGTGTACCAGAGCCTGTCAGGAGGGATGGAATGATGAAGACGAACGCCGAACGCATTCGGGCGGTTTCCGCAACAGCTGCCACGCGAGCGGCCGCGACCGGGCTTGCGGTGATGGCCGCGCTCGCCGGCACGGCGCCCATCTCACCCACAGCCGCTCAGGACCCACGGGTCGACGAGCTGGTGGCCACCGTCCAGGACACGATCATTCGCCTGCGCGAGCACATCCATCAGTACCCCGAGCTCGGCAACCGCGAATTCAACACGGCGGCGCTGGTCGCCGACCACCTGCGCGCGCTCGGCTTCGACGAGGTCCACACGGGGATCGCGCACACCGGCGTCGTGGGCATTCTTCGTGGCGGCCTGCCCGGCCCGGTGGTGGCGGTGCGGGCCGACATGGATGCGCTTCCGGTCACCGAGATGACGCCTTACGCCTTCCGCTCCACGGTGCGCACCACCTACCTGGGCCAGGAGGTGGGGGTGTCCCATGCGTGCGGCCACGACATCCACGTCGCCGTGCAGCTCGGCGTGGCGTCGGTGCTGGCCGGCATGCGCGACGAGCTGCCGGGGACGGTCAAGTTCATCTTCCAGCCGGCCGAGGAAGGGCCCCCGCCGGGCGAGGACGGCGGCGCGCGCATGATGGTGGCCGAGGGCGTTCTGCAGGATCCCGCCCCGAGCGCGATCTTCGGCCTCCACTCCTTCGCCGAGATGGAGGTGGGCAAGGTCGGATTCACCTCCGGGCCGGCGCTCGCGGCCGTGGATCACTTCAAGATCCGCATCCTGGGGCTGCAGTCCCACGGTGCCGCGCCCCATCTGGGGATCGACCCGATCGTGATGGCGTCCCAGGCGGTCAGCGCGTTCCAGACCATCCGGTCGCGCAACCTGCCCCCGCTCGAGCCCAGCGTGGTGACGGTGGGGATCATCCGGGGCGGCACCCGCTTCAACATCATCCCGCACGTGGTCGAGATGGAGGGCACGGTACGCACCTACAACCCCGACGTGCGCGACGCGGTCGAGCAGCGCATGGGCGAGATCCTGGCCGGGATCACGGCGGCGGGGGGCGGCACCTACGAGCTGGACTACGACCGGGGCACGCCGGCCACGATCAACGATCCCGCGCTCGGGGAACGCATGCTGCCCACCTTGGCGAGAGTCGTGGGCGAGGAGAACGTCGTCGACCTCGATCCCACGATGGGCGGCGAGGACTTCGCCTACTTCGCCAACGAGGTCCCGGGCTTCTTCTTCCGGCTGGGGCAGGTCATTCCCGGCGGAACCTCCGGCGGTCACCACACACCGGACTTCCAGGCCGACAACTCGGCGGTGCCCGTCGGGATCCGCGCGATGACCAACCTGCTGCTGGACTACCTGAAGTCCGCGAGGGCGGCGTCGGAGTAGCGGCTGCGACATTGGCGGGTCGCCCGCTGCCAGCAGGCTGCGAGACGCCACCGGGCCGCGCGCCAGCCGGGCACGGGCCGGGCCGCTCGCCTCAATAGGCGGACTGGTGCACCCCCGCGACCGCCCGTCCCGAGGGGTCGAGCGTCTTTGAAAGCACCTCGTCCCATGCCAGCGCCTCGGGCGTGGAGCATGCCACGCTCGGTCCCCCGGGGACGCAGTGCGCGGCGGCGGGCAGCGGGAAATGCGACTCGAAGATCCGGCGGTACAGGTACGCTTCCTTGTCGGCGGGCGGGTTGTGGGGGAAGCGGAACGGGGCGCTGGCCATCTTCCGGTCGCTCACATTCTGCTCTGCAAAGTCCTTCAGCGAGTCGATCCAGGAATACCCCACCCCGTCTGAAAACTGCTCCTTCTGGCGCCATGTGACCTCGGCCGGAAGGTAGTCGCTGAACGCCTCCCTGAGGATGCGCTTCTCGATTCCGCCGCCGGCCATCTTGCCCGCCGGATCGATCGACATGGCCACGTCCAGGAACTCCTTGTCGAGAAACGGGACGCGGGCTTCGATTCCCCAAGCGGCCATGGCCTTGTTGGCGCGCAGACAGTCGAACTGATGCAGCCGGTCGATCTTGCGAACGGTCTCTTCGTGGAATGAGCGCGGATCGGGCGCGCGGTGGAAGTACAGGTAGCCGCCGAACACCTCGTCGGCTCCCTCGCCGGACAGCACCATCTTGATCCCCAGGGTCCGTATGCGCCGCGCCATGAGGTACATCGGGGTGGCGGCGCGGACCGTCGTCACGTCATAGGTCTCCAGGTGATGAATGACGTCGGACAGCGCGTCCAGTCCGTCCTGCACCGTGAAGTGAAACTCGTGGTGCACGGTGCCGATGTGATCGGCCACGACCCTTGCGGCGGCCAGGTCGGGAGATCCCTCCAGGCCGATACAGAACGAATGGAGCCGGGGCCACCACGCCTCGGTGCGGTCGTCGTCCTCGATCCTGCGACGCGAAAAGCGCTGCGCCACCGCGGAGACGATGGAGGAGTCCAGTCCTCCGGACAGGAGCACGCCGTAGGGCACGTCGGACATGAGCTGCCGATGCACGGCCGCCTCGAGCGCCTCGCGGACGCGTGACGGGTCGGGGTCCTCGGTTGCGGCCCCGAAGTTCCGCCAGGCCCGCGTGTAGTACGGTCGCGGAGTCCCCTCCGCAGAGTCGAGAAGGTGTCCCGGCGGGAATTCGGAGACCGTCCGGCAGACCGGCGTGAGGGCCTTCATCTCGGACGCGACGTAGAACCGTCCGTCGTCATCATGGCCGGTGTACAGAGGCACGATGCCGAGATGGTCGCGTGCCACGAGGTATCGGTCCTGCTCCAGGTCGTACAGCACGAAGGCGAAGATCCCGTTCAGACGATCCAGGAAGTCGCTTCCCTCTTCGGCGTACAGCGCCAGAATGACTTCGCAGTCGCTCCTGGTGAGGAAGCGGTACGGGGTGTTGAGCTCGGACTCGAGCTGGCGGTGATTGTAGATCTCGCCGTTGACGGCCAGTACGTGGGTGCCGTCCGCGTTCTCCAGGGGCTGGGCACCGTGCTCCACATCCACGATCGCGAGGCGGTTGTGGGCCAGGACGGCGCGCTCGTGCGTGAATACGCCGGACCAGTCGGGCCCGCGGTGTCGCTGCAGCTTCGACAGCGTCAGGACCCGCTCGCGGGGTGGCGGATCCGCGGGGTCGCACTCCAGAATGGCGAGGACTGAGCACATGCGATTAACATAGGTGACCCGGAACCGGGGGTGTACCCGGTCTGAATCTGCCACTTAGCAACGGATCACGAACATGTCTCCATCCATTCGATTCCCGGCCGGCGTGCGATTCGTCGCATTGCCGGTGATGCTTGGCCTGCTCGCGACCGCTGCCTCGGCGCGCGCACAGGACCTGGGGCCGGCTGACGGTCACGACCTGCCGGGCACCGACATCGAGCGAGTAGCCGTCGGGGACGAAGCGCCGCTGTTCACACTGGAATCCTTCGACCGCGGCCCAGTGGCGCTCTCGGGCTTCCGCGGGGACAAGAGCGTCGTGCTCGTCTTCTACCGGGGCCACTGGTGACCGTTCTGCGCCAGTCAGCTCGTGGAGCTGAGAGCCCTTTTGCCCGACGACCTCAGGGACCAGACCGAGATCGTGACGGTGTCGGTGGATGACCAGGAGGGGATGCAGCTGATGATCGACCGTGTCGCCGCCGAAGACGGCATGGCCCCGGATTTCATCATGCTCTCCGACCCCGACCACGCGGTGATCGACCGCTACGGCCTGTTCAATGAGAATGCGCCTCCGAACCGGCCTCTGCCGCATCCCGCCACCTACGTGATCGACAAGGACGGTGTGGTGCGATACCGCTTCGTGGAGGTGGACTACCGGGTGCGGCCCACCAACGAGGACATTCTGGAGGTCCTGAAGACGCTGTAGCGGGTTAGGGCACCGCTCCTCGCGGAACCAGGCCCCGCGGGGAGCCACGGCCTGCGCGCATCCCGCCCCGCGCGAACCCCGTCCCGAGCAAGCCGACCCCCGCGTGAGCCACCCGCCGCGCGAACAGGGGCAGCGGAGGCGGGCGGTCCGGATTGGGGGTGTTTGGGGCGGCGTGCAGCCCGAATCGTGGTGTCCGAAGGGGGCGATTCGCGCCCTTGGAGCGATTAGTCCCATACAGACATGTAAACGCACATCCGGTGCGGGTAGCGTGGGTCTCGCCTGATCGAATCACGACCCGCCGAAAGTGGAGCCGCCCGGATGCCTGAAAGCCACTGCGAAGCGCACAGCCGCCCCAAATCACCCTCGGAGCCCCGCGTCGCAAGTCGCCGCCGCTCGGCGATCCTGACGCTGGTACTGGTGCCGGCGACGATCGTACTCGCGTCGCTCGCGGTCTCCGACCTGCCCCGCATGGGGCGAATGGCGGCACGCGTCGACCTGGTCAGGCTGGATGCGGAGTTCCTGGGAGATGACGCGGTCGTCTTCCAGTCCGCGCTGAATGACTGTGGGCCCGCGGCGCTGGCGAACATGATGCGCGTGGTCGGCGTTGTCGCGCCCTCCACCGACTCGCTCGCAGTGCTCGCGGAGATGGGGCCAAGAGGGACGACCGCCCGCGGACTGATCCGAGCCGCCGGCCGATTCGGCCTGCCGCTTGAGCTGGTACGCCTCACGCAGGCGGACCTGGCCCAGGCACGCACGCCGTTCATCGCGTGGGTGAACCGCAATCACTTCGTGACCGTCACCGGAAGGTCCCCGTCCGGCCATCTGACCGTGGTCGATCCGACGGCGGGCCGCTACTCGATCAGCGAAGAAGCATTCCAGGAGATCTGGTCCGGCGAGTCGATCGTGCTCGCCGGGTAGTCCCTGGGTCCGGCCGCGGCGAGGGGCGTTGCGGCTTCGTTTACAATCGCTGAAGGAGGAGGATGATGAGGAGGAAAGGACGAATGCGGGCCACCGTGTACGCGCTCTGTCTTGCGCTGCTCGCGGCACAGGGAGCCCAACTCAACGGGGGGCCGGCGGTCGCGGTGTTGGAGAACGGGGTACCGACCGCAGTCGAGGGTCGCGGATGGCTAACGTTCAGTATCTGCGTCGGCTGCGTACTCTCGGGCATCGGCCTGACCGTGTCAGGCGGAATCGGGGCAGCGGCCGCTTTACCCGGTTCGACCATGGCGCTCGCCGGATGTGTAGCCGCGTG
Source organism: Gemmatimonadota bacterium (assembly GCA_009844885.1). Taxonomy (GTDB): domain Bacteria; phylum Gemmatimonadota; class Gemmatimonadetes; order Longimicrobiales; family Gaopeijiaceae; genus Bin94. The sequence continues at coordinate 6,281 of VYAQ01000348.1, forward strand.
TCATGACGCAATCTTTGATTGACGAGGAGGTCCGGATGAAAAGAACAATGCACAAACAGACTCAAGTCGGCATGGCGATGATGCTGTTGCTTGCCCTTACGAATGGTCTGGTGAGCCCGTTTGCGGCCGGAGGGCGGACGGATGCGCCCGCCGCAACCACGATGGCGGAGCCACCTGGCCAGGAGGAAGTTGAACGAGACGTCCTCGCCGTCGAAGGAGGGCAGGCACTTGCAAGGGCAGGCTGTATTGGATGCGTTGCAGGCCTTCTCTTTGCTGGCGCATCAAGCATCATTGGCTTGCTAGCGTTGGCGTCGGCGCATCCGTTTGTAACGGGTGCGTGCGCCTTCGTTTGTACGCTCGGATACGGATGATCATCGATTTCGGTGACAACAGAGGAAGGAAGACGCTAGTGAGGAACACAAGTGTTGCAACAGTGATACGAGTCCTGACCGTGGTTGCACTGGCCAACGCCACATACGCGGGCAACCGGCAGGCGGAAGTTGCCGTGGCCGAAGCCGAAGGGGTTGAGGTGAGCATGGTGTTGGAGGAGGCAGTCGTAGGCGGACAGAACACGGGGCTCAACATTGCGTGTTGGGGATGCATCAGTGTGACGATCGTTCTGGTGGCAATGGCCGGGGTTGGAGGTTTCCTGGGCATCGCATGCGGCTTTGCGTGTGGGAAACTCGCCTTGGCGTAAACAAAAGGAGGAGATGATGACTAAGCTAAGAAGTAAAGGGCTGATGGGAGCCGTGTTGGTCGCGGTATTGATGGCGGGGTCGCTGCGAGGGCTTGAGGCCAGTGCCGACAGCGCCGTGGTGTGGGAAACGCGCTCGGCGGCGGCGGAGTCGAGCGTGACCGGAAGACAAGGATGGGTGGGGTTCTGGGGTTGTGCTGGATGCGTCGCGGGGGGGCTTGTGGCTTCGACCGTGTCGGGTGGGGTGGCAGCGCTGGCATTGATTGGTTGTGGAGTCTGGT
>VYAQ01000281.1 GCA_009844885.1 Gemmatimonadota bacterium
CCCGCTCCGGCACCCCGGTCTCGGACGGGTCGAGATGGTTGACCAGGATCTTCTCAGCCAGCGTCAACGGCCGCCCGAAGCTCTCGCGCGCCCGCCCCACCCGCTCGTCCAGCTTGGCGTACACGCCCTCGATCAGCTTCACCGGAGTACTAGCAAACACAGCCATACGGCCAGCCTATGGGCGGCGATTCAGAGCTGGCGGCCGGAGACCTCAGGAAGCCAGGCTTCCAGAGTTGTTGTGCAACAATTGGCTGCTGCGGCGCATCGTAGAAGGTGATGGGAAGAACATCGGATCTCGGTCGTGCGGCGCTGTGGGCCGGGGTGGCGCTTGCTGTTGTTGGGGCGTCGCTAGCCGCTGTGCCAAGCCGAGCGGTTGCAGATGAAAGAACCGGGGGATACTTCAGCGACGATGACGGCAGCGTGCATGAGCCGGCGCTGAACGCGCTGGCTTCGCGGGGTGTGTTCGCTGGCATCGAGTGCGGTGCGGGACTGATCTGCCCCGATGAGCCGCTCAAGCGCTGGGAGATGGCGGTATGGCTGGTGCGGGTGCTCGACAGCACCGATCCCGCTCCAGTGATTGCCTCGAGCTTCGAGGACGTGGATGCGGACCAATGGTGGGCCGCGTTTGTCGAACGGTTCTTCACCCTGAAGGTGACGCTGGGCTGTGCTAGCGAGCCGGCCCGGTTCTGCCCGGACCGGTCGGTGAACCGGGCCGAGATGGCCACATTCCTGGAGCGGGCGTTCGACCTGCCGGCCGCCGGCCCAGCCGGGTTCGCCGACACCGCAGGCAATTTCCACGCGGCCAACATCGACGCCCTGGCCGCGGCCCGCATCACCGCAGGCTGTGCCAGCGAGCCGCGGCGCTACTGCCCCGACCAGCCCGTCACGAGAGCCGAGATGGCCACGTTCCTGGCCCGAGCTCTGGGTCTCGTCGATCTGTCGGCATCGATGAGGTTCACCGCGGTCGCTGCGGGAGCCAATCATTCGTGCGGTTTGCGGGGCGACGGCTCGATCGACTGCTGGGGCAGCAACCCGTTCGGCCAGGCGGACCCGCCCGCGGGGCGGTTCACCGCGGTGGCTGCGGGGGCCAATCATTCGTGCGGTTTGCGGGGCGACGGCTCGATCGACTGCTGGGGCAGCAATGCCTTCGGTCAAGCGAACGCACCGTCTGGCCGCTTCGCGGCTGTGGCCGCTGGATGGGGACACACTTGCGGGCTACGCCTCGACCGCTCCGTCGACTGTTGGGGCGTGAACTGGAACAGCAGGGCTGATCCGCCCGGCGGCCAGTTCACTGCAGTGGCCGTTGGCGACGCGTCCTCATGCGGTCTTCGCATCGACCGCTCGATCTCCTGTTGGGGCCAATCGCAGGACGGCGTTCCAGCGGGCCGGTTCGACTCCATCTCTGTGGGCCGCGAACACTCGTGCGGCTTGCGCATTGACGGTTCGATCGACTGCTGGGGTGCCAACTGGATCGGGCAGGCCGCCTCCCCTGCGGGTCGATTCGGCGCAGTCGCCGTGGGGCAAAGCCATTCGTGCGGGCTACGGAACAACGGCACCATCATGTGCTGGGGAAGTAACTGGCTGGGTCAAGCCGACCCACCGCCAGGGCAGTTCATCGCCGTTGCCGCGGGTGATGATCACTCCTGCGGGCTGGCCTCAACCGGTGCAATGGTCTGCTGGGGCGGCGACTCGATTGCTCGGACAGGCTCGCCATCAGAACGACTCGAAGCCGTCGACGCTGGCCTGTACCACTTGTGCGGACTTCGACAAGACGGCTCCATCGCCTGCACGGGAGGGAACTCGCATGGTCAGAGCAACGCCCCCGGCGGCCGGTTCACTGCGGTGTCGGCTGGCGAGCTGGCCTCCTGCGGCGTGCGCGCCGACGCCACCGTCTCCTGCTGGGGCACGGACGCGCACGGCGAGACGTTCGCCCCACAAGGCCGGTTCCGTGCCGTCGCGATCGGCACACTCCATTCGTGCGGATTGCGGACGGACGCCAGTGTCGTCTGCTGGGGTGACAACACGGTCGGCCAGCTCGACGTCCCGGAGGGACGATTCGACGCCGTGTCCGTCGCTACAGGTGGCTGGCACTCGTGCGGGTTGCGAACGGGTGGCTCCGTTGCGTGCTGGGGCAGCAACGGCAGCGGTCAGGCAGATGCCCCCGCCGGTCGATTCACGGCTGTCGCAACCGGGAGAAGACACTCGTGCGGGCTGCGGACCAACGGCACGATCACATGCTGGGGCTCGCGTTCCGAGGCCCCAGAGGGCCGCTTCCAGTCTCTTGCTGCCGGAGCGGAGCACTCCTGCGCGGTGGGCGCGGACGGCACGGTCGCGTGCTGGGGCGACAACTCCACGGGCCAGGCAAGCGCTCCTGGAGGCCGCTTCGTGGCGGTCACCGCGGATGCCGACTACTCGTGCGGGTTGCGCGCCGACGGTGCGGTCGCCTGCTGGGGGCTCGCGAAGGTCGCGGCACCGCCCCGAGGCGTGATTGCCGCCGCCTTATCGGGCTCAAGCAACCCGCGCATGTGCCGTCCGCCGGGATCTCGCGGTGCCACCACGGCCGGCTTCCCATTGCCGCCGTCGGCTGTCCCATCGATCGGCACATTGCGGGTGGGAGTGCTGTTCGTGGACTTCTCTGATGCCGCGGCGCCCTTCTCGACACGGCACGAGGCCCAAAGGAACCTGCCCTTCGTCGAGCAGTACTTGGAGGCGTCGAGTTATGGCCGGCTCGATGTCGAGTTCGTACCCCTCCATCGGTGGCTCCGTGTGAAACACGGGTACGGCCACTACGTGCACGGGTCCAGCATCGGTGGCCAACCGCTCGAGACTGCCGTTGCCGCGGAAGCGGCGAGCTTGGCCGATCCGAACTTCGACTTCAGCAGGGTTGATGCCCTGATGGTCGTCCATCCCAGTTCGCACTTCGGCGGAGGCAGCACGGCTCAGGAGTATGTGAGCACGCAGGAGGGTGACATCCGGACGCTGCTCATCAATACCTTCCGCGTGCAAGGACCGTCCGACGGCCGGGAGTGGGGAGACATCGCCGCCCACGAACTCCTTCACAACCTGGGTCTGCTGGACCTCTATCCGTACGACGCCAGCCGCCACGCGACGCCTCAGATTGGATCGCGCGGAGGATGGATCCTCACCGAGTTCGGCCCTATGCGCCTGAGGACATACGTGTCAGCGGACGATTGGCCCGGAACCCGCGGCTATCAGGAGGCGCTGGAGATGTTGGCGTGGAGCCGCTGGCAGTTGGGCTGGCTCGACTCGGAGCAGATTCAGTGCTTGACAGGCACGGAGGCGACAGTCGAGCTGGGTCCCATCGCCGATCCAGGCAACGCCACCGCGATGGCTGCTGTCCCACTCTCGCAGACGGAGGTGCTAGTCCTCGAGAGCAGGCGAGGCATCGGCTACGACTCGGATGAAGCGCTGCTGGCTGAGGGTGTGCTCGTGTACACCGTCAACGCTGCGATCTCTTCCGGCCTGCTGCCGATACAGGTGGTCGGCGACACCGGCAACGCCCATCTGGACGCCTATCCCATCCTGACCTCCGGCCAGAGCGTGACCGTGCGGGGCTACACGATCGAAGTGGTGGACGACGACGGCGACGCCCACACCGTCACCATCACCCGCACCGGCGGCAGCATCTGATGGTGCTGTCGGTTGCCAGGGTGCAAGTGTGGAAATCGCCGGAGGAGACCGCCCTATAGGTGCCGGTCGGGGATGTCGGCCCATCCCACCGGGCTGTCTCTCCAGCGGGTGCTCGCTGACAGACGCGAACGCGTCCTGAACTCCTTGTTCCCCCTGCAGACGATGGTGCCGTCGGCTCTGATCTTGACCACCGTGGGGTTTGCAGGCGATGTCGCTGACTCCCCTGCCGTGACTCACCCCGCTCCGCTGCAACAACTTGCCGCTCTGGTGCATCGTAGGTGGTAGTGGAACAGCACTCGGGCCCCGATGGGCGCGACGGGGGCGCCAACGGCGCCGACTTGGAGAGCTTGTTCGTGGCTGAGCGGGTGTCCATGGTGCGGCTGGCCACGCTGATGGTGGGCTCGCGGGCTATGGCAGAAGAAGTCGTGCAGGACGCGTTCGCGTCGGTGAGCGAGCGATGGGACGGAATCGATCGGCCCGGCGCGTACTTGAGAACAGCAGTGGTCAACGGGTGCGCGCAGATACTGCGTCGCCGCTCGGCCGAGGACCGGCACAGGCCCGTTGCGCTCGAGAACCCCAGTGAGATACCCGAGCGGCTGATCGAACTGCGCAGCGCTCTGGATCGCCTAAGCGACCGCCAGCGCATTGTGGTGGTGCTGCGCTACTTCGTAGACATGCCTGATGACGAGATCGCGCAGACCCTGGACGTGAGGCCGTCGACGGTGCGCTCGCTGGCCCACCGGGCCCTGGCGGTGCTTCGAAGGGAGCTGCGATGAACTGGCTGGAGGATCGTCTCCGTCGAGATCTGCCCGCGCTCGCCGAGCTGCTGATGGAAGACGAAGCCGCCCCGCCAAGCAGGGACGACGACACCATGGCCGACGGTCCCCACATCGTGGTGGAGATCGGGGCGCAGCCCGCGCCCAGAAGACGCAGATGGCCCGCCATAGCGGCAGCTGCGCTGGTAGCGACCGTTGCTGGTGTCGCCACGTTGATCATCGCTGTCTCTGACAGCACCGAAGTCACAATTACCGTCTCGGAGCAGCCGACTGCGCCCTCGATGTCGGGCGCCGTTTCGGAGCAGCCGACTGCGCCCTCGATGTCGGGCGCCGTTTCGGAGGAGCCCACCGCGCCCTCGACGTCGGGTGCCGTCTCGGAGCAGCCCGGGGTCGGCAACGGCAGAGATAGTGAACCTGCCCGGCCGGGTGAGGGAGTAAGGGTCTTGGCCGGCCGGGCCGACTGGAGCAGTGGCTACTTCCAGGCGGCTCTTTACAAGCGCCTGCTGGAGGAGTTGGGCTACGACGTGTCCCATCCGGCCGAGCTGGAGCTGAATCCGAGCGTCGCCTACACCGCCATGGCCCAAAGCGAGATGGACTACTGGCCAAACAGCTGGTACCCAGCCCACTCGGGGTGGCTGGCACAAGAGCTTCCCGACGGTTCGACCGTCGCTGACCACGTAGCCGTTGTGGGTGAGCAGATGATCTCGGGCAGCGCACAGGGCTACCTGGTGACGAAGTCCTTCGCCGACACCTACGGCGTGTACACCCTGGACGACCTCAACGACAATGCCGAGGCACTGGCCGCGTACGACGCCACCGATCCCGTGCCCGGCAACGGCAAAGCCGAGATCTACGGCTGTGCTCAGTACTGGACATGCGACGACATCATCGACAACCAGATTGCGTTCTCAGGATGGGACAGCATCGTGCAAGTCCGGGGGGACTACGATGCCCACTTCGCCATTGCGTTGGAGAACGTCAACAACGATGTTCCCGTCGTCGTCTACACCTGGGTGCCGTCGCGCTACATCACGCTGCTGAGGCCCGGTGACAACGTGTACTGGATGGGAGTCGGCAACATTCTGGACGACTCCAACCCGACCGGAGTCCAGCACGGGCACGAGCACGACCAGCGCGGCCCCGACGGCACCGGTGGGTTCGCGGCTATCGGCCCGGACGAGTGCCCGTCGGCCGCCGAACAGCCCGACGGTCGCTGCCCGATCGGCTGGCTGACGCACGACATCCTGGTCACGGCCAACACCGAATTCCTGGAGGCCAACCCGGCGGCCAGAGCGCTGCTCGAAGAAGTGAAGCTGACAGTGCTGGAAGTATCGCTCGCCCACGAGACGGCCGGCACCGACGGCATCGACCCCGACGAACTCGCGGCCCAATGGATCGATGACAACCGCGACCGAGTGGACGCATGGCTAGCGGTCGCCCGCGCCGCAGGATGAACTGACAGATGACGCGGCTGACACGGCAGGCGGTAACCGAGACTCGTTCCGCCACGCTCGGTACGGGCGACACCGTGGAACTTGCAGGCCCGGGCCGCCGGCTCGCAGCCAGGCTCCTGGATTTCGTCATCGTGTCGGCGATCACATGGGTCCCGGGCGTCGTCGCTGTCATGGCCTTCCTTGTGGTGGCCTGCTGCGCAGCCCTTCCCACAGAGGATCAGATGAACACCGCGCGGGCGATTCTCCTCGGCTTTCTGGTCTTGATTGCCGCCATCGTGTTGCTCTACGAGGTCGTGCTGACGTCTCTCAGGGGCCAGACCATCGGCAAGATGGCCACACATACCAAAGTGGTTCGAGCCGACAACGGCTCGAGGGCGGGACCGGTAAGGAGCCTCAGCCGCGCCGTCCTCCCCGCAGCCATACCCGCGGCCGCGGTCCTGGTCAGGTCGGGGGGCCCTATCGTCTACGTCGGAGCGTTCCTCTGGCTCGTTGTCCTGGCCTCCTTCGGCTCCATCGCCTGGGACGGACTGCGCCGCGGCTGGCATGACAAAGCTGCGGGCACGCTCGTAGTCACGGTCGCGCCAAGCCCGCAGCAGCCTCCCATGCCGGGCGAGGTTCTTGAACCGGCGACGCCGGGCGCTCGCCTGGTGGCGAGAGCTCTCGACATGGCTGTCGCGGCTTGCGTCGGCACGATCGGCTTCCTGTACGCCTTCAACAACCAAATGGTCGGAGCCGGCCTGGTCGCAGTCCTCCTCGTCGCAGTCGTCCTGGTCCCGACCGCCTACGAGATCGTCTTCGCGGCGCTCAAGGGCAGAACCCTCGGCAAGATGGTCGCCGGCATCAAGATTGTCAGGTCCGACAACGGCTCGCGGCCCGGCTGGGGCGCTTCAGTCCTTCGTTGGGCCATCCCCGCCGCCGGGTACCTCCTGTTGATCGTGCCGGGCCTGCTGGTCCAAGCCTCCCTGCTGTTCAACCACCGCCGCCGAGGCTGGCACGACCGGGCCGCGAGGACCCTCGTCGTGAAAGCTTGACTACACGCACGCTACCTCCCAGCCTGTAGCAGTCGAGTTGACTCCAACAGATCCTTCGACTTTCCCAATCTGCGAGCATCGACGGTTGACCGCACCGATTTGTTGCGCGGTCACTACGGGCGTGATTCCAGGTGGTTACAGATCAGGCCAGCGGCGGGAACGGGCCGACGGGGTGCGGCGACGGCCGCCCAGGGCCCACTGGCGGCGCCAGACCCCGACATCGGGGCCGGTGAGGGTGCCGCTGGCGCTGGCGTGGGCCCGCTTGCGGGCCGAGTACCAGTCGGTGCCGGCCTCGTCGGCC
>VYAQ01000252.1 GCA_009844885.1 Gemmatimonadota bacterium
CCCCCGAGCTGCCCCCCGCGATCATCGGCGAGGGCGGGGCCCTGGAGGGCAGCGACCTCAACTATGTGGATGGCGACGAACTCACGACCGGCTACCTCGCCGTACCCGACGGCGACGGTCCGTTTCCGGCTTTGGTGGTCATCCACGAATGGAACGGCCTCCAGGACCGCGTGCGGCAACTTGCCGACGACTTCGCGGACGAGGGGTACGTGACGCTCGCGGCCGATCTTTTCCGCGGGCGCACCGGCTCCAATCGCGATGAGAACATGGCGCTGGTTCGCGAGGCGCAGGCGGATCCGGAAGCGATGATCGCGAACCTCGACGCCGCTGTGGCCTACCTCCGGGGCCGTCAGGACGTCACGGGACGGGTCGGTGCCATGGGATGGTGTTTCGGCGGAGGGGTCGCGCTCTCGTTCGGCCTCGACGGCGTCAACCACGAGGCGACGGCCATCTTCTACGGCCGCCTGGTGGATGACCCGGAGGTCGTCGCGCGGCTGGGTCACGAGGTCTACGGGACCTTCGCCGCGCTCGACAACGGTCCGTCTCCCGAATCCGTCGCGGCTTTCGAGAATGCGCTGCGCGCCGCCGGCGTCGAGCACGACCTGCACATCTACGATGACGTGAATCACGGCTTCTGGCTCCGCGTGGACGGCGATCCTGAACTGCGCGCCGCGCCGGCCGCCGACGCCTGGGAGCGTCTGAAGGCGTACCTGCAGCGGACAATCGGCTGATGCCGGATCGGACGAGGTGTCACCCCGAGTGGACGCTTATTGTCCCCACGCGGGGACTGCCCGAATCCGTCTCGGCTCCGAAGTCCGCCACAGCACACGTCCGGAGCGGCACGGGTCTTGCGCATGAGTATCGCCGAACCCGCTAACCAGGAGACCGAACATGCTCGGTAGAGAATGGAGTTCCGGGGCCGGGCCCGTGCTTGGCAGCGTTCTTGGCGTTCTCTTGCTGGGGGCCGCGGCACCGGCAGCGGCAAGTGCCCAGAACCGTGACTTCCTCTTCGGAACACCCAGGGCGACCTTCACGTTCAGGGCAGGGCTGCACATGCCCCGCGCCGGGAGCGGAGACGGCACGCAGAGCCTGTGGGACCTGACCCGCGAGGAGTTGACGGTCGATACCCGGGATCTGGCCAGCGCTTCGATCGGAGGAGATCTGGCGATCCGGGCCACGCCGCGGTTGGACCTGGTCCTCAGTATCGGATACACCAACGCCAAGACCAGGTCGGAGTTCCGCGAGTGGGTGGATCAGGACGACCTGCCGATCGAGCAGACCACCGAGTTCTCGATCAGGCCCATCACCGTCGGAGTGAAGACATACCTGAAGGATCGGGGGAGAGCGATTGGCCGGTTCGCGTGGGTTCCGGAAACGTGGAACCCGTATGTGGGCGTCGCCGGGGGCATCGTTTCGTACCGCTTCGTGCAGCACGGCGACTTTATCGACTACGAGACCCTGGAGATCTTCGGCGACCGCTTTTATTCGCGGGACAGGGGAGCTACGATACAACTGTTCAGCGGGGTGGACGTCGCCGTGAACGGCCGGGTGCTGTTGGTGGGCGAAGCCAGATACGGTTTCGCGAGCGCCCCGCTGTCAAGCGATTTTGTGGGCTTCCCGGATCTCGATCTGGCGGGGCTGCAGGTCACGTTCGGGATGGGATTCAGGCTGTGACGGCGAACGCACCGGGACGGACGCACCCGGCACGGAGGAAAACGATGCGCGACGCAAGGGGATCAGACATGTTGACGAGAACGAAGGGTATCAGTGTGCTGGCCGGTTTCCTGTTTGCCGCGATCCCCGGCGCCGCTCAGGCGCAGACCGGTGAGATGCGAGCGGGGTGGCAGCCCTACCTCGGCTGCTGGGAGCCGAACGTTCCGACCCAGGCCGAATGGCCCGCCGACAGCGAGGCCGCTGCCGACAGGGGCATCCTCTGCTTCGTGCCGAGCGGCGCCGACGTGGAGATGCTCACCATCGTGGACGGCGAGATCACGCACCGCGAGAGCTACCAGGCGGACGGGCAACCGCACCCGGTCGAGCAGGAAGACTGCGGCGGGACCGAGTCCGCCCGATTCTCCGATGACGGTCGCCGCCTGTACACAGTGTCCAACCTGACCTGCGACAACGGGACGGTTCGCAACAGCACCGGCATCATCTCGATGCCGGGCCCCGGCGAGTGGCTGGATGTACGGGCCCTACGGGCGAACGGCGGCACGACCGCCTGGTCCCAGTGGTACAATCACGCGGATGACTCCGTCCTGGAGGACCTGGGACTGCCGCGGCGCACCGAGCCCCTCCCGTTCCTTCTACAGGGAGCCGAGTTCTTTGCGGCTGCCCGCGTCACGCTCGACGACGTGATCGACGCTTCGCGCAACGTCGATGCAAAGGCGGTCGCGGGTTGGCTCGCCCAGATCCGGCAGGAGTTCGACGGGCTGGATTCCGAACAGTTGATCCGGCTTGACGACGCTGGCGTGGCGGCAGAGGTGATCGACATCGTCGTGGCCATCTCGTATCCGGAGCACTTCGCGCTCGGCGGAGGTGGACCGCTCGCCGACGAGGCGTACGGATCCGACCAGCGCACCCGCCGTGTATACATGACAAGCCCCTTCGGCTACTACTACTCCCCCCTGATGTACGGATACGGCCGCTACGGCCGCTACGGCTACGGCTATCCCGGCTATTACGGCTACGGGTATTCGAGCTACTGGGGTGGTTGGGGCGGTGGGTATTACAGGCCCGTTGCGGTGGATGTCAATCGCGCGCCGTCGAGATCCGGTGGTGGACGAGTGATCGCCGGCAGAGGATATCGCGGGCCGCGGTCCGTCAGTACGGGCGGCGGATACTCGGGGGGCAGGAGCATCGGATCATCCGTGGCCGGCCGCAGTTCGGGCGCAAGCGCGAGTTCCGGACGCAGCAGCGGACGAACTGCCAAGCGTCGCGGCAGCAAATGACCCGACCGTGACGGAAGTCGTCCCGGCTGTCCTCGTCCAGGAGGCGGCCGGGGGTCTGTCCGAAACGCTCGCCTCCAGCCCGCTTCTCGCCCTCGCCGTACTCTTCGGAGCCGGCGTGGCGACCAGCCTGACGCCGTGCGTCTACCCCATGATCCCCATCACGGCGTCCGTGATCTCCGGGACGGCGACGGACGGGCAGCCCATGCGGCGGACGGTGGCCCTGACCATGACCTACGTCGTGGGAATGGCGCTGCTCTATGCCTTCCTCGGACTCCTCGCGGGCCTTACCGGGACGCTCTTCGGCACCGTGAGCTCCAGCCCGTGGGCGCTGTTCGCGATCGGCAACCTGCTCGTGCTCTTTGCGCTGGCCATGCTCGACGTGATTCCGGTGAAGGTGCCGCAGCGGTTGCTCACGTGGGCCGGGAGCCGGGAGGGAGGGTCCTACGGCGCCGTCTTCGTGCTGGGCGCGACGTCAGGGGTGGTCGCCGCCCCGTGCGGGGCCCCGGCGTTTGCGGCCGTGTTGGCGTGGGTCGCGGCCACGAGGGCCGGTGCAATGGGATTCCTCTACCTTTTCGTCTTCTCCCTGGGGATGACAGCGCTGCTGGTCGCGGTGGGGCTTTTCTCGGGCACGCTGTCGCGCCTTCCGAAGTCCGGGAAGTGGATGGTGACGGTAAAGCGACTCGCGGCTCTGGTCATGTTCGGTGTGGCGGAGTACTACTTTATTCAGGTCGGATACAACCTGTGAGGAGCAGATCAGTGAGCTTGGAGAGGATGGCCTTCAGCAGCGCCGGCAGCGCGCGCGCGTCCCGGTGGGCGCAAACCACCGCGATTCTCCTGATGGCGATCGCGCTCGCCGCGGCCGGCCCGGGCACCGCCGCCGCCCAGGACGGTGGACTGGGCCTTCCGCCCGGCACGCCGGCGCCGGACGCCCAGGTGCAGGACCTGGACGGCAACGCCGTGTCGCTGCTCGACGTGGTGGGAAGCGGCCCCGCCCTGATCAAGTTCTGGGCGTCGTGGTGCGAGCAGTGCGAGGCGCTGCAACCCCAGATCGACGAGATCCAGGCGCGGTTCTCCGACCGCGTCACCGTGGTGGCTGTCGCGGTCGCGGTGAACCAGTCGCCCAGGCGCATACGGCGCCATATTGAGCGGCACGAACCCGGCTACGCCTTCGTGTACGACGCCGGCGGCGAAGCCGTGAGAGCCTACCAGGCGCTCACGACCGCGATCGTCGTACTGGTCGATGGCGATGGGCGCATCGTCTCCACCGGCGTGGGTCCGGGGCAGGACCTGGTGGGCTCGGTGGAGTCGATGCTGGGGGCCGGCCAGGAGTCGGCCGGCTAAACCCCCTACCCTACCCTTCCTCCGGCTCCGGCGTTACCTCGTCGATCACGGCAGCCAGTTCATCGTACGCGGCCGGATCGACCTGGTTGAACTGTGGCATCACCTTCGCCACCCGGCCATCGGGACCGACCACGATCACGGCGCGGCTCCCGACCATTCCGTTGTCCCTCAGCGACCCGCCGAACGCCGTGAAGGCGCCGCCGTCGGGGTCGCTGCCGAACAGGTAGGGGAAGTCTTCGTCCTTCAGCCAGGAAGCGCCCTCCTCCGCCGAATCGTTGGAGATCGCCATGAGCACCACGTTGCGGCCTTCGTTGAACAGTTCTGCGTACTGATCACGGTACGCTCTCATTTGAACCGTTCAGCCACGCGTCCTGACTCTGAAGAAGAACGCCAGGACCACCGTCTCGCCGCGGTAGTCGCTCAGGCGTACGCCGTCCTGAAGAACTCCGTGACGGGTCGCCCCGGTCAGTTCGAAGTCCGGCGCCATCGCACCGACCTCGATGAGGCCGTCGCCCGCCTCCTGGGCCGTCGCACCGTCCGGTGCGCCCAGACCCAGTGCGGCAGCCAACCCGGCCACCACCAGCAATCTGCGTATCATTCGGTCTCTCCTTGGGTGAGTATATGAGTATATGAGTATATGAGCAGGATCACCCGCCGCACCCGCGGCCGCAATCGCCCTCAGTTGCCGCCCGCGGTCGCCGCCTTGATCGCCTTCACCGTCTGGTCGACCCGGAAGCCCAGCAGCTTGTTGCCGACGTCGATGGTCGCTTCCTTGTCGGCGATGCTGACACCGTTGATCGACGCCTTCCCCGCCGCGAGGCGCTGCCCGTGGCGGACCGAGGCCGGATCCTGGGTCATCATGATCGCGGTGATCACGAAGTCGTCGTGGAAGCCGTCGTTCGTGGTCTGGACGATCCCGAGTTCGCTCTCCATCCACTCGAAGACCTCGGAGTAGCGATAGAACTCGGGAATGAAGTGGGCGCGCGCGCTCCCGCGCCAGCGCTCGTTGAGGTCGGCCGCCACCGCGGCCATCCCGGCCTGGTTGCCCCCGCTGTCGCCGATGAAGACGATGTCGGTGAAGCCGTGGGCGCGGAGACTGCTCGCCATGTCGTCCAGAACGGCGCGGAACGTCTCCTCCCGCAGGCTGATCGTGCCCGGATACCGCATGTGGCCAGACGGGTTGTCGATGTCGCCTTCCGGGACGAGCTTGAGCACCGGGCCGCATAGCGCATTGCCCAGCTTGCGCGCGATCCCCTCGCAGGCACCCGTGAGCACGACGTTGTGCTTGCCCGTCGCCAGATACGGGCCGTTCTGTTCGATCCCGCCCGTCGATATGATCGCGGTCGTCTTGCCGTCGCGGAGCGCGTCGCGCACCTCCATCCAGGTGAGCTCCTCGATCCAGACGGAGTTGAGGGCCTCGATCGGCCGCTCCATCCGCATGTCCACCAGGAGCGCCTCCGCCTGGCGGGCGGCCATCGTGGCGCGCTGCTCCGCGTTCATCGCGCGGCGCCCCTGCTGTGCGTCACCGGTCCCAGGCGCAGCCAGCATCATTCCGGCCGCCGCCAGCACCCACCTCCGATATTTCATCGCCAGTTCTCCGTTTCCGGGTTCCACCCCGCGCGGGTGTCCGCCCATGCGCCCCCGCGCTCGTTTTCCGCGCATCATTGTAGCGCGCGCGCACTCCAGAGGCGACCTTTGCCACCCACGGCACAGTGCCGCGACAGAGCATCGCCCGTTCAGGAGTCCCGCCCATGAACGCCGCACCCGCAAAACCCCGGCCCCCACTCGTCGTCCTCGCGCCGATCACGCTCCTGGCCCTCTCCTGCGCCCCCGCGCCCGATGACGCACCCGGCGCCACCACCACCCACGCGACGGCCGACGATGTCCTCCGCACAGCGGACCCCTACACCCGCGGCTACACCGACGCCGACTTCCCGCGCGTACAGGAACTCGCGCCCGGGGTGTACTCCTACGAGCAGTTGCGTTCCGCGGGCGACGAGCGCTTCACCACGGTGAGCATGTTCGTCGTGACGGATGAAGGCGTCCTCGTCGCCGACGGCCAGGGCAGCCCGGAAGAGACGCGGCTCATGGTCGAGACCATCGCCGGCATCACCGACCGGCCCATCACCCATGTCGTCGTCTGCTCGGACCACGGGGACCACACGGCCGGCAACTCCGAGTTCCCCACCGACGCCCGCTTCTACGCGCATCCCACCTCGCAGGCGGTGCTGCAGGCGGTCGCCGACAACCCGATCCGGCCCGATGACGCGCCTCCCGTGGTCGTGCCCGACCACCTGGTCGAGAGCCGCGAAACGCTCCACCTTGGCGGGCGCGAGATCCAGCTGCTCTTCCTGGGACGCGCCCACACCGGTGGCGACCTGGTGGTGTACCTGCCCGCCGAGAGGATTCTCTTCATGAGCGAGGCGTATCTGAACCGGGTTTTTCCGGCGATGCGCTCGGCATACCCCTCCGAGTGGGTGGCGATGATCGAAGCCGCTCAGGCGATGGTCGTGGACATCTACGTGCCGGGGCACGGCTTCGTGGATTCGCCCGCGGTACTCGCCGAGGAGCTGGAAACCTACCGGCAGGCCGTCGTCCAGGTCATCGCCGAGGCCAACCGCCTCCACACGGCCGGGCTCACGCTGGAAGAAGCGATCGCGCAGGCCGACTTCGGGGCTCTGGAAGACTGGTCGCTGCGTTCCAGTCAGGCGTCGAGGGCCATCGGCCGCGTCTACATGGAACTGAACGGGGAGCTGCCGCCGGCGTAACCCGCCCCACGCTGACCCCGGCCCCACTGGCCCCCCGACGGGGTCCTCCATATTCTCAAGCGGCTTCAACGACACCAGCCCCATCCGGAGGAACATGTGAATC
>VYAQ01000084.1 GCA_009844885.1 Gemmatimonadota bacterium
CCCCAACACCCTCACCGAGGCCGAGCGCGCCGCCGGCTGGCGCCTCCTCTTCGACGGCGAGACCACCGCGGGCTGGCGCGGCTACAACCTCGACGCCTTCCCCGACACCGGCTGGGCCGTGATCGACGGCGCCCTTGTCGTCGGCGCGACCGCCACCGATCCGGATGTCCCCATCGGCGGCGACATCGTCACCACCGAGTCCTTCACCGACTTCGACCTCAAGTTCGAATTCATGCTCTCCGAGGTCGCCAACAGCGGCGTTCTCTACCGGGTGATCGAGGAGCCCGGCGCCGCGATCTGGCACAACGCGCCCGAGTACCAGGTCCTCGACGACACCGCGTACATCGAGATGGGCACGATGGACATGAACACGCACCTCACCGGCGACAACTACGACCTCCACGCGGCCGGCGAGAAGACCCTGCACGGCCCCGGCCAGTGGAACACCGCCCGCATCCGCATCGCCAACAACCACGTCGAGCATTGGCTCAACGGCACGAAAACCGTCGAATACGTGCTCGGCTCGCCCGAATGGGAGGCGCTCGTCGCAGCCAGCAAGTTCGCGCCCTTCCCGCAGTACGGGCGCGCCGCGTCCGGCCCGATCGGCCTGCAGGACCACGGCCGCAACGTCTACTACCGCAGCATCAGGATCCTGCCCCTCGAACCGGTCTCGCTCTTCAACGGCACCGACCTCGACGGCTGGCAGGTCCACGGCACCGAACGCTGGTACGTCGACAGCGGCGAACTCGTCTGCGAAAGCGGCCCCGACGCGGCCTACGGCTACCTCACCACCGACCGCACCTTCCGCGACTTCGACCTGACCGTCGACTTCCAGCAGGAGGCCGACGGCAACAGCGGCGTCTTCTTCCGCTCCAGCGTCGAAGGCACGACGGTCAGCGGATGGCAGGCCGAGGTCGCGCCCCCGGGCCTCTTCACCGGCGGCATCTACGAATCGTACGGCCGCGGATGGCTCATCCAGCCCGACCCCGCGCTCGACGCAGCGCTCCGGATGGGCGACTGGAACACGATGCGCGTGCGCGCTGTGGGCGACCGGGTCACGACATGGCTGAACGGCACCCGTATGGTGGATCTGGTGGATGAGGGCGTCGGTGCCGGCGCGGGCTCGATCGCGCTACAGATCCACGACGGTGGCGGGATCAAGGTGCGCTGGCGGAATATCGAGTTGGTGGATCTGGGAGGCGGCCCGTAAAGGCGACCGCGTTAGCGGGGACCCTGAGCCCTCGTGCGGTCTTTCCGGGAGCATTGTGATTAGCTAGACTTAGGCTAGCTAATGCCTGACCTCCAAACCGACCGGATGGTGCTCCCATGAGGGTCAACATGCACGAAGCCAAGTCCCAGCTCTCCCGCCTGGCCCGATTGGCTTGGCAGGGCGAGGAGATCGTGATCTGCAAGTCGGGGCGCCCCTGGTTGCGACTGACGCCCTACCGCGAGCGACTCGATCGTCGGGAGCCCGGTGGCCTCGAGGGCCGGATCCGGCTGGCTCCGGACTTCGACACGGACGACGACGACATCATCGCCGCGTTCGAAAGCTCCAGGCTTTATCCGGGCGACGAGTGACGATGCGGCTGTTGCTGGACACGCACGCGTTCCTCTGGTGGCTGTCCGACTGGGAGCAGATCGCCGAAGCGACTCGCGAGGCCATCGCCGATCCCGACAACGAGGTCTTCATCAGCGCGGTCTCGGGCTGGGAAATCGCGATCAAGAAGGCCAAGGGACGTCTGGCGGCACCGAGCAACCTGGCGTCCGTGGTACAGGACAGGGGATTTACGCACCTGCCGCTGACATTTGAGCATGCTGAACGAAGCACGGCCCTGCCAAACCATCACCGTGACCCGTTCGACAGAATGCTGATCGCCCAGGCGCAGGCGGAAGGCCTGGTGCTGGTCACGCGGGACGCCCGCATTCCGCTCTACGATGTGCTGACGATGTCGGCCTGACTCGGCGGTCGTCCGGCTTCCAGCCCCTCCACCAGTTCAAGCAGCCCCGCGGCTTCCCAGAGACGGTTGCGTTTCGACTTGGACAGCGGAATCAGCACGCCCGCGTCCACAAGCTGCTGCACGGCGGCGTGCACCGCCGACGGGGCCCGCCCGGTGTCGGCTATGGCGTCGGCCGCAGACATGACCGGATGAGCCGGCAGCGCATCGATCACCGCCCACGCCGCGGCATCGGCTCGCGGGTTCGGGCCCGCCGCCAGTTGACGGCGCGACTGGTCCTGCAGGTCGCGCACAGCACCCAGGTAACGGGACGCAAGTGCGGCGGCGCGCGCCGCGGCTTCCGCGAACTCGGCGACCCAGCGCACCGAGTCTCCAAACCGGAACCGGCCCAGCCCCGCAATGTAGGCGTCCCTGTCGGCAGCCAGGATCACGCTGATGGGGGGAACGTAGTGGGGCGCGATGCCACGCCGGCGGAGCACGACCTGGACAAGTGCGCGACCGGTCCGTCCATTGCCGTCCTCGAAGGGATGGATGCTCTCGAACTGCGCGTGCACCAGCGCTGCCTGCACCAGGGGTGGGAGGTCCTCGCGGTTCACCGCGTCCGTCAGGTCCTCCAGCAGCGGATGAACGTGTTCTGGCGGAGGGGGCACAAAGTCGGCACCACACGGGTTGTAGTCGTTTCCCCCGATCCAGTTCTGGATCGTCCGCACCTGTCCCGCGACGTGGCGGTTGGTCGCGTGGGCCATGACGAGCCGGTGTATCCCGACGATGTCCGCGGTAGTGAACCGGCTTTGGGCCGACGCCGCGTCCATTGCGGCCCGCATGGCGTTCACGTTGTCCAACACCTCAAGGGCCGTCGCACCGACGCGCAAACCCGATTCCGCCCGCGATGCGGCACGTGCCATCGCCCGTGCGCCGACCGCAATCCCCTCAACCCTGGAGGAAGAGATCGACTCCGTGCGGAGCAGCAGGCGGGCGAGAGGGGCGAGGACATCGGAGCGATCCGAATTCAACGCGCGGATCGCACCCTCGGCATCCGATACGACGCCCGCCGTGGCCCCGTCGAGCGCGACGCGAACGTCAGCGAGCGGGTCGGGAAGGAAGGCATCGTACGCACACGCCCGCCGGTACTTCGGGGGCGCGTACAGAATGGGATCGTGGCGCCAGGTCAGACGGATGTGATGTCCGGGCATCCTGAACGATGGATTGCTGTTAGTTTAGGTTAGGGCGTAAACTAAACTATAGCGCCATTCCAGGCCAGCATTCCGCGGACCTCCGCACTAGCTTTCGCACACACCAGCGCCCGGAGGTAACCAGAATGCAGGATCATTTGATCTGGCCGGCGGTACGGATCGCGGTCGCCGTCGCCATCGTCGTCGTACCCTTTGGTTACGCGATCACCGGGGTTCATACCGATGTGCTGTTGGGGGCGGGCTGCGGGCTCGCGGTCGGTGTGGGCGTGGGGCTCCGCGGAACACCGGACAGCGGACTCTGGACCGGCATCCTCATCGGTTCGATCGTCGGAATGGCCTCGGCACTGATCGCTGGCCTGTTGCCCGGCAACCCCTGGGGATACCTGGTCCCGCCGGTTCTTGCCCTGTCGGTCGGTTTGATCAGGGTTCGCGGTGCACGCCTCTCCGGGTATAGCGAGATGAGCCGCGAGACGTTCATTGCATCCATCCTGCTCTCCATTGGGCTCCTCCCCGCTTTGATTGCGATGGGCAACTTCTCCCATCCGGATGGGATGAACCTGAACAGGGCCCTGTTGCCGGTGTTGCCGGTCGGCTTTGCGCCTCTAATGGCGCTGATCGCCGGCCTCCTCACCCATCGGCATGACGGATGGCGCGACACCCGGCCTCCCGCCCTGTTGCTCCTTGGCGCGGCCGTGCCCGTCGCGCTCCTGGTGTTCATGCTGGCCACCGGCCGGCTGGACTCGGGGAGTCGGATGTGGCAGATCGCTTTGGCCGTTTTGCTCTCCATGTTCGTGGTCCCGGCGGCCGCGTTCCTAGTCGGGCGACTCGCGATCACCTGGCTTGAGCCGCGGCTGCGGGTCTATGGCCACCTCATCGACTACCTGCGCGTCATGTGGGTTCCGATCGGCGGTTTTGCGGTCGGCTACCTGACGATCATCGTTCTCTTCGCCGGGTTCTACGGAATGCTGGAGCGCTTCAGTCCCGGCGCGTTCGCCGACGCCGGCACCGGGATCATCGACTGGGTATCCTTTGCATTCTTCACCGCGCTCGGGCAGGACTACGCGACCGTCGCCCCGGTTTCAGTCGGTGCGCGGGCGCTCGTCGGAGCCCACCTGATCCTGTCGGCAGGCTGGGCAGTGGTTTTGTTCGCGGCGGTGATGTCGTCCATCGGCCCGAAGCTGGCGCGGATCGCGCGGCACCACTCGGAGGACGACGCCGACTGACCGAGGTCGACCGGCCCCTTCAAGAGCGGCGCGGCACCTTCAGCGCTGCGGCCCCCCCCTCAGTCCCGCGGCGATCCTTCCAGCAGCCCTTCCAGCGGCTCCTCCCGGGCCCCGTTCTCGTCGCACACCGCGAACGCCGATTCGGCCGATCCGTACATGGCGACGCCAGCGTAGTCACCGGCCTTGTTGAGGATGAAGAAGCGCAGGTCGAAGCCGGGCAGACCGCGCGAGTTCTGCAGGCGGGCCTCGACCGTGTTGTCGCGGACACGCCCGAGCACGGCCATGCCGGCGTCTTTGGGCCCCATGCCCTGCCGCATGAACTCGACGATCATGGCGCAGCTCAGGTTGTAGAGGTTGGCCTCGCCGCGGCCGGTCGAGCCCGCCGCGCCAACATCGTTGTCGACGTACTGGCCCGCGCCCAGAATCGGGGAGTCCCCCGCCCTGCCCGGGATCTTCCACGAGAGCCCGCTGGTGGTGGTCACGCCGCAGATGTCGCCGTCGGGCGAGACGGCTTCGAGGCTGGTGGTGCCCCAGAACGAGTCCGGGTCGATGAGGCCGTCGTCGACCATGGAGAGACCGGCCGCCAGGGCGGCGTCGTGGAAGCGGCGCATGCGGGCGGGCGCGTCCTGGCCGGGGCCTTCCCTGCCGCGCAGCCGCTCTTCCGGATCGAGCCAGTGACCGGGGTCGACGCGGCGGCGCCATTCCAGCCAGAGCGCGCGGGAGGCTTCCGTGTTGAGATCGTCGTGGATCTCGAAGCCGAGAGCCCGCGCGAACTCCTGCGCCCCCTTGCCCACGATCAGGTGGTGGTCGGTCAGTTCGGCCACCGCCTTCGCGACGAGCGACGGGGTCTTCACGCCCTCGAGTCCCGCCACCCCGCCCGCCCATTTGCGCGGCCCGTGCATCAGGCAGGCGTCGAGCTGGACCACGCCGTCGGCGTTGGGCAGGCCCCCGTACCCGATCCCGCGCTCCTCGGGGTCCTGTTCCGGGATGTTCACGCCCGCGACGCACGCGTCGAGGATGTCCTCGCCCTCGGTAATGCCGCGGAATGCGCGCTCGATCGCGCTTTCGGGACCGCCGTTGCGGAACCGGATCGAGGACACGTCCGCGACGAGGACGGGCCGGGTGGCGCGGGTGTGGATGGCGGGGGAGGCGGCAGCAGCTTCCGCGGCATGGGCCGGTGGCGCGCCAGCCAAACCGGGCACGGCGCCCGCCGCCGCTCCCGCCGCTGCTGTCTTCACGAAGTCTCGTCTGTCCATCGGGCGTACCTTTGGATTGGTCGTCAACGGGCCGGCAACTGGTCGCGAACCCACCGGACCCAGGGATCGTCGGCACCGCGAATCTGTTCGTTTGTGGGGCCCAGCGGCATCCACCAGGCGGTCATCGCAGAGCCCGGATGGGCGCGGGTCTCGGGCTCGAGCAGAAAGAGGTATTCTCCTCCGATGCGATACTCGAGCGCGTAGCATGGGCCAGGCCGATCCGACTCCCTCATTATCCCGTAGGGAACCGCAAGTGTGTTGAAGTTGTCCTGGTCCACAACATTCCCCGGCAATGTGAACACCGTATCCGGCCACGGGCCGGCGAGGATTTCCTGCGTGCGGAAATCTATCCGGTGCCCGGTTTTCCGGAATGGAAGTCCAAGCTCCGGCGGCCCCTCCGCGCGTGCCGAGTCAACGGCTACGGCTCGTACGATTACGTCGGCTTCCGCCACCATTGCCCGGATGTCGTCGACGGTGTACTTGTGGTCGTGCCTCTCGCGCAGGATTTTCACGCTGCAGAGCAACTTCCCGTCGTCCGCACCGAAAGCCGGTAACGTCGCGGGATCGATTTCGGCCAGCCCCCGTGGAGCCAGCGCGCTCTGCCGCAGAGGCGGCGCCACCAGGGCCAATGCAACGGTGGACACTAACAGAATTCGCATCCGAAACCCTTCCCTTCAGCTGGTGGAGGAGGCATGGGATCAAAGCCCGCGCCGCCCACCGAAGTTATGATTCGACCGTGCTTCCAACCATGGGAGGAGACATGCTCGGCCGAGTCGTCAGCACCATGATCGTACTGGCTCATGGCGCCGCCTGCACGGGGGAGCAGCCCCCCGCGGGTGATAGCGGCCGGGACAGCACGGGCGGCGCCCCGGGCAACACCCTCGGCGACGCCCTCTACACCCTCCCCCCTCTCTCCACGGGAGAACCTGACACCGTGCGGCTCGCCAACGGGGAGTACGTGCACCGCTACGACGAATCCGCAGCCACCGTTCGCCGCGTCTCCCTCTCCGGCTTTGTCGCGCGGGGCGAGCTGGATGGAAACCCCGGCGAGGATGCGGCGGTCGTCCTCATCGACCGGCCCGGGGGCAGCGGCACCTTCTACTACCTCGCCGCACTAGTGCGCAAAGGGGAAGGCTGGGAAAGCGTGACCGCCGTCCTTCTCGGGGACCGGATCCGGATCGAGTCGCTCTCCATCGACAGTGAAGACAGGGAGGTTTCGGTGACGTTCCTGACCCGGGCGGAGGGGGTGGCGATGGCGGCCGAACCCACGGTGAGACAGACGCGGCACTACCGCGCGGTTGCGGGCTCGCTCGTGCAGGTGGACGGAGGGGACATCAGTCCCGACGAATAGACGTCCACGGTGAACCCGGCCGTCCCCGTTTGATTTCCGGCGTTTCACACCCCAAGATTGCCCCATGGTCCGACGCCGCTCATGAAGAGTTCATGCCCGGCGCGACTCGCGGACCGGACGCGACCCGACAAACCACGCGCGACCCGCAACACCCCAGGAG
>VYAQ01000262.1 GCA_009844885.1 Gemmatimonadota bacterium
CTCTAACGCCCCTCCATCCACGCCGTCGACGCCCCCTCGGGCGCGTTGTCCGCCACATGCGCCGCCATCTGGCGCACGAGCTCGGCGTTCGTGAACGGCGACCAGCCGTGACCCTTCATCGGGGCGCCGTGGATGAACTCGCCGGCGTAGTAGGGGTCGGTCGTGCTCTCGAGGAACTCCTCCATCAGGTAGACCGCGTACGGCAGGTAGAAGTGGTCCATCTCGGGGTTGTAGATCCTGATCTTGCCGACCAGGTCCGGGCCGATCCGCGACCAGTTCTCCTCGGCGTAGTGGCGCAGATCGTAGCCGTTGTCGCGCATGTAGTGGGCCACTTCGCGGTCGATGATGCCCGTGTCCAGGTCCCACAGCCGCTTCGGATAGCCGTCCTCGTCGGTCGGTCCGTACGCCGCGTGCCAGGCATCGAGCTGCCCGGCCCCGCGCCCCCGCGAGCCCTGCGCCACCTCCAGCTGGCTGATCTGGCGGTTGCTGCCCACCGGCTGGCCCTCGACCGTCCGCTGGAACATGCGCTCGGGCGCGCCCGGCACCGATCCGGGCACGATGAACGCGCTCTCGTCCTCGTAGATGTTCACGAGCTGATATCGCCGGAAGTCGATCGGATCGGGGTAGTAGGTCCAGGTGCCGCCGTAGTACGTCGGGTAGTGCAGCATCTTGGCGAGCGAGATCCAGCCGCCGGTCGAACCGCCGGTCATCACGCGCGCGTACGGCTCGCCGATCAGCCGGAAGTTCTCCTCGATGTACGGGATCAGCTCTTCGTGGATGGCGTCGCCGTAGGGTCCGTTGTTGGCCGAGTTGAGGCCGTAGGAGTCGTCGAAGTAGGGCGTCGGATGCTGCAATATGACCGCGACCACGCGTGGGAAGTCGTCACCCATCCATGCCTGCGCGAAATCGTAGCCTGACTCGCGCATGCCACCCGCCTCGCGCCGCATCTGCGAGAACAGCGCCTCGCCGGACGGCGGCTCGGTGGTGAATCCGAATACGGGATCCAGCGTGAAGTGCCCCTCCTCGATCACGAGCGGGTAGCGCATGTCGGGGTTCTCGTCGAATCCGCGGGGCAGCAGCACGACCGCGCCCAGGTACATGGGATGGCCCCACCACTCGGACAGGATCTCGCTCTGGATCCTGATGCGCTTCACCCACTCCGTGTCTGCGGGCACCTCGATCGGCGGGATCTCGCCGGTGAGCTCGAAGCTGATCACGTCGTCGCTGGCCGGATCGATCCGGACCCGGCGCGCCTCGCTGAAGTAGTTGCCCGGCGAGAAGGCCCAGCGCTGCCCCTCCCACTGGTCCTGGGGCGCCCAGATCGTGTGTCCGTCGGCGCGTTCGTACTCGGTGTAGACGTGCAGGATCGCCTGGACCCAGTAGTCGCCGGCGGGGAGGCCGCCGAGGCGGCGGTACGGGTAGCCGTCCGCGCCCGCGTCGATGACCATCGCGTCGCCCGGAGCGGCCTGCTCGACATCGGCGCTGAAGAACGGCACCTCGCCGTTGCGCTGGCGGGCCGAGTTGTAGCCCGCGATGCGCGGCTCGGGGTCGTCCGAGGGCGCGAAGACCGTGTACAGGCGGCCGGTCAGCGGGCCATCGTGGAGCGCGGCGTCGTGGGTGACCTCGATGCGGAGCTGGGCGGGCGCGGCGGCGGCCGGGTCGCCGGCGGCGGTTCCCCCGGCCTGGGGAGCGGGCTGGCAGGTCGCGGCGGCCGCGGCGATGGCGGCGACGGCGGCGTTTGGTGCGAGGCGGCGGATGGTGGGCGAGGTGGGGCGGTCGGTGGTCGCGTTGGGCGCGCGCATTGGGTCCCTCCGGGTGGTGTTGCGGATACGGCTTGCGTTCATGGTAGCGCCAACTGGGGCGTCCGGTCGAACCATGGACGCGCCCGCTCCAGTTGTCCGGCAAGGAGCAGGAGCGTCGCCTCGTCGCCGGCGCGCGCGACGAAATGCACTCCGATCGGAAGCCCGGCCGCGTTCCAGTGGAGAGGCACCGACATGGCGGGCTGTCCGCTGATGTTGAAGACGGGGGTCCAGGGTGTGTATTCGAACGCGCTGTCGGCGATGCGTTCCAGCAGCCGGCCCGCCTTGATCAGGCGACCCGACCCCAGTGCGCCCACCAGCCGCAGCTGGAGGTGTTCGAACCGGCTCGGCGGCAGCGCGCCGATCTTCGGGGGCGGCGTGGCGACGGTGGGTGTCAGCAGCACGTCGTAGTCGGTGAAGAACTGCCCGATGGCCTTGCCTGCGCGCTCGAGCGTGCGCAGCGACACAGCCAGTTCCCTGCTCGATACCGCTCCGGACACCAGCCCGAGCGCCCAGGTGAGCGGCTCGAGTTCCGTGCGGCGGGGCCTTCGCCCCAGGATTTGCGCCAGATCTTCGAACTCGGCGCCGACCTCGCCCGCGACCATGTGCATGAAAGCGCGGGCGAAGGCCCTGCCGTCGATGCGGGGAGCGGTCTCGGTGACGCGGTGGCCGAGTTCCTCCAGCAGTTCTGCCGTTTCGGCCACCGCCTGCAGACAATCGGCGCTGGGCAGGGTCGATCCTACGATTGGCTCGGTCGTCCACGCGACGCGAAGGCGACCGGGGTCGGCGTCCACCTCGTGCGCGAATGGCGCGGCCGGCGGCTCGATCCTGTAGGGCGCGCCCGGTTCCGCTCCGTGTGTGGCGTCGAGCATCGCCGCGCTGTCGCGAACCGAGCGGGTGAGCACGTGCTCGGCGACCGATCCGCGCCACGGCTCCGCGTCGCGCGGCCCCGGCGGGATTCGTCCCCGGGTCGGCTTCAGCCCGAAGAGGCCGCAGCACGAAGCGGGCATGCGGATCGAGCCCGCTCCGTCGCCGCCACCCGCCATCGGCACGACCCCTGCCGCGACCACCGCCGCCGAGCCCCCGCTCGAGCCCCCCGGCGTGCGGTCCAGCGCCCACGGATTCCGGCACGGTCCCCACAGCTCCGGCTCCGTGTACGGCAAGAGGCCGAATTCG
Source organism: Gemmatimonadota bacterium (assembly GCA_009844885.1). Lineage (GTDB taxonomy): Bacteria > Gemmatimonadota > Gemmatimonadetes > Longimicrobiales > Gaopeijiaceae > Bin94. The sequence goes on from VYAQ01000262.1 coordinate 2,976, forward strand.
GGCACGTTGGTCTTGCCCAGGATCGACACTCCGGTCGCGCGCACGCGCCGAACCAGCTCCGTGTCCTCTTCGACGACCAGGTCCCTGGCGACGCGGCTGCCGCCCGAGGTCGGGTGTCCGGCATAGCCGCTCAGCAGGTCTTTGGCAAAAAATGGCACACCTGCGAAGACGGCGTCGCGGTCCGCCCCGGCCGCAAGTTGGCGGGCCGCGGGTTGGCCGACGACGCGCTGGCGGGCCTCCGCGTCCATGCGGTAGACGACGGCGTTGATCGCCGGATTGACCTGTTCCAGGCGCCGCACCGCGACCTCGATCAGCTCCAGCGGGGTGACCTCGCCGGCGCGCACGAGCCCGGCGAGCGCCGTGGCGTCGCGGCGAGCGTATTCGTCGTGGGTCATGACATGGCAACTCCGCGTATGCTGCTTTCCGACTCCCGCCTACTACATTGGTGAGACGATGGCGAAGTTCGGAAGATGCCACAGGAGTCACCCGGAGGACGAGAGATGACACGGCTCGGCATGTTCGCTAACGCCGAGGTCCCAACCGAAGCCCTGCCCAGCGCGGAGCACGTCGACTGGCAGCCGCTGCACCCGCACTTCACGCCGCGCCTGCAGGTCGGCGTGCTGCTCCGTGTTCTCGTGTTCGCAGGAATCGGGGCGGGCCTGCATTACGGCCTCGCGACAGGTGGCCTGGCGGTGCTGTTCAGGGCCGCGCCTCTGCTGCCGACGGTCGCGTGGGCCGTGTTCGGCGTAATCTCTCTCTGGGCGCTGTTATGGCCGATGATCGCCGTGCCCTACCGCGGCTACGCCGTTCGTGACCGGGACATCCTGTACCGGTCGGGCGTGCTCTGGCGGTCGGTGCGGGCCGTGCCCTTCAACCGCGTGCAGCACACCAAGACAGACAGCACGCCTCTGGACCGAAGGTTCGGTCTGGCCAACCTGTCCGTCTTCCCCGCGGGCGGCGGGGCCCACAAGATCCGCGGGCTCGGCGGCGAGACGGCGGAACAGCTGTGGGTCTACGTCTCGGCGCGCATCGAAGCCGAGGCAGCCGGGGCGATGGAGTCCGGTGTCGGCGAGCCGGCCTGACTACGGCGTCTGGCGGCGAACTTCGCCGTTCGCGGTCGTTTTCTTTCTCGGCGCCACGATCAAGGCGGTCGCCGGGAGCTATCTTCAACTGGCGGCCTCCTTCGGTGCCATCGCGTACCTCACCCGCTTCGATTTCCTGTCGCGGGGCTCCTGGCCGTGGGCGATCCTGCTGGTCGTCCTGGCCATCGTCGCCGCTGCCCTGCTCCGGTACTGGTTCTTCCGGTTCAAGCTCGAAGAAGACCGCATACTCATCCGCCAGGGCTTCGTGAAACGGACCGCGCTCGACCTGCCCTTCGACCGGGTACAGGGCATCAACGTCGAGCGCTCGCTCGTCGACCGGATCCTGGGCCTGGTCACCGTTCGGCTCGACACTGCTGGCACCGCTACGGCGGAGGGGCGCCTCCCCGCCGTGAACACCGAACTGGCCGACTGGTTGCGGACCCGGGTCGACCGCGGGCGGCGCGGGAAACGGGCGAGCGGTGGAGAGGGCCGCCGGGAGCGTCCCCTGGGCGAGGAGGACGCCGGCACCGAGGATCTCGCCAGACTACAGGAGGGCGCCTCGACTCCAGCCACTGGCGAGGTCCTTGTCCGGCTCACCAACAGGGACATGCTGCGAATCGGGCTCGCCGACCGGAAGGCGCTGGTACTGGCCGGGGCGCTCGCGGCATTGGCACAGGCCGCCGAACCCTTTGAGGAAGCAATCCTCGGCGTACTCGACGGTTTGCAGACCGCCGTCGCCGACCTGGGCACCCTCAGCCAGGCGACGGCAGTCATCCTGGTGGCTCTTGCCGGACTCCTCCTGCTGTTTCTCGCGGTCATCATCGGCGCGTTCCTGCGCCATCACGACTTCACGCTGTGGCGGCAGGGAACCGCGTTTCGCTCCCAAGGCGGCCTCCTAACCCAGAAGGAAGTCGTCGTCGAGGCGGCCAAGATTCAACAGCTCAAGCTGTCCCAGAACCTGGTCCTGCGCTGGTTCGGCCGGTACAGGCTCGAAGCGCTCCCCGCCGGGGCAATGCCGGTACCGGGCGGCGAGAACCCCGGGAACCTCGAGATCGCGGAGAACCTGACCGTACCGCTCCTCGACGGTTCGGCCGCCGAGCAGATGCGCCGCCAGATGTTCGGGACAGAGGCGCCGAGACTCACCCTCCTTCCGGCCAGCCCGGACTTCATGCGCGTATCACCCTACTATGTCCGGGCGCTCGTGCTTCGGTCCGTGGCCGTCCCGGTCCTCGGCGGCGCGGTGTTCACTCTTGCCCAATGGGGACCGGCGGCGATCGCGAGCGCGCCCTTCGCCGCCTGGTGCTTCCTGTGGTTGGCTTTGTCGGGACTGATTGGCCTGCAGAGCTGGCGTCGGTGTGGTTATCTCCACGACGAAGAGGGACTGGCAAGCCGCAGAGGGCTGCTCGGCAGCAGGGTCGACGCGTTCCTCTTCCGCAAGGTGCAGGACGTAACCGTGAAGCGTTCCCCGCTGCAACGCCGCACGGGACTGGCAACGCTGGAGGTGCAACTGTCGTCAGGCGTCGTCACTGTGCCATACATCGCGAGGGACACCGCCGCGAAACTGCGGGACTACATTCTGTACAGGGTGGAGTCGAGTCCCTCGCCGTGGCACTGAAGGGGGAGCGGATGCAACCGCGGCGCACCGGACGCCGGCGACCGAGGGGATACGACATCACCGTAGACCTCGGCCTCTTCGCGACCGCGCTCATATGGGGACTCAACTTCCCCGTCGTGAAGGCCGCCCTGCGCGAGATCGGCCCGCTCGCCTTCAACGCCCTCCGATTCCCGTGTGCGGCGCTGGCCGTCTGGATCCTGCTGCGCGTGCAGGGGCGCCGGCTGATGCCCGCCCGCAAGGATTGGCTTCCGGTCCTCGGGCTGGCCGTCTTCGGCCACGTGACCTTCCAGATCGGCTTCATCTACGGACTGGCCTGGACACTGACCGGCAACGCCGCCCTGCTCCTCTCCACGAGCCCCGTCTGGGTCCTGCTCCTGGGGCTGGCGGTGGGAAGGGAGCGGTTCAACCCGCGGATCCTCACCGGCGTCATCGCCACATTGGCCGGCACGGCCGTCCTGATCATGGGAGGTACCGGCGAGGTCGGGGGAGCACGGTGGGGCGACCTGATGGTTCTCGGGGCGGCGGTCTCCTGGTCGGTCTACACCATTTACGGGCGCCGCATGACAAAGCGGCGCGGCGTGCTCGAAATGACCGCGTGGACGCTGTGGGCGGCGATGCCCGTCCTCGTGCTCATGGGTCTCCCGGAGCTGCTCAGCATGGATTGGGCGGCCGTTTCCCTGGAAGCGTGGCTGGGGGTGGCCTACGCGGGAGTCTTCGCGATCGCGGTCGGGTACCTGCTCTGGTATCGGGGAGTGCGCGTGATCGGCCAGAGCCGCACATCGGTATATCAGAATCTGGTGCCCGTGATCGCGCTAGCAGCCGCCTGGATCTGGCTGGGCGAGACGCCAAACCCGCAGCAGCTCATCGGCGCGGCGGTGATTCTGTCGGGGGTGGTGGTTGCCCGGAGGTCGGGATCGACCGCCGTGCAGAGGCTCCGCAAACGTTGACGAAACGCGCTCGGCAACCCGAGTTTTGTCCGATATTGTCGTAATCGCCGATTTTGTCGTATCCCAGAGTCCTTTTTGCGACAAAATCGGACAGTCAAGTCCCCTCAAGCCCTCCCTGAATCATGATCGATATCAATGAAATCGGCGCAACCGCCTTCGTCATCGCAGCCATCCGGGCCCTTGAGTCCGAAAAGGCGCATCCGCTGTTCAACGACCCGCACGCCCAGTGGGTCTCGGACGGCCGGGCCCGGGCAGTCGGGCGGCAGCTGGGCGGGGTCTTCCCGCCATCGACAACCATGGTCCGTTTCCGGACGCGCTATTTCAACCGCTTCGTCGAGCGTGGGATCGCGGCGGGAGCACGGCAGGTCGTTCTTCTCGGAGGCGGCTTCGACATGCGCGCGCATATCCATGCCGATGCGGGCGCCGACTTCTTCGAGGTCGATCAGAAGGCGGTCCTCGAATTCAAG
>VYAQ01000263.1 GCA_009844885.1 Gemmatimonadota bacterium
CCCTCGCCCCCCTCCGACGCCAACAGCACCTCCTCGAAGGTCACGGTCGCCCCCGGCTCGGCGTCCAGCGTGGGGATCAGCAGCGTAGCACCCGGTTCGGCGCGAAACTGTTTGCCGCCCGTCCTGAATACAGCGAACATTTGCGGATCCATCGTTGGTTGTTTGTCGACGAAAAACTGCCTGGCATACGCGGGGCAGCCTTTAAAGCTGTTCAGACGGTCCGCCGAGGTCAACCTCGGTGCGCGACGACTCCGGGGGGCGCGGACTCCGGGCCAACTGTGGAAGGCAAGCCGCTACGCCGCCCGGTACTTGGCCGTCACATCCGATTGGGCGCGTCCCGCAAGGAGCCGGAACTCGTCATGGCGCATGAGCGGGTCGTCCCGGAGATCCAGGCGCAGCCGGGTCCGCCGCCCGAGCTTCTGCAGAAACCGGGGTTCGAACTCCATGACCTGGAGAGCGACCTCCGGATGGACCCGCACCTGGATGTCCTGCTTCTCACCGGCGGCGGCGGCCCTTCTCACGCAGCGCTCGATCTCCCTGACGACCGAGGTGGGTGTCCAAACGTGTCCGGTGCCGTTGCACTCCCCGCACGGCGCGGTGAGCGACTGCAGAAGAGACGAGCGGACGCGTTGCCGGGTCATTTCGATCAGCCCCAGGTCCGACACCTCCCACGTGCGGGTGCGCGCCCGGTCCCGCCCCAGACAGGTTCGGAGTTCCTGCAGGACCTTGTCCCGGTTCTCCTGCGACTCCATGTCGATGAAGTCGATGACGATGATGCCGCCGATGTCGCGCAGGCGGAGCTGCGCCGCGATCTCGCGGGCAGCGTCCAGATTGGTCTTCAGAATCGTCTGCTCCGGATCCTTCTTCTTCTTGCCGATAAACCGTCCGGTGTTGACGTCCACGGACACCAGCGCCTCCGTCTGTTCGATGATCACGTGCCCGCCGGAGGGGAGATCGACCTTGCTGTGGAAGGCGCGCTGAATGTCCGCCTCTATGCCCGCGTGATCGAAGAGGGGCGCCTCGCCCGCGTAGTATTGGACTCGATCGAGGAGATCGGGATCGAAGGTCCGGACATACTGGACGATCTGTTGGTAGACGTCCCGGTTGTCGACCGTGACACCGTCGAAACGGTTGGTGAAGAGGTCCCGGATTACCCCGGAAATCAGCTTGGCCTCCGCGTGGAGCAGCGCGGGAGCGTCGGACCTGTCCGCCTTCTTCCGGATCGACCGCCACTGCTTGCGGAGGTGGCGATACTCCTTCTCCAAGCGCTCCTGCGTCAGCTCTTCACCCGCGGTGCGAACGATCACTCCACCCGAACCGTCCTCGACAACCGCCCGGGCCATGCCACGGAGTCGGCCGCGTTCCCGGCGGTGCTCGATCTTGCGGCTCACGCCCACATGGTCGGTCTCGGGCATGTAGACGAGGAATCGCCCTGGGAGCGATATCTCGGTGGTGACCCGGGGACCCTTCGTCGAGATCGCCTCCTTGGTCACCTTGACCAGGACGATCTGGCCCCGGCTCAGGACTTCCTGGATGGGGGGCGAACTGCGGTCCCGTCCTCGCCCGCGCCGCCCACCCCCGTTGCCGGGTTCGCCGTTCTCGGCGGGTCTCGCGAGGTCCGCCGCGTGCAGGAACGCCGCCTTCTCCTCGCCGATGTCTACGAAGGCGGCCTGGATGCCGGGCAATACCGACTCGACACGCCCGAGAAAGATGTCACCGACGAGCCGGCCCTGATCCGGCCGGTCGAACATGAGTTCGGCGAGTGCGCCGTTTTCGGTGATCGCGACCCAGGACTCCTCGTCCGAGGTGCTGATCAGGATTTCTCTCTTCAATTGGTTTCTCCCAAGGTGTATCCGCGATCGGTCGACGCCTGTCCGGCCCGTCCCGGCCACGTACCCGCCACGATTGGGCGCGGTACGCAAACCGGCGACCAGGCTCGGCAGAAACGCCTCCGAACCACGGATCATGAATTCGTCGCGGTATCGCCGGGAGCGCCCACGGGCCCGAACCTGCCGGGCGCATCATGAGGCGTACTCCCGCGCGAGATGCCGGGCGATTACGGTCTTCTGGATTTCGCTGGTGCCCTCGCCGATCTCGCAGGCCTTCGCATCGCGCATCATCCGCTCGACCGGGTGGTCGGCGGTGTAGCCCGCGCCCCCGAGCGCCTGAACCGCGATCCGCGCCGACTTTGCCGCCAACTCGGACGCGGTGAGTTTGGCCATGGCGGCTTCCTTCGCGAACGGGAGGCCCCGTTCCTTGAGCCACGCCGCGTGATAGGTCAGGTGCCGGGCACCCTGGATCCCCGCTGCAAGCTCGGCCAGCGAAAAACGGACATCCTGGAAATCCCACACGGGCCGCTTGAACTGACGCCTGCGGCTGGTGTAGCGGACTGCCTCGTCCAGGGCTCCCTGAGCGATACCGAGCGAAAGCGCGGCAATGCCGATACGACCGGCATCGAGCGTACGCATGAAGTTCGTGAAGCCTTCGCCTTCGGCTCCGAGCTGCTGGTCCTCGCTGACCCAGGCGTCTTGAAAGTGGAGTTCCCGGGTGTCCGAGGCCCGCCAGCCAAGCTTGTCTTCCCTGGCGCCCGGCGTCACACCGGTCGAATAGGGCAGTTCGGGACGGTGTCCCACGCCCACTCGTGCCGGCTCGGCCGGGTCGATGGTCGGTTTGCATACAATGAAGCTGGTGATTCCGCGGTGACCTTCACCCGGCGTCGTGACCGCGGTGACGACGAAGATCTCGCCCACGCCCGCGTGGGTGATGAAGATCTTGCTGCCTGTGATGCTGTGGCCGCCATCCACCGGGACCGCTCTTGTTCGGGTGCCGGAGGCGTCCGACCCGGCACCGGGCTCGGTTAGCCCAAAGCCGCCCAGCACCTGTCCGGAAGCCAGCAGCGGTATGAATCGCTCCTTCTGGGCATCCGATCCGAACGCGAGAATCGGCGACGTGCCCAGGGTCGTGTGCGCGGACACCGTGATGGCGTGACTGGCGTCGTGGCGGGCTAGCTCTTCGACGACGAGGGCGTAGCTGAGATAGTCGAGCCCCATCCCGGACAACTCCCGCGGCACGGGAACGCCGAACCAGCCGCGCTCGGCCATGGCCTTGACGTTGTCCCAGGGAAAGCGGCCGGTCTCGTCCAGCTCCCGTGCCACCGGCGCGATGGCCTCGAGCGCAAAACGGCGCACTTCGGCCTGGAGATTGATATGACCGCGATCCAGATATGGGAACATCGAGCAAGGAAAAAGAGCTGTTTTCGGGCTGGACGATCTTCAGGGCCGCAGGCCCCAGCGACGCTCGCATCTGTCGCACGAGCCGCATGATCGCCAGCCGGGCACCTCTCCAAGATAACGCAAAAGCGCCATTCGCCGGCATCCCCGGCGACCGCAATAGTTCTTCATGGCGCGCAATCGGTCCACGGCCTGGCGGCGCGCGGCGTCGAGCGGCCCCAGGTCGGGAGCGCTGCCGGTAAGCACTATGGACGGGCCTCGGACGCGCGGCGGACCTTCCGCCTCACCGTCCGGCCAGTTGTCCACCCACGCGGCCAGCGCCGGGTCGAGCCTGACGGCGCCGGAGCGCATGAGCCACTTGAAGTTCGCCACGCTGCCGGCGTCCGGGACCGGGGGCGCCGGCGAACCCGGCCTCGCCCGCTCTGAGGCCCGGAGCTTTCGCAGCAGCGCCAGGACATCGCGCGGCCTGGGGTAGGCGCGCTCCAGAAAGGCTTCCGGAACACGCCAGTCGCGGCGATGCATGAAGCCCAGCGCCAGGGAGTCGGCGCCGTCGCGTCCGGCGCGTCCAGCTTCCTGGTAGTAGCTCTCCAGCGAGCCCGGGAAGGCGTAGTGAAAGACGGCCCAGACATCCCCGCGGTCGATCCCCATGCCAAACGCACAGGTCGCCACGACGACGTTGGAAGCTCCGGACATGAAGCGTTCCTGGACGGCCTGGCGCTCCTCGCCGGGAAGCGCTGCATGATACGCATCTCCGATCACTCCCCGGCTCGCCAGTGCCCTGCGAACGCTCACCACGAGGCGGCGTGTGGGCGCATAGACGATCAGTGCCCGCCCGGCGCACTCCGGCGGCGCACGCCGGACCAGTTCGACCATGGCACGGATCCGCTCGTGACCCTGTCGGCGTCTCGACACCATCCAGCGGATATTGGGACGGTCGAAAGACGTGACCACCCTCACGGGATCGGTCATGCCGAGTACCCGCACGATGTCGTCCCGGACCGCCGGCGTCGCGGTGGCGGTTACCGCCAGTACCGGCGCCGCAACGATCTCCCGGAGCGGCAGGATGCGGCGGAATGCGGGGCGAAACTCGTGACCCCACTCGGAGATGCAGTGGGCTTCGTCGATGGTGATCAGCGAGACCCGGGCGCGGCGCAGGATGTCCCGAAGCCGGGTCGCTTCGAGGCGCTCCGGCGAGCAGAAGAGCAGATCGAGCTGGCCCTGCCGGAGCCGTCGCTCGTGCCGTTGCTGCGCCTCCTTCGGATCCTGGGAGGTGAGCGAGGCCGCTCGCAACCCTATGCGACCCGCGCGGTCGACCTGGTCCTTCATCAGTGAGATGAGCGGACTGACCACCAGCACGAGACCTTCCGACATGAAGGCGGGGAGCTGGTAGCACAGGGTCTTCCCTCCTCCCGTCGGGAGTACCCCGAGCGTGTCGTTGCCCGACAGTACACTGACGATCAGGCGTTCCTGTCCCGGCCGGAACCCGTCGAACCCGAACTTCGCCCGCAGCGTGGCGCGGGCTGAACGAGCCAGAGAGTCGTGGTCTTCCGTTGCCATGCCAAGCAACGATGCTCGGCGCAGCGGGCGTTGGAATGGCTGGTTGGGACAGCGCTGGAGCTGCCGCAGTCAGGAGTCGTCGGGCTCGGGCAGGAAGCGAAGCAGCAACCCCAGGGCCAGGACCCCGATTCCGGACCAGACGAGCCAGCCCAGATCAAGGCCGATGCCGACGAGCGCCAGGGCGGCCCCGATCAAGAGAGCCCGGACCTTCCACGGCAGGAAGCGGTCCGGCTCCGTGGACTTGTAGCTGGACGGACGAAACATCGGAAATCCCTCAGTCTCCTCGCTTGCGCAGGAATCGGCGCACGCCGTCGCGGCACTCGTCGCTCAGCCGCGCGGCGGCGTTCACCTCGGCGCCCCGGGCGATCGCGTCGGCAAAGTCAGCGCCCTCGATATCGTAAAACAGGCGCTTCGTGAGCGCGACCGCTCCGGGGGGACGACGGGCGAGGTCGCGGAGGTACCGGTCCACCGCCGGCCCAAACCCCTCGTCGGGAAGGACGCGGGTAACCAGACCGATCGAGGCCGCCTCGGCCGCATCGATCCGGTGGCCGCGCACGGCCAGCTCGAACGCCGCCGACTCGCCCACCTTCCTTCTCAGGAGGGCCATCACCAGCGCCGGAACGAAGCCGAGATGGACCTCCGGATACCCGAAGGTGGCCGTCTCGCTGGCCAGAACCAGGTCGCACGCGGTCGCGAGGCCGCAGCCGCCACCCAATGCCCGCCCGCGCACGATCGCCACTACGGGCCTGGAGGCTTGCCGTATTTCCCTGAAGAGCGCCCCGAGATGACGCGCATCGGTCAACCCCGCTTCGAGTCCCCTTGTCTGCGTAGCGGCAATCTCCTCGAGATCGGCACCGGCGCAAAAATCCGTGCCGGCACCCTGGATCGCGATCACACGGATCGACCCGTCCGCGTCCGCCTCGGCGAGCGCTGCGCGAAGCTCGCCGACCAGCGCCGCGCTCAGCGCGTTCCTCTTGTGGCTGCGTTGGAGCGTCAGCATGGCTACGCCCGCAGCGGATTCCCGCGACACGGATTGGGCTCGGGCGGACCGACTCATGACGTACTCGCCCCTCTCCGTCCGGGATGGCGGCCGCGCCCGGCCACGCGCATCGCCACCTCTTCCGAGACCTCGATCTCCATCCGCAGCAGGGCCGTGCTGAACACCTTCCCCTGCGCGTCGGTCATCAGGGAAACGGTGCCGCCACCGTCCAGAGCCCCGTGGAGGAGGAAGTTCACCGCACAGAGGTTGTCGAGCTCGAAACGCTCTACGGCGCCTCGCACCAGGCTGCCAAAGTGCTGCTTGACACGGTCCGCCGTAACTTGTTCCAGGATAAGGGGGTAGTCCACCGGATCGTAAGCGATCAAGCCGATGTTGGCGGTGTCCCCCTTGTCTCCCGACCGGGCGTGGGCCAACTCCAGCAACGGTATCCTAGGCAATGCCGGCACCCTCCTGGGAATCGACCCCGATCGTGCTCCGGAGAGAATTCACGCGGCGCTCCTCCTCATACCTCGACAACATCCACGTTGAGGCGCGGTTCCACAACGGTCCGGTCAATGAGCGCCGGCCAATAGGCGACGATCTCCTGGACCCTGGGTCTTCCGCCTGCGAAGCCCGTAACCGCAGGGGGCCCTGTCAGGACCAGCGGAGCGATCTCGCGGGTAAAGCGCTCAACGGCGGCGCGGTCGGGCCCCCGGACACCGACACGGAGCTGGACCTCGGGCAGATCCGGGGGCGGCTCCCCTGCCAGGTGTCCGTGGGTGGCGTCCCATCCTACAAGTTCGACCAGCACTCTGTCGAAGGCGAGCCCCAGCCGATCCAGGCGCTCGCGCAGGATCCTGGCGGCGGACCGGGCCTTGGCGGCCGCGTCGGGCCACGCATAGACCAGAGTTCCCACCGCCTTGTAGCCCGCGGCATAGGCTACCGACACCTTGAGGAAGGGTGTGGGAGGTCCGCCTCGAATCCCGTGTACCCTGATCCGGTCAGCCCCTTCGGCCGCAAGGCGGATCGTGGTGAAATCCGCGGTGACGTCGGGGGTTATGTAGCTCGTGGGGTCTCCCATTTCGTAGAGGAGCTGTTCCTTGACGGTCCGCAGGGTCACCACGCCCCCTGTATCGGGGTGCTTGGTGACCACGAAGCTGCCGTCGGCGCCCGCCTCGATGATCGGGAAGCCCACCCTGGCAAGATCGGGGATCTCCCACCAGTCGGCCGAGCAGTTGCCGCCGCTGGCCTGGGCGCCGCATTCGTTGATGTGCCCCGCCACCACACCGCTCGCCAGGAGGTCGTGGGCGTCCCAGGACCAGCCGAATTCCCAGGCCATGGGCGCGTACGTGAGGGCCGTATCGGTGGATCGGCCCGTAACGACGACGAGGGCCCCGCGGCGCAGGGCCTCCACGATCGGGCGTGCACCCAGATAGACGTTGGCGCTGCGAACCAGGGGCCGAACCGATTCGAGGGGATCCCCGCTCTCCATGTGTTCCAGCGCGTGCCCGGCCGCGATGAGGTCGTCGAGGCGGTCCATGAGGTCATCGCCCGTGACGACGCCGATGCGGGCCCGCCCGCCTGCACCGGCCCGGCGTCCCGCCTCCGCAACCGCCTTCGCACATTCGGTCGGATTCACGCCGCCGGCGTTGGTCACCACGCGAATGCCGCGCGCCACGCAGTCGGCGAAGATCCTCTCCATCAACGGAACGAAGTCGCGCGCGTACCCGGCGGACGGATCTCTCAGCTGCTGCTTCCGCATGATCGACATCGTGACCTCGGCGAGGTAGTCCAGCATGAGATAGTCGATCCGCCCACCCCGGACCTGACGGACCGGCGCCTCGAGGTCGTCTCCCCAGAAGCCCTGGCCACTGGCGATCCGTACGGTTCCGGCGGACGGAGTCGGTTGCACGCTGCGCGTGTTGCTCACGGTTGCCTGCCGTCCGTTCCCGGCGGCAGCACGAAGGGCCCGAGATGCGGTCCCGGGTTGCGGCGAACCGCCCGCAGCAACAGCGCCACGACCTCCCGCATCTCCTCGGGCAGCACGACCGCGTCCACAAACCCTCGTGCGGCCGCGTAGGTCGCGTCCAACTCGCGGTCGTACTCGGCCCGCACGGCGTCCATCCGCCTGGTCAGATCCTCGTCCGGCGCCCTTCCTTCCGCCTTGAGGCGCTCCAGTTCGGTCCCGAAGAGCGCGATGACGGCGCTTTCCCCCTCCATGACCCCCATGCGTCCGGTCGGAAGCGTGAGAATGAAGTCGGGATCGAACCCCTGCCCCGCCATCGCGTAGTACCCGGCACCGGAGGCGTGATTGAGCGTCAGGACGATCTTGGGCACCAACGCGGTAGCCATGGCCTCCACGAACAGGGCGCCGGCACGGATGATCCCACTGTGCTCGGCATCGGTGCCCACCATGAATCCCGAGACATCCTGGACAAAGATGATGGGCGTGCCGTGGCGGTTCATCGTGTCGATGAAATAGGCGGCCTTTTCCGCCGACTCGGAATAGATGATGCCTCCGAAGCGCGCCGGTCCCTCGCGGCCATCGCGGATCATGCCGCGACGGTTGGCGATGACGGCGACCCCGCATCCCGACACCGAACCCGTGCCGCAGATCAGCTCGGCCGCGTAGTCGGGCTGGAATTCCGACAGCCCCCCCTCGTCGAGCAACACCTCCAGGAAGGCACCCATGTCGTACGGCTGCCGGTGATCTTCGGGAAGCAGGCGGTACAGGTCGTCGACCGGACGCACCGGGGGCGCCGGGGATGCCGGCGGGCCGCGATGCCTCAGGTCGTCCGGCAGTGCCGCCACGAGTTCCCTGAGCCGCGCAACGCACTCATCGTCATCTGCCACGCGATAGTGCGCGACCCCACTGATGCCGGTATGGACGCCGGCACCGCCCAGCTCCTCGCGACCGACGGACTGCCCGGTCGCTCCCATTACCAGATTCGGCCCTCCAAGCCCCATGAAGCTGGTGCCCTCGACCATCAGGATTACATCCGACAGGGCCGGCAGATACGCACCCCCCGCGATGCAGGGACCCATCACCGCCGCGAACTGCGGGATCTTCAGATACCGGCGCATGATCGAGTTGTAGTAGAAGATTCGGGCCGCTCCGTATTGGCCGGGGAACACACCTCCCTGATACGGCAGATTGACGCCCGCCGAATCGACCAGGTAGATGATCGGGATCCGGCAACGCATGGCGATTTCCTGAGCCCGTAGAATCTTGCTGATGGTCTCCGGCCACCACGAGCCCGCTTTCACGGTGGCGTCGTTGGCGACCACCACCACCTCCCTGCCCCCCACGACGCCCACGCCCGTCACGACACCGGCGCCGGGTGCGTTCCCGTCGTAACGGTCGTGTGCGACGAGCAGGCCCACCTCGAACCAGGTCGCGCCGGGGTCGAGCAGGAGATGCAGACGATCCCTCGCCGTCAGCTTCCCCTTGTCGCGCTGCCGGCGGATCTTCCCGGTGCCGCCACCGAGCCTCAGGCGGCTTCGGAGTTCCTCCAGTTCCCCGCCGAGGCGTGCAAGGCGGCCCGATTCGCTCATGGCTGCTCCCTGCCGTTCGCCGTTCCCGGCGTTGCCACTAGTATGGATCCAGGTTCTCGGCGAACCATCCGCGGATATAGTCGATCGCCTCGCCGGTAGCCGTCCCAGGCCCGAACACGCGGCCCACACCCATTTGCGCGAGGGAAGCCGCGTCGTCGCGGGGGATGATCCCGCCTCCGGTCAGGAGCACATCGTCCAGACCTTCCTGGTCGAGCAACTCGCGGACCCTGGGGAAGAGCGTCATGTGCGCCCCCGACAGCACGGACATCGCCACCACGTCGACATCCTCCTGGACCGCGGCGGCAACCACCATTTCCGGCGTCTGATGCAAGCCCGTGTAGATGACTTCGAAGCCCGCATCGCGGAACGCGGCCGCAATGACCTTCGCGCCGCGGTCGTGTCCATCCAGGCCCGGCTTTGCCACCAGCACTCGGATCTTTCTCTCCGCAACAGACATTCGCTACGCAGTCCTTCGGACGGGTTGGCTTCTGGCAGCCGGAGGTTGGCTGCAGGGATAAGGTAAGCCGGAGTGCCGCCTGTTTGCACCGACCGGGGTGGGGACGGGGTCGCCACGGCACTGCGGTCCAGCCGTCAGTCCCGATTAGATGTCGAAGCCGCTCTGCTCCAGTTGATGGGCGCCCCGGCTGTCCCCTTCGTCCACGACCTGGCCGTCGAACAGGTGGACGGTACGGTCGGCTGAATGAGCATAGCGCGGATCATGCGTGACCATGCAGATCGTCGCCCCCTCGTCGTGAAGCTCATGAAGGAGGTTCATCACCGCGTGTCCGTTTCTCGAGTCCAGGTTTCCGGTCGGCTCATCGGCAAGCAGGATCAGGGGCTTCCCCACAATGGCGCGGGCCACCGCCACCCGCTGTTGCTGACCCCCCGAAAGCTGCGAAGGATAGTGATTGACTCGATGGGCCATACCCACACGTTCCAGCGACTTGTGAATCCTGCTCCGCCGTTCCCGTCCGGGCATGCCTCGATAGCTCAGGGGCAGTTCCACATTCTCGAAGACGGTCAGATCGCCAATGAGGTTGAACGCCTGGAAGATGAAGCCGATCGACTGATTCCGGATTCTCGCCCTCTGCGCGGCCGACAACCGCTCTACCGGCTTACCATCGAGCAAATACGTGCCGCCCGTGGGAGAGTCGAGCAGTCCGAGGATCGACAGCAGCGTGGTCTTGCCGCAGCCTGACGGTCCCGCGATCGATACGAACTCGCCGCGTTCGATGCCCAGAGTGATATTCGAGAGTGCGTGGGTCTCGACCTCATCGGTATGAAATACCTTGCTTAGTGACGCCAGGCTGATCAGGGGCGTCGCCGGTGCTTGTTCTTCGCGGCACTCGTCGATCATGTGCGTTCGGCTCCCACCCCCGAGGTCTGCGGCCGGTTCGCCGCCTGGTACATGATACGCTTTGGACCAGCGTCGGGTTTCTGCTGAGACCGCCGACCATCGGCCGCGGCAACGCTCGACCGGATTGGGCTCCGACCGGACGCGCCTGCCCCACCACACAGCCCCTCCACCCGGACGGCCCGGCCGGAGCCACACCATCGGTTCGGGGTCTTCAACCGGAAGAAGCATGCCAACCGCCGAGCTCGATTTCGTATGTGGCTGTCAAGAATACGTTTACCAGGCCTGGCGGTCCTCATGGGGAAACTTCCGGTCGCCCGGAACCGGGACGGAGGTGTGCGGAATCGAACACGCGGCCGATGTTGCCCTGTGCGGGCGTCCGGGGCGAAACTTCTTCGTCGCCCAAGTGATCACTTCGCACCCTGGGCCAATGACTTGGCACTGATCACGGATTCCACGATGCTCGAACGGTTCCGGTTTGCCGTGGACCCCGAGCGGGTTCGTCGCAATGTGCCGTTGGCGCCCATGACCACTTTCGGCATCGGAGGCCCCGCGGACCTCTTCTACCGGGCGCGCTCTGCCGACGAGTTGTGTCTGGCCGTGTCGACGGCCCGTGAGATGGGCATCCCCTGCTTCGTTCTGGGGCGAGGAGCAAACATCCTCGTCGGTGATCACGGGTTCCGGGGCGTGGTCGTGAGGTGCGACATCTCCGGTGTGACCTTCGAGCCGGGTGGCAGGGTCACCGCCGGAGCCGGGCTCGATACCTTCCCCGACCTGATCAACGCGACCGTGGCAAGGGGGCTTGGCGGCATTCACCATTTCGTGGGCATTCCCAGCACCGTCGGCGGCGCGGTGTGGCAAAACCTGCACTTCCTCTCGCCGGCGCCCAAGCGTGAGCGCACGGTGTTCTGGGACGAGGTCATGGAAGGGGCGACCATCCTCACGCCCCGGAACGAGATACGCACCGTCGGGACCGAGTACTTTCGGTTCGGATACGACTACAGCATCATCCACGACACCGGCGACCTCGTTCTAGACGTATCTCTCAAACTCGAGCCGACGCCCACCGCGGAGCTGAGGCGCGTCATGCGTGAGAACCTGGCGTGGCGCGAGGAACGGCATCCGGATCTGTGGCTGTACCCCTGCGTAGGGTCGATTTTCAAGAAGATCGACGGGATCGGGGCGGGCCGTCTGGTCGACGAATGCGGACTCAAGGGCCATGTTCACGGGGCAGCCGCGATCTTCCACAAGCACGCAAACATCATCGTGAACCTCGGGGGCGCAACCGCGACCGAGGTGCTGACCCTCATTGAACTTGCCCGCTCGACAGTCCTCCGTGAGACCGGCTACGAACTCGAAACCGAGATCGGCTTCGTAGGCGACTTCTAGGGTCGCACTCCGCTGTATTCGTGTTTGCGCGACACTACGGTGAGACCCCGTGTGCGACGTGGAGGCGGACGAGCGGCCCGTGGAAGCGGGTCCATAGCCGCCAGAGGAGCAGGACCGCCACCGCACCCAGCCCGGCCGCAAGACCCCACCACAAGCCGACCGGACCGGTATCGCGGCCGAACCCGAGCCACAGACTCAACGGAATGCCGAAGAGCCAGAAGCCCAGCACATTGTAGACCATTGGCCGCAGTGTGTCGGCGACCCCGCGGAGTGCGCCCGTACACACGACCTGCAGGCCATCGAACAGCTGAAACATCCCGGCGACGGGGATGAGCGCTGCGGCCACGGCGGCCACGCTCGCGTCGGTGGTGAACTGCCTGGCCAGCAGACCCGGAAAGGCCAGGAAGACCACAGCAGTCACGGACATGGCGAAACAGCACAGCAGAACGGCACCGCCACCCGACCTCCGAGCCCTGTCCGGATTCTCGTTCCCCACCGCCCTGCCGACGAGCACCGCCGCCGCCTGGGAGATCCCCAAGGGGATCATGAAGGCGAAAGCCGCAAGGTTGAGGGCGATCTGGTGACCCGCGATCGCGTTGGTGCCGAGCCAACCCATGGCTATGCCGATCGCTCCGAAGGCTCCGAACTCCATGAACAGCTGTAGCCCGATCGGCGAACCGAGGCGCACGATCCGCCGCAGCGGCCGAAGCTGGAACACATCACGCCGCACACGCCGAAGGTAGGGTGCCAGGAGGCGCCATCCGAAAACGAGCGCGCACAGCCACATGAACCACCTGGAAGCGGCCGTCGCCCATCCGGAACCCACCGCGCCCATGGCAGGCGCTCCGAGGTTGCCGTAGATCAGCACCCAGTTGGCCCCCGCGTTGAGTAGATTCGCCAGGATGATCGTCCAGACGACCGGCGCAACACGGCCTACGGCCTGAAGAGTCTGACGAAAGACGATGAAGCCGTAGAACGGCAGCATTCCGGGAATCAGCGCATGCGTGTACCTCGCCGCGACAGGGATCAGCTCGGGCGGCTGTCTCAGGAGCACGAAGATCGGTGCCGCCAGGGCGAGCAATGCCGACGT
The DNA here is from genome assembly GCA_009844885.1 of Gemmatimonadota bacterium. Classification (GTDB taxonomy): domain Bacteria; phylum Gemmatimonadota; class Gemmatimonadetes; order Longimicrobiales; family Gaopeijiaceae; genus Bin94. Next base: position 13,155 of record VYAQ01000263.1, read on the forward strand.
CACCACGGCCAGCCCGACGCTCAGCAGCAATCCCCGCTGTATGGACACCGCAATCTCGTCATGGTCTTCCGCCCCGAACGCCTGCGAGACGAGGGGGTCCAGGGCAAAGAGAAGCCCCATGCCGAACACCGCCACGGTGAAGAAATAGACGTTGCCGAGGGTCACGGCTCCCAACTCGGTTGCAGTTACCCTGCCGACCATTGCGGTGTCCACCAGCCCCTGCGACAAGAGCCCCATCTGAACGACGGCGACCGGGGTTGCGAGCATGACGAGGTCGCGAAACTCCGCCCTCCGGGGGCGAAAAGCGGACAGACGCGCCCGCGCGGCGGCGGTCAAATGCGGACCGTCAGGAGGCGTGCACGGAGGCGTAGCTCTTCCGTGGCAGCGTAATCTTGAATTCCGTGAACTCACCGGGCACGGTGTCGACCTCGATCTTGCCGCCGTGCTCCTGCACGATCTCGTGGGATATCGAAAGTCCCAGCCCGGTCCCCTGCGTCCCGGACTTCGTGGTGAAGAACGGGTCGAAAATCCTGTCGAGAACGTGCTTCGGTATGCCGGTCCCATTGTCGTGCACGGTGATGCACACCTCGCGGTCCCGCCCTTCAGTCCTCACCGTGACCGCAGGCAGGTACCCCGGCTCCTCGGCCTCGACCCTGCGCGCGTGCGTCGCGTGGCAGGCGTTCGTCACGATGTTGAGGAACACCCGGCTCAGATCTCGGGCGATCGCCTCCACCTCGCCCGCGTTCGCGTCGAACTCGTACACCATGTCCACGTTGAAGGAGGAATCGGTGCCGCGGATGCCGTGATAGGCGAGCTTTGCGTATTCCTGGACCAGCACGTTGATCTCGACCGATTCCAGTTCGCCTGCTTCGTCCCTGGAATGGGCAAGCATCCCCTCGACGATCCTGTTGGCCCGCGAGCCGTGCTCGTTCACCTTGATGACGTTGGTATCCAGGTCGTCGAGGATCTCGGCTATGAACTCCCGGTCCAGCTCCCCGCCCCCGTTGTCTCCCTCCTTCAGCTCCTCGCGCAACTCCTCGATGAGTTCGGAGGACAGCGCCGCGAAGTTGTTCACGAAGTTCAGAGGGTTCCGGATCTCGTGGGCGATGCCCGCCGTCAACGCCCCCAGCGAAGCGAGCTTCTCCTGTTTGACAACCTGCTGCTGCGTGCGCCGCAGGTTGTCGAGGGTATCCTCCAGCTCCGCGTTCTTGGCCTGGACTTCATCGGCCAGCTTTTCGACCAGATTCAGGCGCTGCACCTCGACAGCGTGCTGCCGGAACACCTCCAGGGCACCCGCCATATCGGTGAGTTCGTCGTTGCCCTCGATCTCCACCTGCACTTCCAGGTCTCCCTTGGACATGCGGCGGGTGGCGCTCGAGAGCGCGCCCATGCGCACGAGCAGCCGCTCGCCGAAGAACTTCCAGGCCACAAACGCCGCGGCGATCGTGAGGAAGGTGACGATCAGCAGGAACCAGACACCCAGCTGGACCAGCGTACCCGAGCGGTTCGCAGCGTCCCGCGCCGAGGATTCGGCGTCGCCCACGAGCGTTTGAACCTGGTTGACGAGTTCGGCGGTGGTCTGCTGGTTGCGCGTGACCAACTGGGCCGCCCGCCCATCTTCCGCGAGCTCGAGGCCTCGAGTCTCGAAGACACCCTCGGAGGACTGATAGAGGTCCTTCAGCTCGTCCACCTGTTCCTGCAGCCCCGCTCGGACCCGGGGCCTGATTCTGGGAAGCGCGCCTTCGACATCTCCGATCGCGGTCTCCACTCTCTCACGGTTGGCCAGCAGCACCTCCGGGTCGTCTTCCGTCATGGCCTGCGCGATCAGCGCCCCGGCCTCGTTTTGATAGGCCTTGAAGTTCAGCAGACCCCCGTAGTGGTCCAGTTCGGCCGCCGTTCTGCGCTGGGCCACCGGAGCGGGCGCCTCGTTGAGCCCTCGCAAACCGGTGTACATGAAGAACTCCTGGTCGTCGATCTCCTCCTCGAGCAGGAGTTGCAGCCTCTGGCCCGCGTCGGCCAGCTGGGTTTCGAGCTCCTCCAGCCGCTCCCGCGCGGTCATCCGGCGAAGCACCGACTCGTGTATCTGGTCGATGCTCTCCACCAGGCTGGCGACCAGCGGCTCGACCATGGCTTCGATCTCCCCCTGATTCCCTTCCCCGCCCTCCGCCTCTGCGATCAGCGCAATCCGGCTGTTCAGTTCCCGCTCCTGCCGGCTGACTTCGATCATCACGTCGTCGAGGACTTCAGGACTCGTGGCCGCCAGAAGACGAGGTGACGCCCGCACCAGTTCGGTGCTCTGCTGCGCGACTTCGAATGCCGCCACCAAAGCGGGCATGTGCGCTTCCGTCACCTGGCTCTGTTGCGAGTTCACGACGCTCATCAGGATCAGTGCGAGCACAATCGCGCCAATGGTCAGCACGACCCCGCCTCCCAGCCCCACCACCACCTGGCTGCCGATGCCGAAGCGGCCCCCGGTGGCCTCCCGTATCCGGTCGCCCAGGCGGCTGGGCAACCGCTTCAGGATCCACTCGAATGCAAAGTGCACCCGATGATCGAGGGTCTTCATCTCGGTTGAACTCATCGCGAAAGTCCGTCGACCGAGACGAACCGGCCCTGTCTGATCACCGTCAGGAACACCGCGTCGGATCCCTGGTTGTCCCCTGGCCCGTATTCGACCGTGAAGCCGTCCAGATCGATCGGGCCGGCTTCCTCAAGGCGTCTCAGGAAGGCCTCACGCGTGGGAGAACTCTGGTTGGACTCTCCAATCTCGCGCAGGACCTCCACTACGAGTCTGCCTGCGAGGTATCCCTCGAGCGACACGAATCCCGGTTCCGCCGTGGGATCGACCTCGCTGAGGGCGTTCTGGTACTGCGCCACGATCGGGATCGACGTGTCACGTGGGAAGGGCACCACCTGGGTTACGACGACGCCGTCTCCGGACCGTCCGAGCTCGTTGAGCAGCGCGTTGCTGCCGACGAAGGATATGTTCACGAAAACTGCGCGCATCCCGATCTTGCGGGCCCACATGATGAACTGCGCAGCCGGGCGGTAGGCCCCAATGATGATCACCGCCTGCGGGTCGTCCTCGCGGATGTCGAGGAGTGCGCGCTTGACTGCCATGGTGTTGCGGACATAGGTGCCCTCGCCCACGAGCGTCATCTGACGCTTGTTCAAGGCCTGCCGGACACCCGTGTAGCCGGCCAGACCGTAGCTGTCGTCCTGATACAGAATGGCCACCCGGTCGAACCCGAGGTCGCGGGTCAGACGCTCGACCATCTGATCCGTTTCCTGATAGTACGATGCCCGCACGTTGACCACATAGCGCTGGTCCGCGCCCCTCAGCAGTTCCGCGCCCGTAAAAGCGCCGATGTACGGCACCCTCGCCTCCTCGGCGATCGGCGCGGCGCGACTGGAAGTAGGCGTCCCCACCGCGCCGATCAGCGCGAAGACCCCGTGCGCGATCAGCTCTCTGGTGTTGGCGATCGCGGCCTCGGGTTCGTAGCGGTCGTCGCGGAGCAGGAGCTTCAACAACCGTCCGTGCACGCCACCCGCGCGATTTGCCTCTTCGAACGCGACACGAACCCCCAGGTTCATGTTCCTGCCGAGTTCACCCGCGGGACCCCGCAGTGCCGCCGACTGGCCAAACACGATCGAGTCGGCAAAGACTCCATCGCCGCCGGTCCCGGACTGCTGCGCGGACACTCCCGCAACCATGCCCGGCAACAGTGCACACGCCGCCGCCACTAGCCCGGCGCGGACGGCTGGCCCGCTTCTGAGGGCTACGGCGCGTCTTTCAAGTGACGGAGGGTAAGGCATGTGATGTCATCGGATTGGGCGGCTCCACCCGCGTGTTCCTGAACCGCTTGCACCGTCTCCCGATTGATGGTCGCTGCGTCCGATCCCGTGATTCCGGACAGCACGCTGGCGAGTTCGTCGTCGCCGAACTCGACCCCGTCCTTGTCCATCGCTTCGGTGATCCCGTCCGTGTAGAAGAAAACCGCTTCACCCGGCTCCAGCTGGACGGACCCACCGGGGAACTCGAAGCCCGGCATCACGGCAAGCACCAGTCCCGAGTCACAGTCGATCGGCTCGACCTTCCCCCCGGGCTTCATGATGTACGGGAGATTGTGGCCGGCGTTCGCGAAGTCGAGACGGCCCGTGGCGGGGTCGAAACTGGCATAGAAGACCGTGACGAACATCGACTCTTCGTTCGACTCCACCAGCAGCTGGTTCACTTCGGCAAGGCACTTCGCCGGATCCTGTTCGCCGATGGCGGTGCCCTTCATCAACGTCCGGCTGACCATCATGAAGAGGGCCGCGGGAACCCCTTTTCCCGACACGTCCGCCATGACGATCCCGATGCGTCCGTCGTCCAGCTTGAAGAAGTCGTAGAAGTCCCCGCCGACCTCCTTGGCCGGCGTCATCCAGGCATGAATCTCGAACCGCGGGTCTTCCGGGAACCGGGTCGGGAGAATCGACTCCTGCATCCGGGCCGCCACGCCCAGTTCCTGCCGCAGCGCGACCAGTTCGTCCCTGGACCGGAGCGCGTCGCGCATGACCTCGAGGTGCGCGAGCGTCTTGGAGATCGTGGTCTCGAGGTCCTTGAAATCCAGGGGCTTCGTCACGAAGTCGAACGCGCCGCGGTTCATCGCGGTCCGGATGTTCTTCATGTCTCCGTACGCAGTCACGATGACCGCGCGAAGATCGTAGTTCAGCTGGTTGAGTTGATGCAGAAGCGTGAGCCCGTCCATCTGGGGCATGTTGATGTCGGACAGAACCATGTCGACATCTCTATGGGCCTCCAGCTTTTCGAGCGCCTCGACGCCGTTCTGGGCGAACACCAGGGTCAGTTCGCCGCTACGCACTTTGCGCCGGAATTTCTGGCGGAGCAGCAATTCCAGATCGGGCTCGTCATCAACGACGAGAATCTTCGCCATGTGCTCAGGTCCTGGGTGGCTGGCGGGAGCAGCCGGTCCGTGTGTGTGCGCGAGCCGTCCCGCACGGTCGCCGCAACCATTCCGATAGTCTAACCCCTGTGAACCGGTCTGCCCACCACGTCGCCCGCGCGGATGGACCGCATACGACAGCGCGGGTAGATTAGGCCGGACGACCGGTCGGGGGGTTTCCGCAAAGCATTATTGTTCCCGACCTTCCACGCTCCGTCAAGCTTTCCGCACATGCTCGGGGGGCCATCCTGCATCCACAAGACGTCACCATGCTCGCCGAAGCGGCCCGGAACGCCGAGTTCCGCGCGATGAGGGAGCACCGGCCCGATGCCGCCGCCTCGGGCCTGGCCACACTGCGGAACCGCGCGGTACGGGACAAACGGGACCGATTGCTGGAGGCCCTGGAAGACAAGCCGGGTCGTTCCTTCTTTTCCCTCCTTTTCGGCAATAGTCCCTACCTGACCCGCATGCTGCTCAGGGACACGCAGTTCGCCGAGGCGCTTGCCAGCCAAAGCTCACAAGCGCTTGCCGACCGAGTTCTGGAGGAGCTTTCGGCAGCCGATCCGACGATGAACCGCGACCGGCTGATGCGGCTGCTCAGGCGGCAGAGAAGCCGCGTCGCGATCCTGGTTGCCGCCTGCGACTGTTACGGGGTCTGGGACGTCATGCAATGCGCCGCGACGCTGTCGGAGACGGCCGACCGGACCGTGCATCTCGCAACAGAACACCTGCTCCTCGATCGCGTCCGGCGTGGAGAACTCGCGCACCCCGGCGAAAATCCGGCCGGTCCGCGGTGGGGATACTTCCTGCTTGCCGCCGGCCGGCACGGTGCCAGGGAGCTGGGTTACACGGGGGACCTGTCCCTGATCGCGCTGTACGACCCGGATGTGGTGGAATACACGGGGACGCGGTCTCCGGAGGACTGCTTCGCCCGCGTCACGCGTGACATGGCACGCATTCTCCAGGCTCGTACGCGGCACGGATACGTGTTCAGGACCGATCTTCGCCTGCGGCCGGACGCCCCCGCCACGCCGCTAGCGATCACGCGGCACTTCGCCCTCGAGTACTATCGGCGTTCCGGGCGTACCTGGGAGCGCGCGACCCTCATCAACGCCCGTCCGGTAGCCGGCGATGTCACCGCGGGCAGCGGTTTCCTGAGTGAACTCCGTCCTTTCATCTGGGAGGAAGGACTCGATTTCGACTCTGTGGAGGACATCCACTCGATAAGCCGGCAGATCCACCGGTTCCGGCGCCGCGGCGCGCCCCGGGCCCGGGGACTCGATCTCGCACTCAGCCCCGGCGGGATCCGGGAGATCGAGTTCTTCGTGCTGATGCACCAGCTGGCCTACGGCGGCAGGAGCCGTCACCTGAGGGGCTCAGGCGTGCTGCCCATGCTCGACACGATCGAGCGGGAGCATTTCGTTCTCCCGCGCGAAGCGGCCGACCTGCGTGACGCATACCTCACGCTGCGACGAGTCGAGCACCGTGTCCAGATGGTGAACGACCAGCCCACCCGCGCGCTGCCTGCGTCGAGAAGCGGTCTTGACAACGTGGCCTGCCTGGCAGGGCTCGAATCGGGGGATGAGCTGACCGTCGTTGCGCAACGAGCGATGGAACGCGTCCACCAGCTCTTCCAGACCCGCTTCACGGCGCCCGAGAAGAAGCCGGACCTCACGGAGCTGATCCTCGACGGCCCCGCCGGCGGCCCCGAGCCGCAACCGGTGTTGAGAGAGGAGGGATTCCGGAAGCCGCAGGACGCCGTGGAGATCTTCAGAGGCTGGGCCGAAGGAGGGCACGCTTCCACCTCGTCGGCGCGCGCGCGCGCCGCGGTGAGGGCAGTCCTGCCGGAACTGATTGCGGCGCTGGGGCGCACTCCGGATCCCGACCGGGCACTGACCAGAATCGACCATTTCTTCGATGCCCTGCCGGCCGACGTCTCGTTCTTCCCGATGGTGAAGGCGAACACCTGGCTGCTCAATCTCGTGGCGGTAGTCATGGGCAGCGCACCCGGACTGGCCGAGTCGCTGCGTCTCAACCCGCGCATCCTCGAGGCCGTCCTGGACCCTGCCTTCTTCCTCCCGCTGCCCGACAGGGAAGCGCTGGCCAGCGCGCTTTCCGAGAGACTGGATGGCGTGGATGACTTTCGCGAACGCGTGGCCACGCTGGAGGTGTGGACCCGCGAACACCGGTTCCAGATAGGAATCCAGACGCTACAGAACCTGGTCACGTCGGAAGACGCGTTGCGGTGTCGTTCGGATCTGGCGGACATCGCCGCGGCCACCGTGCTGCAAATGGCGATTGCGGAGACCGGGGAACGCTTCGGCGCCGTCGCCGGGAGCCGCTGCGCGGTTCTTGCCCTCGGTGACCTCGGCGCGCGTGAACTCGCGCACGATTCGACCCTCGACCTCGTACTGGTCGCGGACTACCCGTCGGCCGGCGATGCCACGAACCCAGGCGATCATGTGGACGAGGCCCGGTTCTACGACCGGATCGCCAGCCGCCTGTTCTCCACACTGGAACACCACACCGAGCACGGCTCGCTCTACCGGGTCCGGGAGCAAGGCGCCCCAGACGTCGCAGACCCTTCGCCGACGATCACCCTGCACCAGCTCCTGACGCGACTCTCCGGTGCCATGAGCACGCGCGACCTGATGGCGCTCGTCAGGTCACGCGTGATCTGTGGCGACGAACAGGTCCGGCAGGCCGTCGAACGGGGGATTCGTGATGCGCTTTCCCACCGCGTGGATCCCGGACAACTGGCCGAGGACGTAGCCGCGATGCGCAGGCTCCGTCACACGGATCCTCCCGACGATCCGTTCGGCCTTTCTCATGGCCCGGGGGGACTGCTGGACCTGCGGTTGCTTGCCCAGTATCTTGTCGTGCGGTATGCTCACGCTTTCCCCCAAACGATCTCCGGAGAAACCCTCGACTGTTTCGAAACCCTGGCTGCCGCCGAAGCGATCAGCGCCGAAGAGTTGCAGACACTGGCAGATGCCACGCGCATGCAACGCGCCATCCGGGACATGCTGGGGCTGGCTTCCGAAGGAGGCATCACGATTCATGAAGCGCCGGGCGTGCTACGCGAAAAACTGGCGGTCGCCCTTCAGTACGACAGCCCCGAGGCGTTGGAAGAGGGGTATGGTAGTGCGCGCGACCGGGTTTTCGGTATCTTTCAGAATCGTGTTGAATTGAAGTCCGGATGACGCATCTCTCGCGGGGGGACCGCTAAGTGGACGTCAAGCTCGAATTGGAAGTGGGGCTCGGCCAGGACGAGCCGCGGCGTGCGGTGGAGCGTTTCGAGCGCTTCGCCAACGCCCACGAATTGCCAATGGGGCTGGTATTCAAGTTCCAGCTCGCGCTTGACGAGCTTCTGACCAATGTGGTTTCCTATGCGTTCGACGAAGATGAGCCCAATCCCGTCATCACCGTGAGGCTGCGCCTGACGGACGCGCGCCTGGAAGCGGTACTGCAGGACAACGGACGGCCCTTCAACCCGTTGCTTGACGCACCGGAACCCGATCTCGGACTTTCCGCCGAAGACCGCCGTGTCGGCGGCCTCGGCATCCACCTCACCAAGGCGTTCGTCCATGGACTCAACTACGAGCGAGTGGACGGATGGAATCGCCTGAACCTCGTGCAGCCACTGTAGGCGCCGGGAGGAACCAAACATGAATGTGGAGACCAGCTATTCCGGAAGCACCGCCGTCGCCGTGGTGGACGGGCGAGTCGATTCCGCGAATGCCAAGGACTTCGACGAGGAGTTGAGTGCGATTATCGACCGCGGGGTGAGTAGCCTGGTGGTCGATTGCGGCGGGCTCAACTACATCAGCAGTGCCGGACTGCGCGTCTTGCTGATTGCGATCAGGAAGACCAACGAGGCCGGCGGAGGTCTGGCGCTGTGCGCCGTGCCGGACCACATCAGGGAAGTCCTGGAGGTCAGCGGCTTCGTGCGGCTCACCAAGGTCTTCGCCACAGCCGACGAGGCGCGCGCGAGCTTCTCCGGGTAGCAATTCGACCCCACACCCGAGGCGGCACCCGATCGGTATGGGTCGGGAGTGTGGCAGGGTGTGGGGGGCTCGTCGAGCGTCATCCGCGAGCCTTGATCCCCGCGGCCCGCATTCCAGTCCGCGCACCCGGATCCCACAGGACAGAATCGGAACGGAAGTGCGTCAGAAACGGACAGCGCACCGGACGTCCGGGCCTCGTTTCAACCCCTTGCGCGACCGTGCTCCGACCATACCTTGACCGCATTCCCATGATTGATCCGAAGTGTTCGAGGACCCCCGCTTCCTCTTGACGAATGGACATACCATGACCCTCCGGACGTTCGTGCCGAGCATCCTCGGCCACCCCACCAGGTTTCGCGGCATCGCCGTGACATTCGGAATGCTATCGCTCGCCGAGCTGTTGGCGCCGGCCGCCGCCGCAGCGCAGGAGGCGGCCGTCCAGGACACCGCCTTCGTCCTCAACACCTTCTCGTTCCTCATTTGGGGGGCGCTGGTGATGTGGATGTGCGCCGGTTTCACCATGCTGGAGTCCGGGTCGGTACGGTCCAAGAACGCCTCGGTAATCTGCCTGAAGAATATCGGGCTCTACGCGATTGCAGGGCTCATGTACTACATCATCGGTTACGGCCTGATGTACACCGACGTGGGCCGTTTCATCGGCTCGCTGGACTGGTTCTACGGACCCTCCGCCGATGAAATCGCCCTGCTGGGAGGCGACGAGAGCGCTGCGGCGGCGGTGGTCGAGAACGGCTACGCCGTGACGTCGGACTGGTTCTTCCAGATGGTCTTCGTGGCGACGACCGCCTCCATCGTCTCGGGAGCCCTGGCGGAGCGGGTCAACCTGTGGGCGTTCTTCATCTTCACCGCCGTGCTCACCGGGGTCATCTATCCGGTCATCGGGGCCTGGACCTGGGGCGGCGGCTGGCTCGGGTCGATGGGCTTCACCGATTTCGCCGGATCGACCATCGTCCACTCCACGGGAGGATGGGCCGCTTTGGCGGGCGCCATGGTCGTCGGCCCCCGCTGGGGCAAGTTCCGCAAGGACGGCTCGGTCAAGGTCACGGCCCCGTCGAACATCCCCGCGGTCACCCTCGGCGTCTTCATCCTGTGGCTCGGCTGGTTCGGGTTCAACGGCGGCTCCCAACTGGCGCTCGGGAGCGCCGCCGACGCCGTGGCGATGAGCAACGTGCTCGTCAACACCAACCTTGCGGCGGCCGCCGGAGTGGTTACCGCGATTGTCGTCTCGAAGCCGATCCTGGGGCGGACGGATCTGTTCGCCGGGCTGAACGGGGCCATCGCGGGACTGGTGGCGATTACGGCCGGCCCCAACCTCGATGACGCCCGCTGGGCAATCTTCATCGGCGCGGTCGGAGCCCTGGTGTGCACCGCCGGACTGAAGCTGCTGGAACGCAGGAGGATCGACGACGTCGTCGGCGCGGTCCCGGCTCACCTCTTCGCCGGCATCTGGGGCACGCTGGCCACGGCGATCGCCGCCGGCGGCAACATCGGCTACCAGCTCATCGGCGTGGCCGCGGTCGGAGCCTTCGTCTTCACGGTCTCGTTTGCGCTGTGGACGCTGCTCGAGAAGACCATCGGCGTCCGGGTCTCCCGCAGCGTGGAAGAGATCGGGCAGGACGCGGCCGAACTCGGGATCGATGCGTACCCCGAATTCGTGCTGATGGCGGATCCCGATGACGGTGGCGACTACAGGGACCCCGACTGATCCGGCAATGGGGAATCCCGGCTTCGAAACCGGCGACGGCGGTGCGGGCGGCAATGGCTCCGTCGTCGCCGGCTCGGGCGCATTTGCGGACTACGCGCTCGACCCACGCTTCCATGATGAGATGTTTGGTGGCGACGGGCGGCCGCGCGAGGCCTGCCGACGCCTGAGCGAGGCGCTGGACCGTTTTCCCGCGGAAGAGCTGATCAAGCTGCAGGAAGGCGTCTACCGCCGTTTCCTGCATGAGGGGATCACGTTCACTGTGCTCGGGGCGGACGAGGTCTCGGAGCAAATCATTCCGATCGATTGCGTCCCGCGTGTCATCACCGCCGCGGAGTGGGATCACATCGAATCCGGGCTGAAGCAGCGCCTGACGGCGATCAACCTGTTCCTCCGCGACATCTACCACGAGGGCCGATCGCTGAAGGACGGGGTGGTTCCTCCCGATCTGGTGCTGGGATGCCCGCAGTACCGCGTCGAGATGCGGGGCGTCAAGGTGCCTCACGATGTCTACGTCGCGGTCGGCGGAACCGACATCGTGCGCACGGACACCGGGTTCGCGGTGCTGGAGGACAACGTCCGCGTGCCGTCCGGCGTGTCCTACATGCTCGCCTGTCGCGCGGCCACCAAGCGTTCGGTACCCGCTCTTTATCGTGAACACGCTGTTCGCGAGGTGGCCGGGTATCCGCAGCGCCTGTATTCGACGCTTGCATCGCTGAGTTCGTCGACCACCCGGCCGCGGGTGGCCATTCTCACGCCGGGCCGATACAACTCGGCGTACTATGAGCACGCTTTCCTCGCCGGCGAAATGGGCGTCGATCTGGTTGAAGGGCGTGACCTCGTCGTCCACAACGCCACCCTATACGCGCGCATGGCCTCGGGGTTGCGCCGGATCGACGTTCTCTACCGGCGCATCGACGACGATTTCGTCGATCCGGTCACGTTCCGAAGGGACTCGGTCCTCGGGGCACCGGGGCTTTTTCACGCGTACCGCGCCGGGAATGTCGTACTGGCGAACGCCCCGGGAACGGGGGTCGCGGACGACAAGGCCGTGTATGCGTTCCTGCCGCGGATCATCCGCTACTTCCTGAACGAAGAGCCCATTCTGGCCAATGTGGACACCCACCTGTGCCGCGAACCCGAGGGCCTCGAATTCACGCTCGACAACCTCCGGGACCTCGTTGTCAAGGAGGTCGGAGGATCCGGGGGCTACGGCATGCTGGTCGGGCCCCACGCCACCGGACGCGAGCGCGAGGAGTTCGCGGCCAGGCTCAGGGACAACCCCACGAACTACATATCGCAGCCGGTCCTGCCGCTCTCCAGGGCGGGCTGCTTCGTCGACGGCAGCCTGCAGCCCCGGCATGTGGACCTGAGGCCCTTCACGCTGCACGGCGCGGAAGGACAGGACGTGGTCCCGGGCGGCCTTTGCCGCGTGGCATTGCGCGAGGGCAGCCTGGTGGTGAATTCGAGCCAGGGCGGCGGCTGCAAGGACCTCTGGGTGCTGCGGTCCTGACGACCATGCCAAAGTCGAGAGTCGGCTGATGCTGGCGCGGGTCGCAGCGGACCTGTACTGGATGGGCCGCTACATCGAGCGGACCGAACACACGGCGCGTCTTCTGAAGTACCAGTTGACCGGTCTCGTCGATGCCCCCGCCGACGAACTGGCACTCGGTTGGCAGGTGATCTACCGCGCGCTGGGGCAGTCGCCTCCGATGGCGCCGGCCGACGTCGACGAGGCTGAGGCGTTCATGATGGCGGACGCATACACGCTCGCGGGCAGTCTCGTCGAAGACCACACCAACCCCGACTCGATGGTCACGTGCTGGGGGATGGCGAGAGAGAACGCCACGCAACTGCGCCCGCAGCTTCCGCTGGAGGTCTGGACGACGCTCAACCGCGGGTTTCTCTGGATCCGCGACTGCGACTTTCCGGCCGCGTGGAAGAAACGCCCGGTCACTCTCGTTGCCGAGGCAGTCGACCGGCTTCGGCTGCTTGCCGGGGTTGTCGAAGCGACGATGTCACGGGACGATGTCTGGCGTTTTCTGCAGTTGGGCCGATTCGTCGAGCGTTTCCAGCACCAGACGAATCTCTTGCGCACCTGGGATCGGCTCGGCGCCCCGGACGGCGCGGACCCTTCCCTTTCGTGGAGCGATCTGCTTCGCGTGTGCGTGGCGTTCGAGCTGTACTGCCGCCGACATGGAATGACGGCCGAACGCGACACCGTGCTCGAATTCCTGATCCGCGACCCCGAAGTGCCGCGCTCTCTCCGCTTTGCGCTGGAACGGATCGAGCACATGCTCGTCGGCATCGACCCGCTCGGAAGTAGTCACCCGCTCGTTCCACCGAGGAGGGTGGCGCTCCGACTGGCGGCCACGGTCGAGGCCGCTACCGGATCCGTGACGGACCGGGAGCGAAGGGAAGCGGACGACAGCCACGTCACCGATCATCTCTTCGAGCACCTCGCCGGCGACGGCAGCAGGCTCCATGATCTGCTGATCACCGAGTACGTCGACTACCCCGTCTCGGAGGGGCTGCCGTCGTGATTGCCAGGTACTCCATAGAGCATTCGGTCGACTTCGCCTACGATGCGCCCGTGCATTCCTCCGTGATGACGTTGTACCTGCGGCCCATCCAGGACCGGCGACAGGTGGTGGTGAACTTCGGCATCGAAACCGATCCGCCGGGTACGCTGTTCGATTTCGTCGGTCCCTTCGGAAACCACGGACACTTCCTCGACCGCCCGGGCGCACACGAACGGCTTGCGATACGAAGCCGTTCGACCGTCGAAGTGGGTCCCATGCCACAAGTGCCGACGCGCCTCGGGTCGGATGCCTGGAAGGAACTCGGCTCGGCGATTCGCAGCCCCGAGCTGTGGCTGATGTTGCAGCCGAGTCATTTCGTGGGCCCGTCCACGGTCCTGGATCGGTTCGTCGACGAGCACGGGATCAGGCCGGGCGACGACCCCCTGCAAAGCGCGGCCGAACTCCGCACCACGCTCCACGACATCTTCGAGTATATGCCAGGCAGCACGGCTGTGAACTCCCCGATCGACCGCATCCTGGAGACGGGACGCGGCGTGTGTCAGGACTACGCCCACGTGATGGCGTCCATCCTCCGTGGGTGGGGCGTGCCCTGTCGATATGTGTCGGGGTATCTCGGTCCCGACGACGACTTCGCGACGCCCGGCGAGAGTCATGCCTGGGTGGAGTGCTGGTATCCGGGGCTGGGATGGGTCGGACTGGACCCGGCCAACAACAGCCGGAGCGACCACCGCCACGTGCGTGTGGCGGTCGGCAGGGATTATGCCGACGTACCCCCGACCCGCGGCGTGTACCGTGGCGCCGCCGATTCGAAATTGACGACAACGGTAATCGTCACCCGTCATCGGGAGACCCTCGGGACCGCGTGAAGCCGCAAAGGGGACTCCACGCCATTTTGAAAGGAAACTGCCTCATGTATTCGCCCACCAGGTACTGCCGCATCCTCGCCCTCTCCGCGCTGGGCACCCTCGCTGCCCTCGCACCCGTCCCCTCACGTGCCGCCGCTCAATCCGTGTCCATCGGTGCCGACGTTGTGAGCCGCTATGTCTGGCGTGGCCTCGATTTCGGTGAATCGATGTCGGTTCAACCTGCGCTGACCCTGGGCGCGGGCGGCTTCGAATTCGGGGCATGGGGCTCCTATTCGATCTCCGCCGACGGCGCGTCCGCAAATGAAAACGACCTCTGGTTCACCTATACGGTCACGACCTCTTCGGGAGCGTCGTTTGCGATCGGGGCCACCGACTACTACTTCCCCGGCCCCGGCGCCGACGGCTTCAGCTACAAGAGTGCCCACACATGGGAGTTCTCATTGGCTTTCGCCGGACCCGAGTCGTTTCCGCTGTCGCTCTTCGCCGGCCTCATCAACGACGACGACAAGCCCATGTACGTGGAGGCGGGCCTGCCCCTGCCGGCGGGCGAAGGCGTTGAGCTCGGCCTGCACGCGGGAATGGTCACCGCCGAAAGCGGTTTCTATGGGACTGATGGAGCGGCCATCGTGAACCTTGGCATTACGGCGGGCAAGGACTTGCAGATCACGGAGTCGTTCGCGTTGCCGATGAACGTCTCTTACATCATCAACCCTGATCAGGATCGCGCGTTCCTGGTATTCGGGATCAGTCTGGCGCCGTAGCTGGACCGGTCGTCGGGGGGCCAGCGGGCTCGGTCGGTCCGGCCGGAAGGCGCGCCATCGCCCGAGGAGCCCGCTCACATCCGGCGCGCCAACTCCTCGATCAGGTCCGCGTGTCCGCTCGCGGCGTATACGATTGTGCCGGAGCCGTCCAGCAGGTAAACCAGCGCGGGGTGGACGATGTCGCCCGTGTCCAGGACCCGTTCCCGCGCCACCTGGAGGGCATCGAGCGCGGCGTTGACCGCCTCGACCGGGCCCGACAGCAGGTATGATCCGCCGGCACCCCGCACCGCCGTGCCCGTTGCGCCCCCCACGCCACTTGCGTCCCCCGCGTCCCGCGCGCTCGCCCCACCGCCACCGAGGTGGAACTGCCGCGCCAGCGAGGGAAGCCGCGCCGGGGTGTCCCGCCAGGGGTCCAGCGTGATCACCACGATGTCCATCTCACGGCCCTCGGCCCCGAACCGGTCCCGGGCCTGCCGCGCGTTCATGACGGTCATGGGGCATACGGTCGCGCAGTGTCCGAAGCCGAACGTGAGAAGCGCGGGCCGGCCCCCGCCGCGCTCCCAGTCGAACGCCTAGCCGTGCTGGTCCACCAGCCCCGCGACCTCGGGCAAGGGCCGGTACAGCCCCGGAAAGGAGGCGGGCACTCTGGCGCGGGCCGCATCCAGCCACTCGGCGTCCCGGGGCGCATCCACGACGCGCAAGGTGGCCAGCACGACCCCCGCCCCCAGCACTC
>VYAQ01000223.1 GCA_009844885.1 Gemmatimonadota bacterium
ACCAAAGCCACCTGCTCCCCCCGCACGACCCCGAAGTCCCCACGCTCATACCCGAAAACCGCCACATGCCCCGCCAGATCCGTCCGCAGCACCGTAGCCCCCACCTCGGCATACGCCCGCAGCGCCGCCGGCCGCGGGTGCCCATAGCCGTTGCGGCCCACCGAAATCACCACGACCTCGGGCCGCGCGGCCTCCAGAAACGGCCACGTGAACCCGTTGTCGCTCCCATGATGCGGCGCCTTCAGCAGCGTCACCGCGGGAACGACGCCCTGGCCCACCAGATGCGTCAGCTGGCGCACCTCCGAATCGCCGCTCAGCAGCGCCGTGAAGCTCCCGAACCGCACGACCAGCGCAACCGAGCGGTTGTTGGTGTCCGTCGTCGTCCGCGGCAGCAGCGGCAGCACCTCGATCTCGGCACTCCCCAGCGAAATCATCCGCGGGACCGCCTCCAGATACGTGATCTCCGGCCGAGCCTCAAGCGCCGCGAGCAGCCGACGGTACGTCGCCGTCGTGTGGGGCTGCCCGTTGTCCATGAAGAACCGCACGGGCATCGACCCGATCACGCCCGGCATGCCGCCGATATGGTCCGCATCCGGATGCGTCGCCACGAGCAGATCGATCCCGTCCACGCCCATCTCGCGCAACAGCGGCACGACATCGCCGGGCCCCGCATCGACCAGCGCCGTCTGGCCCTCCGGCGCACGGATGAGCACCGCGTCCCCCTGGCCCACGTCCAGAAACGTGATCGCAAGGGTGGTGTCAGTGGGGGAGGGAAGCGCGGTGTTGGCGAGCACGGCCACCGAACCCGCGCGACCAGCCCGGTCATGGCCACCGGCCGCCTGCGGGAGCGCGGCCATGGCGAGCCCGGCGAGGAGCGCGCTCATGGCCGCGGTGGCGGCGACTGTGGGCCCAGGCCCGGCGGAGAGACGAACGCGCCACCCACTTGGGCTGCCGGCTCCAGCCGCGCCCGTTGTCCGGATGCTCGAGGAGGACATGCGTCCCAGAGTAGGTACGCGATCGTGCCGGGGCTACCGTGTGGGTCATTCCTCTGCCGCGTGAATTGCACCCACCCGGCCAAAGGACCGGTTCAGCGGTTGGGCAGGCTCCGCACCCGGTTCAGCAGTTCGTCACCCGTGCTGCAGGAGACCACCGCGCCTGCCGCATCGAGAAGCTGCTCGGGATCGGGATTGTCGCCAAGTAGAGCAGCCAACTGCTCGGCTAGCTCCCGTCCGAACCTTTCACGTGCCCTTCGACACAGAACCCTCACGTGCTCGCGGCGCTCCTGGCGAACACCCTCGTCGCGCCCTTGGCGGATGCCCTCGTCGCGGCCCTTGTCGCGCCCCTCGCGGAACCACTTCGGCCGAAACCACTTCCGGCCGTATTCCTCCATGCTTTGGTGGTACGCAGCTGACATCTGACCCATCGTCCTCACCTCCCGTAGCTGATCCCTCGTTATCCGCCTGGTGGACACTAACACCTCGGCGACGCATTCGGCCATGAAGTGGTCGTAGTCGTCGCTGGTCTCTTCGGCGACCTGCCGTAGTGCCTCCACCGTCGTCAGGGTCGCCTCCGGGCTACGGTCACGCTCCAGCTTCAGGATGGCCTGGGCCAGGTCCGTTCGGGCTGCGGTTGCCTCGGCATCCCGGTCACGCGCAATTACCTGATAGCCGCCGGGAACCCATCGGGTGAAGAGTCTCTGCAGGCTCGGAACCGCTCGCCACGTGCCCTCACCGTGATAGATCAGGAAAGACAGAATCTCAATGGAATCTGTCTTGGGAGATGGGCGCATGCGGCGCAGCAACTCCTGGACGGTCAAGAGTTGGTAGACCGCCATGCGCAGGGCCATCAAGCGATCCCACTTCGCCTGGAACTCCAGCAGGATCACCACCCAGCCTGTGGCGCCACGTTTGCGTGCAATCCAGAGCATATCGGGGTAGCGCCGAACCATGGCCTCCCCCACAAGTTCAGTGCCCATCTTGTCGAGCGTGGAGAAGTCGATTCCGGCCACCTTTTCGGGCGCGTACGAGCGGACCAGCCCTTCGATGGTGACGCGGTGGCCAAAGAGTCGCTTGAACGCGGGGTCGTGCAGGGTCGGGTCTCCGGCTGGGGTGCCACGGTCCCCTCTTTGTGACCGGAATGTCGAAGGTGGGCGCACATCCGGGGCGCCTACATGGCTGGATCGGCCAGATTCCGCTACGACCCGCCTTCAACGCCGCGAATTCGCGGGTGCGACCCGCGCGTGTACCCGACCCCCTGACTGACACTTTCCCGGTGCCGCCTACGAAGGGTGAATGCCGCCGGGTCGGAAGCCGGCGAAAAAGGCGCAAAATGATTGACACCCCCGGCGCGGCGGGCGAACTTCTCATGCTGGCGTCGCGACGGCCGCCGCCCGCGACGCCGTCATCACGGCCGTGGGCGCGCAGCCCTCGCCCGCCTGCGGTCGCCGAGGGTTCATGAAGGGGTCAGGACACACATGCTAAAGTCATTTCGGGGCCGGATCATCGTCATTCTGGCGGTGCTCGGCCTCTCGGCGGGTTACCTGTGGACGAGGGGTCTGAAGCTGGGCCTCGACCTGCAGGGCGGTATTCACCTGGTCCTGGAGATCGACGACCCGGATGGGACCCTGACGCCCGAACGGCGCGAGGACGCGATCGACCGGGCCGAGCGGATCATACGCACGCGGGTCGACGAGTTCGGCGTGGAGGAACCGCTGATCCAGA
Source organism: Gemmatimonadota bacterium (assembly GCA_009844885.1). Classification (GTDB taxonomy): domain Bacteria; phylum Gemmatimonadota; class Gemmatimonadetes; order Longimicrobiales; family Gaopeijiaceae; genus Bin94. The sequence goes on from VYAQ01000223.1 coordinate 2,721, forward strand.
AGAGCGGTTCCGATCGGATCATCGTGGAGCTTGCCGGTCTGGACGACGAGAGCCGGGCCAAGGAGATCATCAACCAGCAGGCGTACCTCGAGTGGAAGCTGGTCCTGGAGACGACCGAGGTCGATCCGGCGCTGGAGCGTCTGGACCGTGCCGTCGTCGTGGCCATCGGGGAGGAGGGGCTGCGCGAGATGGGCCGGGCCACCGAGGTCGCGCAGGCCGCCACCTCGATCGAGCAGCTGCTGTTCAGCGATCCGGAGGACACCCTGGCAGCCGGCGACAGCGCCGCGGCGGCGGGCGATCCGGCGGCGGCTGACGCACCGGCTGCCGAGGACGAGGCCGCCGACACCGTCGAGCCCGAGGAGGAAGAGCTGAACCTCCGTCCCTTCACGGGCCTCCTGAACCGGGGCGAAGTGGGCACGTACACCGTGGACGCGGCCGACGTGGAGACGGCGAGCGACTTCATGGCGTTGCCGGAGTTCCAGCGCGCGCTGCCCAGGAACGTCAGCCTGCAGTGGGGATGGGATTCGATCCCCATCGGCGGACGCTTCTACCGCGAGCTCTACGTCCTCGAGGAGGAGGCGTTCCTCACCGGCGACCAGCTCGACGACGCCACGGCGAACCGCGACCAGCAGTTCAACCAGCCGCAGGTGCTCTTCGAACTGAACCGTCGCGGCGGACGGGCCTTCCAGCAGCTGACCGGGGCTCACATCGGCGACCGTATTGCGATCGTGCTCGACGGCGAGGTTGTCAGCGCGCCCTTCGTGCGCGACCGGATCGGATCGCGTGGCTCCATCGACCTCGGCACCGCCGACATGAGCGAGGCGACGGATCTGGCCCTCGTGTTGCGGGCGGGTGCGCTGCCGGCGCCGCTCCGGATCATGGAGGAGCGCGCCGTCGGGCCTTCGCTGGGACAGGATTCCGTGGACCAGGGGAGGATCGCGGGGATTGTGGGGATCGTCCTCGTCATCGTGGTCATGATCCTCTACTACAAGGTCGCGGGGATGCTCGCGATCACCGCGCTCGGGTTCTACCTGGTCCTGGTGCTCGGGGGACTGGCCGCGCTCAACGCGACCCTGACGCTTCCCGGGATCGCGGGGCTCATCCTCTCGATCGGCATGGCCGTGGACGCCAACGTCCTGATCTTCGAGCGCATACGCGAGGAGCTCGCCGCCCGGCGCGCGCCCCGCACGGCGGTCGACGAGGGCTTCGGCAACGCCCTGTCCGCCATCGTCGACGCCAATCTGACGACCCTGATCACGGGGTTGATCCTGTTCCAGTTCGGCACGGGGCCGGTGCGCGGCTTCGCGGTGACGCTCTGCATCGGGATCGTGGCCTCGTTCTTCTCCGCCCTGTACGTGACCCGCACGCTCTTCCTGATGTACCTGTCGGGCAAGCGCGGCTCGGATCCCGTCAGCATCTAGCAGCAACGGCAAGGGACCAGCACAGCCATGTGGCTTTTTCATCAAGCGAAATACCAGTTCATATCGATGCGCCGGAAGGCGTACGTCGTGTCCGGCATCCTGCTTGTGTTCGGAATCGGCGCGATGGTCCTCAACATCGCGCTCATCGGATCCTGGCAGAACTACGGCGTCGACTTCACCAGCGGCGCCCTGGTGCACATCCGGTTCGAGGAGCCCACGAGCGACGACGAACTGCGCGAGGCGCTCGGAGGGGTCAACGCGCCGTCCATCACGCGTTTCGGGCAGGACAACCAGGAGTTCGTGGTGCGGGCCGGGCTTGGGGACGTGGATATCGACGACGTCGCGGCGGGCATCGCGGGGCAGGTTGCGGCCGCGTACGGGGACGACGGGTTCGAGGTCGTGCGCCGGGAGCTGGTGGGACCGAAGATCGGCCTCGAGCTCGAGCGGCGGGCGGGCCTCGCCATCATGTTCTCGCTCGTGCTCACGCTGATGTACATCGCGATCCGCTTCGAGCTTCGCTTCGGGGTGGCATCGGTGATTGCGACCGCCCACGACATGCTCATCACCCTGGGCCTGCTCGCGCTCTTCCGCGTCGAGATCTCCCTGCCCACGGTCGCGGCCATCCTGACCATCCTGGGGTACTCGCTGAACGACACGATCGTCGTGTTCGACCGCATCCGCGAGAACCTCAACAGGAAGGGCGGGCGGCGCGAGGATCCGTACAAGCTCGTCAACCGTTCGATCAACGAGACGCTACCCCGCACGGTACTCACCTCCGGCACGACCCTGGCTGTGCTGATGTCGCTGCTCGTGCTGGGCGGAGGGGTGATCCGACCCTTTACCATGGTCCTGATCCTCGGCGTCCTGATCGGCACCTACTCGTCCATCTTCATCGCCGCGCCGGCCCTGCTGGAGATCCAGAAGCGGTACGGCACCGGCGAGGACAAGAAGAAGCAGCGTGCCGCGCGGAGGGCCGCGGCGGTGTGACGGGGTGAGGTTCGCCGACTCCCACTGCCACCTCACCGACCGCGCGTTCCGGGCGGATCGTGCTGCCGTCCTGGCACGGGCGCGCGAGGCCGGCGTCGGTCGCGTGGTGACGATCGCGTCGGACGCCGAAGACTCGCTCGCCGCGCTGGAACTCGCGCGCGTCAACGACGACGTGTGGTGTACGGCGGGCATCCATCCGCACGCGGTCAACGGGTCCGCGGGCGCGTCAACGCCGGGCGCCGCGTCGACAATGGACGCGCTTCGCGATGTGGCGGCCCACCCGCGCTGCGTCGCGATCGGCGAGACGGGGCTCGACTACTTCTACGACAACGCACCCCGGGACGCGCAGCGGCGGAGCTTCGCGCGGCATGTGGAGCTCGCGGCCGAACTGGACCTGCCCGTCGTGGTGCACTCGCGCGAGGCCGAGGCCGACACCGCGGCGGTGGTCCGCGAGTCCGCGGGGCAGGTGAGGGGCGTGCTGCACTGCTTCACCGGGTCGCGGGAGCTGCTCGCCGAGGCGCTGGCGGCGGGTTGGTTCGTATCCTTCACGGGAATCGCCACGTTCAAGAACTTCGACGCCGGCCTGGTCCGCGACGCCCCGGCCGACCGCTACATGATCGAGACCGACGCGCCCTACCTCGCGCCCGTGCCGAAGCGCGGACGCCGCAACGAGCCCGCGTTCGTGGCGCACGTGGCCGCGGCCGTGGCCCGGCTGCGCGGGGAGACGCCGGAGCGCGTCGCCGAGGACACCTGGGCGAACACGGCCTCGTTCTTCCGCATCCCGGAGGAACCGTCGTGAACCGCATCCGGGTCCTGCCGGACCACGTGGCGAACCAGATCGCCGCGGGCGAGGTCGTCGAGCGCCCGGCTTCGGTGGTCAAGGAGTTGGTCGAGAACGCCCTCGACGCAGGCGCGGGCGTGGTGCGGGTGTCGATCGAGAGGGGGGGGAAGGGACGGATTGTCGTGGCCGACGACGGTTGCGGCATGGTGCGCGAGGACGTCCTGCTTTGTCTGGATCGCCACGCCACGAGCAAGATCCGGCACGCCGAGGACCTGCGCGAGATCCACACCCTCGGCTTCCGAGGCGAGGCGCTGCCGTCGATCGCGGCGGTGTCGCGCATGGTCATCGAGACCGCGGTGGCCGGCGAGGAGACGGGCACCCGGCTGCGGGCGCTTGCCGGCAGGATCCAGGGGATCGACGATGCGGCGCGCCGTCCCGGAACCACGGTGGACGTCCGCAATCTCTTTCTCAACACGCCCGTGCGCGCGCGCTTCCTCCGCAGTGCGCGGGTGGAGACGCGGTCGGTCTCGGAGGTGCTGCACGCGCTTGCGCTCGCCCATCTGGGGACACGCTTCGTTTTCGAGGTGAATGAGGCGACCGTCTTCGACCTGCCGGCGGACCGCTCTTTGGCGGCGCGGATCGGCGCGATCTGGAAGGATGCTGGCGAAGCAGGACTCATCACGCTCTCCACGCAGCGCGACGGTCTGCGGCTCTCCGGCGTGGTGCAGCGGCCCGACCTGGCGCGGCCCGGGTTCCGCCGCGCAGGGCTCTTCATCAACGGGCGCCCGTTCCGCGACAGCGCCATCACGCGCGCGGCGGACCGCGGATACCGCACCACCGTGTCGCAGGACAAGCGGCCCTGGGTGTTTCTCTTCCTGACGGTCCCGGGCGACGAGGTGGATGTGAACGTGCACCCCGGCAAGGCCGAGGTCCGCTTCCGCGACCGCAACCGGATCGAGCAGTTCGTGGAGGCCTCCGTGCGCCAGGCGCTCGAGGGGATCGAGTCGGCGGCGACAATCGGGAGACCGCGCCCCGTGCATGTCGTACGCGAAGGCCCGGGCGAGGGCTTCGCGACCGGCGCGGGCGCGGCGGGCAGTCCCGCGGACGGGCCGGGGGGCCCGGC
>VYAQ01000261.1 GCA_009844885.1 Gemmatimonadota bacterium
GGGCGAGCTTCCGGTTGGCGAGCGCCGCCTCGCGGGCCTCGGCGAGGGAGACCAGTTCGACGCTTCCGAGTCCGAGCTCGCGCTTGCGTCCCCGGATGACGAGCCGCTGAATCCAACTGCGGGTTCCGGTCTTCTGGACGTAGAGGTAGAGCCCGTTCCCGTCGCAGTGGCGACCGGGCGGAGCGGAGCGCACGAAGGGGGCGGAGAGCCGCTTGTGGGGATGGCGGCCTCGGGGCTTGCCTCGCGGGCGTTTCGTGGGGGAAGTGTTACCATTATCCATCCCCTAATCGTAGCCGGGATGGAGTGGGATAGCAAGGGTCGTCGCTGGACGGACAAGGCAGGATGAATCCTACCTAAAGCGTTGTGAAAACAGGATGTTACGGACTACGACAGATGACTTCGGACATCATGGGATTCCGAGCGTCCGACTTGCAGCGCTATTCGCCCGAGGAGCAAAGCCGAGCGAAGCGGTCCAGCGCGGATGCACCGCCGGGCGAATGCCGGGCGGGTTTGTCCGCGGGCTGCCCGCAGTCCGCGGGCTGCCAGCCCACCTTCCGGCGTCCACGCCGTCTGGTATCTTCCATGACATGTCCAAGGTCTTCATTCACGCCGACGAGTCGTGCCTCGGCAACCAGTTCACCGACCGGGAGCGCCCGGGTGGCGCGGCCGTGCTCCTTGAGTACTGGAATGGAAAGGCGTGGAGACGGCGCGACCTGTGGACCTCCGACCCTTCCACGACCAACAACCGGATGGCGATCGTGAGCGCCATTCTCGCGTTGGGAGCCTTGAAGGAACGGTGCGTGGTCCACTTTGCTTCGGACTCGCAATACCTGGTCAAGGGCGCCTCCGAGTGGATGCCCGCGTGGAAGAAGCGGGGGTGGAAACGCAAGGGAGGGCCGATCGAGAACCTGGACCTCTGGCGCCGTCTGGACGGACTGATCGCGAAACACCACATCCGTTGGGCATGGATCAGGGGACACGCCGGGGACCCGAGGAACGAATACGTCGACGGGTTGGCCCGGCGCGCGGCGACGGAGCTTTCCGCGGTCGCGGAACCCGTGCCATCCGGCTTTGAGGATTGGCTGCAGCGCGAGCGGGACGAAAAGGACCGGTACCTCGACTATTTCGAGTTCGCACCGCCCGAGAGGGGTTCCTCTACCGGGAAGCCGTAGCGCCCCCCGGGTCGTCCACGGCCCCGTATCCGAATTCGTGCGCCAAGGCAGCTACGACGGCGGGAGCGCACTCGTCCGCGCTGACGCGCCGGCCCAGCAGCCGGCTGATGCTCGTAACCGTCCGACCGTGAAGCCCGCACGGCACGATGACGTCGAAACAGGACAGGTCGGGGTCGGCATTGAGTGCAAACCCGTGCGAAGTGATCCACCCCGAGGAGACGCGGATTCCGATCGCCCCGACCTTTGCACCGCCGACCCAGACGCCGGTACCGGCCGGGTCCCTCCGTCCCTCGATTCCGAACTCCAGCAGTGCCCTGACCAGCGCGCGCTCCAGGCTCCGCAGATACCCGTGAAGGTCCTGCCGATCCGGCTTGAGATCCAGGATCGGGTATCCCACCAGCTGCCCCGGCCCGTGGTACGTGACGTCCCCGCCCCGGCCCGCTTCGTACACCCCGATCCGTCGGGCCGCGAGTTCGTCGGCAGACAGGAGCAGGTGCTCCGCGTGACTCCCCGAGCCCAGCGTGATCACATGGGGATGCTGCAACAGGAGGAGCGTGTCCGGGATTGCCCCCGACCTCCGCCGTCCGACCAGTTCGGCCTGCAAAGCGAGTGCCTCGGGGTATCCGACAAGTCGGGGATACCGCACCGAGAGGGTGCGATCATCCCACACGGTGCGTTCGGGCAGACTGTCGGCAACGGGGCGACTGGCCATCATCTACCCACGCCGGGCGACCCGGCAACCCGCTCGCGGGCCGCTCAGGCGTCCTCGGGGAAGTCCTCCAGCAAGTCCTTGAGGCGCGAGAGGAACCGTGCCGTGTCCGCACCGTCGACAAGGCGGTGATCGTACCCAAGTGAGAAGAACGACCGCTTGCGGATCGCCATGTAGTCGTCTCCCGTGTCCGGATCCGTCACGACTGCGACTCTCTTGTCGATCGAACCCGTACCCAGGATCGCGGACGTGCCCTTGGGAATGATCGGCATCCCCACGATCGTTCCCAGCACCCCGGGGTTGGTGATCGTGAAGGTGGCGCCCTGGACCTCGCCCGGCGACAACTGCCGTGACTTCGCCCGCGTGGCCAGGTCGATGATCTTTCTGGCCATGCCGACAAGGCTGAGATCGTCCGCACTGTGAATCACGGGCACGATCAGTCCGGGATTCAGGTCCACGGCCATGCCGAGGTTCACCGCCCCCCGGTAGATGACGTTGTTGCCCGAGATGACTCCGTTAACCGATGGGAAGTCGCGCAGGATCCGGGAGCACGCCCAGGCGACGAAAGCGGTGTACGAAACGCGGGCGCCGCGCTCTGCCCAGCGGGCCTTGTTCAGCCTTCGCATCCGGTCCACCGCCGTGAAATCGATTTCGACGATGGAGTGGACGTGAGTGTGGATCCGCTTCGAGAGCACCATGTGTTCCGCGGTCAGGCGGCGGACCTTGTCCATGGTCTCGACGCGGTCGCCCTCGCGTACGGGGAACGCGGGGTGTTCGACTTCGCGGGCGTAACGCTCCCAGAGGTCGTCGGCTGTGGGCTCCGCCGGGGGCACGGTTCTGCGATCAGGCCCTCGACCGGGTTGACCCACCGCTGCGCGGGCCGTTTCGGCTACCGGGGCCGGCTCCGCAGCGGCAGCCAGCTCGGCAACGGCGGGCTCAGCGCCGACCTCTTCCGCGGGCGGCGCTTCGGCGGCACCGCTCTCGATGAAGGCCAGGATGTCCTGTTTGGTGACCCGTCCCTGATGACCCGTCCCGGCGACTCGCGAGATGTCCACACCGGCCTCGGCCGCGATGCGCCGGACGACCGGCGTTGAGCGCGCGCGCAGCCGCTCGGCGCTGGTAGTGGTGCACGCCGCCTCTTCGGCGCCGTCCGCCGCAGGCGGCGCCTTCGGGGCCACGACGGACACATCCGGCGGGGGCGCGGACGGCGCGGCAGGAGGCGGCGGCGCGGGCGGCGCGGGCGGTTCCGCCTCGGCAGGCACGGCTGCCGCGGTCGGAGCGCTCCCGTCCGGATCGATGTAGGCGACGATGGTTCCCACCTCCACGGTCTCGCCCTCGCCGACCACGATCTCGACCAGTGACCCCGCCGAAGGTGCGGGGATTTCCGCGTCGACCTTGTCGGTCGATATCTCCAGAATCGGCTCGTCGCGCTCCACCTGATCGCCAACGTCCTTCAGCCACCTGGAGACGGTGCCCTCGGCGATGGATTCGCCCATCTGGGGCATGGGGACTTCGATTCGGGACACGGGCACTACTCCATGGGCTTGTTCGGAAGACCGGCCATCGGCGGCCTGGCGCAACGGGCCGACCGGCGCCCGGGATTCAAGTCTCGTGGCAAGATCAGTAATTCACAAGATAACGCGCCGCCGTCGCGATATCCTCCACCGAGGGAAGGAAGTAGTCCTCAAGCTCGCCGCTGAAGGGAACGGGCGAGTCGATCGCGGTGACACGCAGGATCGGCCCATCCAGCCATTCGAACGCACGTTCGTTCATGCGGATCGCGATCTCACCCGCGATTCCGCCGGTACGGGTGTCTTCGTGGACGATCAGCAGCTTGCCCGTCCTCTGCACGCTGGCCGCGATCGCGTCCTCGTCCAGTGGAAGAAGTGTTCTGAGGTCGATCACCTCGATCCGGATCCCGTCCCTTGCAAGCTCGGCCGCCGCTTCAAGGCTGCGATGCACCATGAGCCCGTAGGTAACGACGGTCAGGTCGTCGCCCTCGAGCGCCGTCCGGGCGCTGCCGAGCGGAACGACATAGTCCTCATGCCCAAGCACCTCACGGCAATGTGGCGCACGGTAGAGTCCCTTGTGCTCCTCGAAAATGACCGGATTGTCGTCGCGGATGGCGGACTTCAGGAGCCCCTTGGCATCGCGGGGATTGGAGGGGTACACGATCTTCAGCCCGGGAGTGTGAAAGAATGCCATCTCCACGTTCTGCGAGTGGAACGGCCCCCCCCGGTTGCCGCCACCCACGGGTCCCCGAACCACCAGCGGCATTGGTCCCGCACCCCGGTACAGCGATGTCGCAATGTAGTTGGTGAGGACGTCGTAGGCCGGAGAGATGAAGTCCATGAACTGCATCTCCACGACCGGGCGAAGTCCCATGTGGGCAGCCCCGGCCGCCGCGCCCGTAAAGCCGCCTTCCGAGATCGGCGTGTCGATCACGCGGTCGGGTCCGAAGTGATCGAGAAAACCCCGGGTCACCTTGAATGCGCCTCCGTAGGCGCCGATATCCTCCCCCATGAGGAAGACGCGTTCGTCGCGTTCCATCTCCTCCCAGAGCGCCTCGCTGATCGCCTCCAGGAGCGTGACGGGTTGGCCGGTCCTGGTTCGCGAGACGTGCGCCGGAAGGTCAGTGGACATGGGCACTCCCGGGTTGCGGCTCCACGGGCCCCGGCGACCGCGGTTCGCGTCGTGTCCAGGGCGGGAACGGTTCGTGATCGGTGTGCACGGGCGCGAGAGCGTCGCTCGGATCCGGCGAAGGCTCCTTTACCAGGCGCGCCACGGCGTGATCGACACCCGCACGCGCCGCACGCTCGATCGCGGCGAGTTCGGGGCCGGCGAGTCCCCACTCAGCGGAGGCGCTCTCCAGAAAGCGCTCATGAAGTGCCCAAGGCTCCGAATCGGAGCGTGGACCGAGTGCCAGCAGTGTCGGCCCCGCGCCGTCGACCGCACGGCGCCTCGCAGCCGCTACCTCGCGCACCAGAGCGTCAAACGGGTCCTGCCCCAGTTCCGCGTATGCAAAGCCGTATCCTTCGGCAACCGCGCCGATGCTCGGGGCGCACTCGGCGGCGGCGGCTGTCGCGACGTCGAGGACCACGATCAGAGGTGCTCGCAATGCACCGGCAAGGTTCATGCCTTCATGCCACCCGCCGGCATCCAGTGCCCGGCTCCCTTCGAAGGCGAGGGCCGCACGGGAGTGTTTGCGCTGCCTGAACGCCAGGGCGGCGCCGGCAAGCACCTGGCTCATGAGGCCGCATGCCCCCGCCCAACCGATCAGGCCGCGCCGCGTGTCGGTCCAGCTCAATCCGCCTTCCCTGGCCCCACCGGCACTCGTCCCCTTGCAGGCCAGGTGGCGCAGGAATTCCAGCGGCGTCGCGCCGAATGCGAGTGAAGGACCCGGAGCGTGCCCGCCCGGATAGCACAGATCACCCGACCCGTCGGCAGCGCGGTACATCGCCCGCGCAATGACCGTCGAACGCACGTCGATCGTGAAGGAAGTGTAATCGGGGCCGACGTCTCCGGCACGCGCCAATGCGCGTATCCCTTCCTCCAGGAAGCGGGCCTGGAAGCCGTGGAAGGCCAGGTCCTCGGCGGTCTCCCGGCCGAAACCGGTGATGCCCGAAGTGCGGGACGGCGAGGCCGGCTCGCGGACCACCGGACGACCGGGCGCTACACGGCTGAGGCCGCCATCACCGGCCGCTACGGGCCGGAACCTGCAGGCGGCTCGCTCGGGCCGGGTGGCACATCCGCGTCCGGCGACGCGCCTTCCCCGGGGGGCACCGCTTGTTCCCCGGCACCTTCGTCCGGCGGCACCAGAACTGGTGTCGTGCTGGTTTCGGGCAACAGTGGCTGCGGGGCGGTCGCAGGCGGCGTGGCAATCCCTTCAAGGATGGAGGTCGGTGCCGCAGACCTGGAGGAAAGGATGGCCAGAACGAGGGCAAGAACCATGAAAGCCGAGCCCGCGATCCAGGTGGCGCGCGTCAGCAGCGTCGTTGCCTGGCGGCCCCCGAGAACGTCCGTTGCCGCAGCTCCGCCCCCCATGGCCGCAAGACCCCCGCCCTTTCCGGACTGGATGAGGATCACTACGCCCAGAAACAGGCCGTCGAGCACCAGCAGGGTCAACAAGAATGTGTACATGTCACGTCCGTATGCGTTTCCATACAGCGCACGGCGGCTGCGCGCAGCGCTCGGCGCACCGGAAGCTGCCTTGGGGGACGGCCAGTGTCAACCCGCCGGCCCGGTGCCTGACGCGGCACTGCGGGGTACAGCCACTCACGGCTCGCGAACGGGATTCACGGACTCGGCCGCGGCACCCGCTTCGACAATCCGGCCGAAAACATCCGGGTCCAGACTCGCGCCACCGACCAGCACCCCGTCCACATCAGGGGCGGACATGAGCGAACGCGCGTTGCCGGGCTTGACACTGCCTCCATACAGGATCGGCGCCGACGCCAATTCGCCCAGGGCAGATCTGACGATCGCGTGCGCCTCGGCGGCATCGCCCGGGGTCGCTGTCTCTCCGGTTCCGATCGCCCACACGGGCTCGTATGCGACCATGAACCTGGACGCGGCCGCGACGGCCTCCACGATGGCGCCGACCTGACGACGCAGGACCTGCTCCAGGTGCCCAGCCCGCCGTTCCCCGAGCAGTTCGCCCACGCACACCACGGGAATGAGTCCGGCGCGGACGGCAGCGCCCGCCTTGGCGCTCACTTCCGCGTCGCCCTCGCCGAAAACATGACGGCGCTCCGAGTGTCCGATCAGCGCGAACCGGGCTCCCGCCCCGCGGGCCATCTCGGCCGACGTCTCCCCGGTAAAAGCGCCCTCTTTCGCCGAGTGAATGTTCTGGACACCGAATCCGGCCGGAACAGCGGCCGTCTCCATGGAGGCGGCAAGGGAAAGATCGGGAGGAAAGAACAGAATCTCCACGGAATCGGGGGCGAACCGCGGTTTGAACCGCGAAAAGAACGCCGCGGCCGCGACCGGCCCATGATGCATCTTCCAGTTGCCCGCGACCACTTTGCCCATTGGTGCCTCCGTGTTTATGTTAGCCCGTTGTGGTCAGGCCGCCGAGAAAGAACCTCGACCCCCGGCAGTGTCTTGCCGGCCAGGAAATCCAGGCA
>VYAQ01000327.1 GCA_009844885.1 Gemmatimonadota bacterium
CTGCCGACGTACCCCTTCCAGCGGGAGCGGTACTGGGTGCGGCGGCCGCGCCGCCTCTCTCACGGCGAGAGTCCTTTCCCTGGCTCGCGGCGGGACTCGGCGAGCGGCGAGGTCACCTTCGAGATCGAACTCGCGGCCTCGGACCCCGTCTGGCTCGCCGACCACCGGGTATTGGGCCGCGTCGTCGTGCCCGGCGCGTTCTTCGGGGCGCAGGCGGCGTCCGCCGTCGGGATCGGGAGCACCGCGGCGGGGGTTCGTGTGGACGAGGTGCAGATGGAGCGTCCGCTCGTATTTCCCGGCACTGCGGATGGCGAGGAAGGCCGCCGGCTCGTGCAGCTCGTGCTGGGTGCGGCCGCGGATGCCGCCCCGCGTTCCTGGACGGTGTACAGCCGCGGTCCGGAGGAGGAGTCCTGGACGCGCCACGCCGCGGGACGGGTTACCCGCCTCGCCGCGCCGGCGCAGGCCGCCCCCGCGGACCTGGAACACCTGCAGGATCGGAGCGTTGCTGTCGAGGCCGCGTGGGTCTACGAGCGCATCGCGTCTACGGGTGTTGCGCTCGGGCCGGCGCTTCAGGGTTTGCGCCGGATTTGGCCGGGCGCAGAGGAGGCGCTGGGGGAGGTCGTTCTGCCCGACGGCCTCGACGGCGCCGGATCCGCCGTTCATCCGGTGTTGCTCGACGCCTGCTTCCAGACGCTGGTCGGGATCACGAACTTTAGGGAGAAGAGCGCCGGGTTCGCCTGGGTGCCCGTTGGCTGGGATTCGCTGTGGCTCGCGGAGCCGGCCCCCGGCAGGCTCTTCTGCCGGGTGCGCGCCGTGGACCCCGGCGCCCCGTCTCCTTCGATCCGGCGCGCCGACCTCGCCCTCTACCGCCCGGATGGGACGCCCTTCGGCGGAGTCCGTGGACTCCGGCTGCGCCGCGCGACCGCCGCGTCCCTCTTCGGGGCGGCCGACGGGGTGGAGGATCTGCTCTATGAAGTGCAGTGGCGAGATTCCGGCCCCGAGGGGCGGGGCGGCCTCCGTTCCGCCGATTTCCTCGTCACCCCGACGTCCGACGGCGGCTCTGGTGTCCCGATGCGGGAATCGGACCTGCTGGAACCCGAAACGCTGGCGGCGCTCGATCGAGATCTCGACGAGCTGTCGCGCGCGTACGCGGCCGCCGCGCTCCGCGAACTCGGCTGGGACGGCGCTCGACCGGATCCGGCCGACCTCGAGGCGTTGCAGAGGCGGCTGAAAGTCACCGCGGAGCAGCGCGGCCTGTTCGCCCGGCTGCTGATGCTCGCGATGGCTGGAGAGGAGGCAGGCGCCGGGGCGGTCACGGAACCACCCGAGGATCTGACAACGCTGGCCGTCCGCCTCGCCGGCGGGCAGCCAGCGGGCGGGGTGGAGTTCGGCTTGCTGCGCCGGTGTGGAGACGCGTTGCCCGACGTGCTGCGCGGGCGGGCCGACGGGCGCGAACTGCTCTTGGGGAATTCCCCGAGCCCGGCCTCTCTCGCGCTCGAAGCACCGGTTTCGCGGCTCGCGAACCGCCGGGCGGCCGCGGTGGTCGCCGAGGCGGTGTCGGGTTTGCCGGAGGGACGCACGCTTCGCGCCCTTGAGATCGGGACGGGAAACGGCGGCGTGCCCGGCGCGCTGCTCGAAGCGCTGCCTCGCGGGCGCACCGAGTACGTCTGGGCGGACGCCTCTCCGGACTCCTTCGCCGCCGCCGAGGAGCGGTTCTCCGCCGCGGACGCGCGGCTTCGCTGCCGGCTGCTGGACATCGAGCGGGATCCGGGCGAGCAGGGTTTCGCCGACCACGGTGCGGACCTGGTGCTGGCGCTCAACGGGCTGCACGCGACCCAGGATCTCGGGCAGGCGCTCGCCCATTGCCGGCGGCTGCTCGCACCGGAAGGACTCCTGGTCGTGATGGAGCGGGCGGTTCCCCGGGGATGGCTGGATCTGACCTTCGGCCTGCTGCCCGGATGGTGGCGCTTCGACGATGCCTACCGGACGGACCACGCGCTCGTCTCCCCCGAAACCTGGCGGCGGGCTCTCGCCGACGCCGGATTCGCCGCCGTGAAGATGGCGCCCTCCGGCGCCGCCGCCAACGGGAGCGCGCGCCCCGCGGAACTGATCGTCGGGCGCGCGCCCGACGTCCCCGCGACGCGGCCGGGCCTGTGGGTCGTGTGGCCGCCCGACGACGGCTCGGGCGAGCCGGGTCTCGAGTGGGTGCTGGAGGACGCAAGCCAACGGGTCCTCCGGCCCACCGGGGTCCAGGCATACCGGCGGCAGTCGTGGCGGGAGTTCTTCGCTTCGCTCGACACGGACCTCCCGCTCCGCGGTGTGGTCCACCTCGCCGGGATCGCAACGAGTCCGTCGGCAGACCCGGCTCCCGAGGCGGAACGGCTTGGATCGAGCGCGCTCGCGCTCGTGCAGGGCCTTCTGGACGTGGGAGCCGCCCCGACCACCGGTGTGTGGCTCGTGACGCGCGGCGGCCAGACGATCGGATCCGAGCAGAGCGGGGGCATCGGCGGATCCCTCCTTTGGGGGTTCGGCCGCACGGCCGCGCGGGAGATCGGCGGGACGCCCGTGCGGCTGCTGGACCTCGATCCGGAGCAATCGGTGTCGGCCGCCGTGCTCGGAGGCGAGTTACTCCACTCGGACGACGAAACCGAGATCGCGCACCGGGCGGGTCGCCGTCTCGTGTCCCGACTGACCCGGCTGCGGCCCGGTGCCGACCCCTCCCTGGCTCCTCGAGATCAGCCCCGCGCGGCCCGAGTGCGGGGGGACCGCAGCTACCTCGTGACCGGGGGAACGCGGGGGATCGGACTCAGGATGGCGCGCTGGCTGCTCGATGAAGGGGCTGGCGCGGTTGTCCTGAACGGTCGGCGTGCGCCGGAGGGGCCGGCGGGGCAGGAGATCGAGCGCTTGCGGGAGGGCGGCGCCGAGGTCCGGGTGCAGCTCGCCGATGTCGCCGACCCGGAGGCGGTGACGTGCCTCGTTGGGGGGATCGGGCCGGCGTCCGGAATCCCGCCGCTGGGTGGCGTGGTCCACAGCGCGGGCGTACTGTCGGACGCGGCCCTCGCGTACCAGGATTGGCCGGGTTTCGAGAGGGTGCTGCGGCCGAAGGTGATGGGCGCCTGGAATCTCCACCGGGCGACCCTCGGATCGGCCCCCGACCTGTTCGTGGTTTTCTCGAGCGTCGCGGGATTGCTGGGAAGCCCGGGACAGGCGAACTACGCGGCGGCGAACGCATTCCTCGACCAGTTGGCGCGCCACCGGCGGGCGCTCGGGCTGGCCGGCCAGGCCATACAATGGGGCGCGTGGTCAGATGTCGGAGTCGCGGCGGACCGGCGGGAGCGTCTCGCGGACCGGCTGGCGGCCGCGGGGGTCGAGTGGATCACGCCAGACCAGGGGCTCCGCGCCCTCGGTCGGCTGGTGCGGGACGACGTTGTGTCCGCGGCGGTGACCGCGGTGGATTGGGGAACTTTCGGGGCGAGCGTGGAGTCCTGTCCGCGGCTCTTCTCGGAGCTCGTTGAGGACGTTCGCAGAGGGCCGGAACAGGCGGCGGCCGACAGCCTTGCCGCGCGCGTGCGGGACGCGTCCCCGGCGCAGCGGGAGGGAGTCCTCTTGGAGTTGGTCCGGGGGATGGCGGCGTCAGTGCTGCGGCTCCCGCAACCACCGCCGCCACAGGTGGGGTTCTTCGACCTCGGCATGGACAGCCTGATGGCGGTCGAGTTGCGCAACCGGATCAACCGGGCGCTCGTGGGTGCGTACGTCGCGCCGGCCTCGGTTGTTTTCGACCACCCGACCGCCGAGCGGCTCGCCCGGCATCTCCTGGACGCGGTGAGCGCGGACGAAGCGGAAGCGGCTCCGGAACCAACGGGGGATCTGGGCGGCCTGCTCGCGGAAATCCGGGCGGAACTGGAGAATGGCGATGGCTGACGCACAGGTTCCGGCGTCTCTCGCCCGCCGACTCCTCGAAGAAGTCCGCGTGCGCCGGGAAGAGTCGGCCCGCAACCGCTCCCCGATTGCGATCGTGGGGATGGCCTGCCGTTTTCCCGGCGGGGAGAACCCCGCGACATTCTGGCGGCAACTCGCTGCCGGCGCCGACGCCGTCACCCGCGGGCGGCCCGGCGAAACGGCCGTCGAGCCGCCGTGGGGATCCTACGTGCCGGACCTGGACCGCTTCGACGCCGAGTTTTTCCGGGTTGCTCCGGTGGAAGCGGAGTTGCTGGACCCGCAGCAGCGTCTGTTGCTCGAGGTGAGCTGGGAGGCGCTGGAGGACGCCGGACTCGACCCCGCGCGACTCGCGGGCAGCTCCACCGGCGTCTTCGCCGGGATCATGTCGAATGACTACGCCGGGCTGATTCCTTTCCCGGAGGGCGATCCATCCCGCGGCTTCCACTACGTCACCGGCAACAGTTCCTCGACCGCCATTGGCCGCGTCGCCTTCACTCTCGGTCTCGAAGGTCCGGCGGTCGCGGTGGACACTGCCTGTTCGTCGTCGCTCGTGGCCATGCACCAGGCAGCCGTCGCGCTCCAGCGGAGCGAAGTGGACCTCGCGCTGTGCGGGGGCGTGAACGCGATGCTGCTCCCGCGGGTCACGCGGCTGCTCCAGGAAGCGGGAATGATCGCCCCCGACGGGCGTTGCAAGACGTTCGACGCCGCGGCGAATGGCTTCGGCCGCGGCGAGGGGTGCGGCATGCTCGTCATGAAGCGCCTCGCCGACGCCGAAGCGAGCGGCGACCGGATTCTCGGCGTCCTGCTCGGGTCCGCGGTCAACCACGACGGCGCGAGCGCCGGGCTCACCGTCCCGAGTGGGGGTGCCCAGGAGCGGGTCATCGCGGAGGCGCTCGACCGCGCCGGAGTCGAGCCGGCGGCGGTGGATTACCTCGAGGCTCACGGCACCGGGACCGAGCTCGGCGACCCCATCGAGTTGCGCGCCGCCGCCGCCGCTTACGGACCGGAGCGTCCTCCGGATCGCCCGCTCCTGGTCGGATCGGTGAAGACCAACGTGGGCCACCTGGAGTCGGCAGCCGGGGTCGCCTCGGTAATCAAGGTGCTCCTCGCGCTGCGTGCCGGGTCCATCCCGCCGCACCTCCACCTCGAACGGCCGAATCCACGGGTGGACTGGGACCGGCTGCCGCTCAAGGTGACGCGCGAGGCGACCGCGTGGCCGCGCGTCTCTGGCCAGCCGCGGCGCGCCGCGGTGAGTTCCTTCAGCTTCTCCGGCACGAACGCGCATGTCGTGATCGAGGGGCCTCCGCCGGATCGGGAGGCACCCGGCGCGCTCGTGGCGGCGCCGGCTGTTTTTCCGGCCGAGACCGGGGAGTCCGGAGCGCGACCGGATCCGGTGCGGGCCCCTCTGGCTACCCGAAGCCGTCGCGTGCTTCCCCTCTCCGGAAAGAGCGCGAAGGCGCTTACCGATCTTGCCGGGCGCTATCTGGATTGGCTCGGAGAGCGGGAGGCCGATCTCTCTCCGGAGGAACTCGCCGACGCGGCCTGGGTGGCTGGCGCCGGGAGGAGCCATTTCTCCTGGCGGGCCGCGATCCCCTTCCGGGATCACCTGAGCCTTCGGGAACGCCTCGCCGCGGTAGCAGCCAGCTCCCCGGCGCCGCCAGGATCGCCTGCCAGAACGGCGTTCCTGTTCACCGGACAGGGCAGCCAGTGGAAGGGCATGGGACGGGAGCTCCATGACACGGAGCCGGTCTTCCGGGAGGTCCTCGAACGCTGCGATGCGGCGTTTCGGGAGGAACGGGGGGGATCGCTCCTCCCGGTGATGTTCGGCGAGGCCGAGGGTCTCGACCAGACCGAGTGGACGCAGCCCGCCCTGTACGCGCTCTCCTGTTCCCTCACGGCGCTCTGGGCCAGCGTGGGAATCCGCCCGGATGTCGTGTTCGGGCACAGCGTCGGGGAAATCGCGGCGGCGCAGGCCGCCGGAGTGTTCGGGCTCGAAGCCGGCATGCGGTTCGCGGCCCGGCGCGGGGCCCTCATGGGGAGGCTTCCTGTCGGGGGGGCGATGACGGCGGTGTTTGCCGCCACGGATCACGTGGAGCGGCTCATCTCGGAAGAGGAGGGCCCCCGGCTCGATATCGCGGCGGAGAACGGCGCCCACCAGGTGGTCAGCGGCGCCGTGGAGCGCGTGGCCGCTTTCGAAACCCGATGCGCCTCGGAGGGCCTCCGGATCGAGCGGCTTCGGACGAGCCACGCCTTCCATAGCGCATTGATGGATCCGGCCCTGGACGAGATCGCGGCCGCCGCTCGGGACCTCGCTCCGCAGGCGCCTTCGGTTCCCCTGGTGAGCAACGTGTCCGGACGTCCGGCACGGGCCGCCGAGAGGCTCGACGGCGCCTACTGGCGGCTCCAGGCGCGGGCGCCCGTGGCCTTCGGGGCGGGGGTCCGTTCGCTCGCGGAACTCGAGGTGGGGGTTTTGGTCGAGGTGGGCCCGCGGGCGGTGCTCGGTCCCCTGGCCTCGCTCGGCTGGGCTCAGGAGCAGCCTCCGGCGGTTGTGGCGAGCCTGGGCGGGGAAACAGGTTTCGTGGACGCGGTCGCGGAGGCGTACGAGGCGGGTCTCCAGGTGTCCTTCGAGGGGCTGTTCGCCGGGGAGCGGCGCCGCCGGATTTCCTTGCCGACGTATCCGTTCCAGCGGAAGCGCCACTGGGCGCCGACGGTGGCGCAGCGGCCGGACGAGGGCGTCGGGCGCACGATTGCGGTCGAGGATCTGCTCTACGAGGTCGTCTGGCGGGATGCGCCGCCGGGGGCGGGTTCGGATGCCGGGGGCCACTTTGTGGTGTGTGGAGGAGAGGGGGCGATCGCGGGAGAACTCGCCGAGGAGCTGAGCGCCCGGAAGCAGCGGGTCACGTTGGCTGGCGGGCCGGGATGGGGCGGTGCGGAAGGATCGCGGGCGCGCTGGCGGGAGTTTTTCGAGAGTCTCGGGAACGAGGAGCTGGCCGGGGTGGTGTTCGTCGAGGCGGCTTCGGGGGAGACCGCGGCGGGTCTGGGGGCGGATCTGCGCCGGATCGGTGAGG
>VYAQ01000146.1 GCA_009844885.1 Gemmatimonadota bacterium
GCACCGGCCCGTCCAGCCATCCCCGCACGGCGTGCGGGCGGTACGGGGCTTCCAGTGCGGCGCATTCGGCGCCGGTGAGCGCCACGTCCACGGCGCCCGCCACCGCGTCCATCTGTTCCACCCTCGTGAACCCCACCACCGGCGCCACCACCGCGGGCCGCGACAGCAGCCACGCCAGCGCCACCTGCACGGGCTCCACGCCCCGCCGCGCCGCCACGCGCAACGTCGCGTCCACCACGTCCCAGTCGGACTCGTGATCGTAGAGCTCATCGGCCATGGAGGCGTCATGTTCGTCGCGCACCGAGGCCTCGTGGCTCCCCCGCGTGCGCTTGCCGGTCAGCAGTCCGCGGGCCAGCGGCGACCACGGGATCACGCCGAGTCTCTCCTCAACGCACAGCGGCATCATCTCGCGCTCCTCTTCGCGGTAGACGAGGTTGTAGTGGTTCTGCATGGACACGAAGCGCGCCCAGCCGCGGCGCTCCGAGACCGACAGCATCTTCATGAGCTGCCACGCGTACATCGACGACGCGCCCAGGTAGAGAACCTTGCCCTGGTGGACCAGGTGGTCCAGCGCGGCCAGCGTCTCCTCGACCGGGGTGGCCGGGTCGGCACGATGGATCTGATAGAGGTCGATCCGCTCCACCCCGAGCCGCTTGAGCGAGGCTTCGCAGGATTGGACGATGTGCTTCCGCGACAATCCCCCCCGGTTCGGCCCCGGCCCCATGCGCATCTTGACCTTGGTGGCCACCACCGCCTCGTCCCGGACCGCGAACTCGCGCACCCACCTGCCGGTGATCTCCTCGCTCACGCCGAGCGAGTACACGTCCGCCGTGTCGAAGAAGTTAATGCCCAGCTCGACCGCGCGCCGGAAGAAGGGTTTGGCCTCGTCCTCCTCGAGCATCCACGGGCGCCACTGGCGGCTGCCGAAGCTCATGCAGCCGAGCGCGATGCGGGAGACGACGAGGCCGCTGTCGCCGAGAAGGGAGTATTGCAAGCGCGGGCTCCTCGAGTTGGGGGAAGTGACGGTGGTCCGACCGTGGACTATACCGCCAAAGATCCGGTCAGAACATCCGCGGATCCCAGCGGACATCCACGACTTCCGCGACCCGGACCCGGCCGAAATCCCCATGACGCGGGTTCAGCAGCACGTTCCGGCCCCAGGGTTGCGCGACGTAGGAAGGTACCTCGAGCGCAAGCGACCGCAGCGAGTCCGCCCATGCTCGCCCCATCCGCCGGGAACGCGTCCAATCGAACCAGTCCGGAGGCTGCCAGCCGTCGAGACGCTCCAGCTCGCAGTCGTCCGGCAGAACAATCCGGGAGGCGACATGTCCCCGAGGCATCCTCCTGGCCTCGACATGGACGAGAGCTTCGAGCAATGTGCCCTCGTAGGCAGAGGAGGTGTAGACGACGGGCAGGCCGCGCGGGTTCCATCGCCCACCCTTCAGCGCCGCACCCGTCCCGCTGAGGGCGTCATGGCGAGGGTCGTGAATCCGATAGAGGTTCAAACGGGCAAGCCGTAGTGGAGGCCCCAGAGAATGTCCTCCACATACCTTGCCCCGACCTCCGACAGGGCCATCTCCAGGGGTATGGCCCCCCTGAGCATCGAGTGGGGCTGGGTCAGAAACTCCGCCGCCCCCTCCTCTTCGCCCCACACGTACACGGCCAGCGCCATCACGGCCGCGACGCGCAACACGGCTTCACTCTCCTCGCGCTTCAGTCGCTCGCGCCGTTGTCGAGTGGCCCGGGGCACGATTCGGTTCACGAAAGCAGACGGCCGCCGCAACCCGAACCGCTTCAATTCCAACTGCAGCGCGCGGACGGCGTCGACCGGGAGGCCGGTCTCGGCGGCCTGGCGGAGTTCCTCGAGCCGCGCGGGCTCTCCGTAGACCGGACGAGCCTCGCGGACCAGGCGCGCAGGCAGCTCGCCCAGGTCGCCAAGTCCCTTCGGGTCGGGGCAATGGTCTCGTTGTCTGTTCATATGAACTCTCTATATGTTTCATATGAACATATTCAAGACGCCCCGGCCGCGCCAGACGGTGTGCCTGGCGGGCCGGGGCGCCACCCTTGCCTCAGGAGGTGATCCCTTGTGACGCTCCCTCCCCTACGGGTTCCTGTCCATGCAGACGAACCCTTCGGGATTCGACTGCTCCGAAAGCGTCAGGATGAACACCACGTCGGTCCCGTAGCTCTGGGGGCCCTTGTAGTGCCCCACCGGATGCGTGTCGTTCTGCGACCGCCCGTACTGGCGCAGAAGCCTGCGCAGGTCGCCCATGCGGTGACCCGTGGCGAAGAGCCAGAACGCGCGCTCGCGGAACACGAGGTCCACCCGCGCGTCGGGCGATCCCGGATCCATCAGCGGCTCCAGGGGCGGATCGATCGCGACCGCCCGCAGATCGTTGAGAATCGACAGCCACCTGCCGCCGCCGGCCTTCAGGTCAGCCTCGGCTTCGATGAGCCGCGCCTCGATTCCGGAGGCCAATACGATTGGGTCGTACCGGTCCGTGAACTTCTTGTAGTAGTAGTGTTCCGTCTCGCCGTCCCTGCCCGTACCGAGCAGCTCGGTCGGCACGCGCGGGTCGTTGGCGCTCACGAAGTCGAGTCCGTTGTTCCCCTCGCCGTCCGCAACGGTGATGGCGCCCCACACGTCCGTCATGCTGTTCGTGTTGAAGATGGGATTCTGGAGCCCGGCGCCGGCCGCGGACAGCTCGGCGTGATAGACGTAGTCGGTGGGCACGCCGGCGACCGCGGAGGCCGCCTCGCTGAAGCGTCCCAGGTTTGTGAGCGCCCGGCCGCGGGCCACGCCAACGAGACTCATGATGCGCTCGTCCGCCGCCGCGTATTCGAGCGCGGCGTCAAGCTCCGCTACTGCCCGTGTGGTCATGCTGTCGCTGGTGATCGGTCCCCCGTAGACCGGCTTCAGGTCGACCACCTCGCTTAGCGGGGTTCCGTTGCAGTTGACCTCTCCCAGGAGCAGAGCCGCGAGGCCACGCACGGCGTAGAGCTGCCCGATGGCGGCACGCTCGTCCGGCGCGTGTTGGAGGTACAGGTCGATGCCCAGCTGCGCGAAGGTCCGTCCCCGGCCCAGCAGCACCGGTCCCCACTCGGTGTAGGTGACGGCCTGCTCCCGGTAGTCGACGGCGGCGAAGGCGTTGAACGAATCGGAGAGGTAGAACTCGTCCGAGAATCGACCGGTGGTGGAGGTCATGCCGGAGAATTGTGAGTACAGGTTGTTGAGCGCGGCCGCGCCGAACGACGCGGCACCCTCTGCGTTGTCGACATCCTGCGGCTGCACGACATCCGGCGCGGCGACATCCGTAAGTGCGTCGCAGCCCAGCAGGAGCGTCCCCGCGATGGCCAAAAGGAAGCACGGTTTCTTCTTGTCCTTGAACATGGGTCCCTCCTTCCTAGAAATTGAGTTTCACGCGCACGATGACGTAACGCGCCGGCGGCGCCGTGGGGTTGTCGTAGCCCAGGTCCCAGCGGGTCCCGAAGTTTCCGCTGAGTGACGGGTTCGCCGTCACCTCCGGGTCGGGACCGGTGTAGTCCGTCCACAGCATCAGGTTTCTGGCGCTGAGCGATACCGTCGCGCTGCTCGCCCCGAGTCCGAGCGGCTGGAGCGCGCCCGGCTGGAAGGTGTACGACACCAGCGCCTCCGCCCATCTCGTAAAGGTCCCGTCTTCCTGGTATCCCGCGTAGGTCAGACCGGGCTTGGTGAAGGCGATGTACTGCGCCTGCAGGTGAAGCGGGGCTTCCGGATCGTTCCGTGCCCGACAACTGCCGAAGTTGCATTTGTTGAGCTCGCTGAAGTTCGTCTGTACCCAGCCGCCTCGGTACACGAACAGTGAACTCAGGTACAGTCTTCCGCCCAGCAGCGAGATCGTCGGCGTGAAGTTGAGCATTCTGGTCGGGTTCGTGTTGCCGATGAAGATGATCGAATCGCCCACCTGCACCTCGTCGGCCTGCAGGACGCCATCGCCGTTGTCGTCGTTCCAGCCCAGTACCGGCCGATCCCACTGTCCGTAAAGCGGCCAGCCCTCCACGAACTTGATGAAGCGATCCTCTGGCGGACGGAGTCCTTCGGCGAGTTCGAGGAGCTCGTTGGAGTTCACGGAGCCGTTGACGTTCACGCTGAACGTGGCCCCGGCCAGACTGAAGACCTCGGCCTGCACGTCGGCCTCGACTCCCATGTTCCGGACCGAACCCACATTGTCCAGCTGCCCGGTCCCGGTAATGCCGATGGATCGGGGCATCGCCCGCCGCACCAGCGCATCCACGCTCTTGCGATAGTACGCGGTGGCTTCCCACTGAATCCGGCCGTCGAGCATGTCCATGTCGAACCCGGTCTCATACTCGGTCACCCGCTCGGGCCCGAGATCGGGATTGCCGAGCGCGAACAGTCTTGCTCCGGTCCGCGACTGGCCATTCACGAAGACGCTGGCGAAGCGGACATCCGCAAGAGCGTCGGTCGCCTGCGGCTGGACGCCGGAGGCCCCGTATGCAAACCGATACCTCAGGCTGTTGATGAACGAGCCCCGAGGGAAGAAACCCTCCTCCGATATGAGCCAGGAGAACCCTCCCTTGGGGTACCAGGCCGTCTTGAAGTCCTTGCCGAAGTTGCTGGCCCCGTCGGCCCGCAGCGCGGCGGTGAGGAAGAAACGGCCGTCCAGGTCGAAGTTCTGTTCCACGTACGTACCCGCCACCACGGACTGAACGTTGGATTCCGACGCGGTGTAGTTGGCCGCGCCGTTCACCGTCTGGGCCCCCGGGGGCAGATCGGTACCGCGCGCCTGTGCCACCCCCTGGTGACGGCGGTTGTACTGGACCCCGAAGGACGTCCTCGATTTGACCGTGGGATTGATGTCGAATTCGGCGGTGGATCCCAGGTCGACGGTATAGAGGGCGATGTCGGAACGAATGTGATTGCGGAACCCCGTGTTGAGAGCGCCCGAGGTGTCCTCCCCCCGCCGCAGCAGGTTGTCGGAGAACTGGGCCGAGTGGTCGAGGCCGACCGTGCCGCGGAACGTCAGCCAGGGCCGGGGAATCCAGTTCCCGTTTATCCCGGTGGTGAAGCGGGTGATGTTGGACCCGGCGCGGGTCGCGAAGAGGTCCCCGGGACGGTCTCCAAGCCACCACCCTTCGTTGTCGTCATTGTATCCCGGGCCCCAACTGCCCCTCCAGAAGACGCCGTTGCTCGGGATCTGGCTTTGCTGGAGGGTCACCCCGGTCGAGACATTGATGTCCGCGGTCTCGTTGAGACGCGCCGTGACATTCCCCCGCATGGTCATTCGCTTCAGGTAGTTCGGGCGTCGCTGCCAGGCGGGAATCTCGACGCCACCGCGTTCCTCCTGTTTGCGCTGAATCTCCGATTCGGAGAGCTCGAGGTATCCGGTCTCGTTCTCGAGTTCGGTGGCGAAGAAGTACCGGAACCGCTCGACACCGCCGGATACCTGGACTCCCAACTGCTCGCGGTGCCCGAGCCCGAGAGGAGCAGAGGGAGAATCACGGAACGCGCTCCAGGTCGTGAGGCTGTCCAACGTGCAGCCGCCCACCACACGCACGCGGTTCTCACAGCGTATGCTCGCGCCGTCGGCGTTCCGTCCCCATGCGTACCAGCCCTCGTGCACGTCGGCGGCCTGCTGGATCAGGCCTCCCTCGGTGTACACGCTCCACCTGGCTTCGCCGGGCTGGCCTCGCTTGGTGCGGATGAGGATCACGCCGTTGGCTCCGTCGGTCCCGTACAGCGTCGCGGCCGACGGTCCCTTGACGATGTCTATGGACTCGATCTCTTCGGGGTTCAGGTCGGTTACCGCGCCGGCGGTCCAGCCGGAACTGAACTGCCCGGGGCCGATCTGGCTGCCGCCGCCGGTGGTGTTCTCCACGCGCACCCCGTCGATGATCATGAGGGGTGTGTTGTCCTGGGACAGGCTGTTGAAGCCCCGGATGCGGACACGGGCGGACGAGCCGGTCATCCCGGCGTTGCTGAAGGTCATCACGCCCGGGACGCGGCCCTGGAGAAGATCGGTCACATTCGTGATGGGGGCGCTGGTCACGATGGAGTCTGCCCCGATCGTCGCGATCACGTTCGCGATGCTCAGCTTCTGCTGCTCACCGGTGGTGGTCACCACGATCCCGCTCAGGTTTACGGGTGCGGTGGCCAGGGCGAAGTCCAGGCTGACGGCTCCGCCTTCGGGGACCGTGACCTCCTGGGAAGCGTCGGAGTACCCGAGGCGCTGCACGGTCACCGTGCGAACACCGGCCGACACGCCGGTCACCAGATAGCGTCCCTGGGCGGTGGTCGTTACCGAGATCCTGGTGCCCTCCACCGTCACCTGGGCCAGCTCGACCGGCGCCCCGGTGCCGGCGTCGGTCACCTGCCCCGTGATCGTACCGCCCTGGGCGCGCGCATCCGTCGGTGCGGCGGCGAGGGCGACGATCGGGAGCAGGGTAAATGTGAGAAGGATGGCGAAACTGCGGTTCATACGTGGCTTGCCCATGTGCACCTCCGGAAAGAGAGTGGGCACGCAGCGGATCCGGCTGATCCGGATTCGGGCCGCAAGATGCGGAGAGAAGGGTCAGTCGCGGGCCCTGGACGCACATCGGGCACGGAGTCAAGCAACCGCAAGCGCTGCTGCCCTTCCATACCGCGTCCTTCCAATGCCGCAAAACCGACCGAGACGACGTGTCGCGTCGGGTCGGGACACCCGGCCAGATGCAACGGGCCTTCAGATGCGACGGACCTGGGTACCGAAGTGCATACAGTACCGGGCCGGGAGCGGCCTCGCAAGCCAATGAGCGGCCAGGCGAGTGTCGTGCCCGGGCGTGTCCCACCCGGCCACAGGAGCAATCGCTACCCCCCCCCCCCCCCCCCAAAAAACAGCGTAAAAATAAAAAAAAAACAACCCCCCACACCCCCCAGAAAGACTAATCAGGGATATGCGATATAAAAAAAAATAGGGGGGGGGGGGGGGGGGGGGGGGGGGGGG
>VYAQ01000085.1 GCA_009844885.1 Gemmatimonadota bacterium
TGTCCCCCCAGCGGATCGCGGCCACCGCCCCCCACGTCGACGCCACGTAATAGAACGGCTTCGAGAGCGCCGAGATCGCGTACCCGGCCACCGCCGGCCACTTGCGGGTGCCCAGGCGGTCCGACACCCACCCCGAAAACAGCTTGAGCACGCTCGACATCGCCTCGGCCAGCCCCTCGACCAGGCCCACGGCCCACACCCGCACTCCCAGCACATTGGCAAGGAACAGCGGCAGGACGTTGAGGAGCATTTCGCTCGACACGTCCGTCAGGAAGCTGGTGCCGCTCGTGGCCCAGACGTTGCGGTGAAGCGCCCGGCGTGTCTGCGGCGGCGCGGGCTCGGATCCGGCGGGTGGGTTGGTCACTGTGGATAAGTAATAGCATGGTGGCCCCAGGTCCCGCTTGCGCCCAGATTGCCCGGGTCGGGAAGCGGTCACGCAACTGTGCTCCTACGGGACGTGCCCAATGGGACACCACTCGCCTCACACCGAAATCGCCAGCCGCCGCGACTTCGTTCGCTGGCTGGCGGCAAGCCCGCTGTTGGCGGCGATTCCGGGGTGCGCGCCGGTCGGCCCCGGGTCCGTCCCCACCGGGCCGACCGCGGCGGCGGCCACATCCACCGCCGCCGACGCCCTCGACGTCTTCGACATGGAGAGGGTCGCCGAAACCACCGTCCCTCCGGCGCACTTCGGGTACATCCAGACCGGCGTCGACGGCGAGGAAACCCAGCGCAACAACCGGGCGGCGCTGGAGCGCATGTTCATCCGTGCCCGGCGCCTTGTGGACGTGAGCCGGATCGACACCCGCGTCACGCTCTTCGGCCGCGAGTGGCCGACGCCGATCGTCATTGCGCCGTGCGGGAGCCAGCGCGGATTCCACGCCGAGGGCGAACTGGCGACCGCGCGCGCCGCACTGGCCCGCGAACACCTGCAGGCGCTGTCGACCGTGAGTTCGACCGGAGTGGAGGACGTGAACGAGGCGCGCGGCGAGCCGGTCTGGTACCAGCTCTACGCCACCTCGAACTGGGACGTCACGCAGGCGGTGGTCGAGCGCGTGCGCGCCGCGGGATGCCCCGTCATCGTGCTTACGGTGGATCTTCCCGGCGGAAGCAACCGCCTCACGCTGGAGCGCTGGTCGCGCACCGACGACCGCACCTGCAGCAGCTGCCACCGCCCCCGCGGCCGCGCACCCACCGTGAAACCGATGTTCCAGGGCACCAGCTACCGCCCCGGCGACTTCCGCTCGCCCGGCCTGACCTGGGACTTCATCGGGCGGCTGCGCGAGATCACCGATCAACGGATCGTGGTGAAGGGCCTCATGACGCACGAAGACGCGTCCCTGGCGCTGGAGCACGGCGTCGACGGGATCTGGGTCTCCAACCACGGCGGCCGCGCCGAGGGCAGCGGCCAGGCCACGGTCGACGCCCTGCCCGAGATCGCGGCGGTCGTGGCGGGACAGGTCCCAATCATCGTGGACGGTGGTTTTCGCCGCGGAAGCGATATCTTCAAGGGGATCGCGCGCGGCGCCGACGCGGTGGCCGTGGGCCGGCCCTACCTGTGGGGGCTGGGAGCCTTTGGCCAGGCCGGCGTCGAGCGGGTGCTGGAGATCCTGAGCGACGAACTGCGAATCACCATGCGGCTGGCGGGGGCGCCTTCGCTGGCCAGCATCATGGAGTCATCGGTCGGAGCGGAGTGAGCGGCGACAAACCCAGAGAACAAAGGAGACAGGATGCGAAAGGCAATCCAAGCAGCGTGCGGCGTTCTGGCCGTCATGATCGGCGCGGCATGCGCGGAGGGCGAGCCCGAAGTGATGACCACCGACAGCGGGCTCGAGTACCAGATGCTCCGCGAGGGAGACGGTGCCAGCCCCACGATGAACGACGAGGTCGTCGTGCACTACCGGGGCACGCTCACCGACGGCTCCCAGTTCGATGCGTCCTACGACCGCGGCGAGCCCAACACCTTCCCGGTCGACGGCGTGATCCCCGGATTCGGGGAAGCGCTGCAGCTGATGTCGGTCGGCGGCCACATCCGCGTCACCATCCCCTCGGAGCTGGCCTACGGCGAGGAAGGCGCGGGCGAGGTGATCGGGCCCAACGAGACGCTGATCTTCGAGATCGAGCTGTTGGAAATCATCGAGGGGGGATGAGGGCGACCCCTACGGGCGCGGCGACCCGGGCGGCACGTGCGATCCCGCTCCTGGCGCGCGCGAGCCTGCTCCTGGTGCTCGCGGCGGGCGCAGGGACCTCCGCTTGCGCTTCCGGCGGCGGCGTCCCCATCGCGAGCCCCGCGGATCCGGTACCCGACGCGGACGGCTTCATCACCACCCGCAGCGGGCTCAGGTACAAGGTCCTGCGCGCAGGCACCGGTCCGCCGCCCCGCGCGAGGGACCGGGTTCTGGTCCACTACAGTTGCACGCTCGAAGACGGCACGGTGATCGACTCGTCCTACGAGCGCGGCGACCCGGACGTCCTCTCGCCCCGGGATCTCATCCGGGGGTTTCGGGAAGCGCTGCTGCTGATGCCGGCCGGGAGTCACTTCGAGGTCATCGTACCGGGCAGGCTCGGCTACGGCCGGGCCGGGATCGACGGCGTCATCGGCCCCAACGAAACGCTCATCTTCGAGATCGAGATGCTGAGGATCGGGCGGGGGTAAGCTACCCGCCCAGCCAATCCCCGATCACACCGCGCAGCCAAAGCGTCACGAAGGCCCCGTAAAAGAGCGACATCAGCACCAGGCAGACCCTGCGCCACATCGGCGGCCGCACTTCCTCGGGCAGGAAGCGCGTGTTGATGTAGAGCAGGTGCAGCGACGAGATCACGAAGACGACGCCGGCCATGTTGGCGCCCAGCTGCAGCAGAATGATCGGCTGCGCGAACGCCAGCGCGATGATTCCCCACACGCACAGCGCCCCCAGGACAGTGTAGTACACCACGCGGACATCGCCGCCGCGCCATCGCCGCACGGTGCGCGAGCCGGTCCACAGGATGTCGGTGATCGCGCGGGTCATGCCTTCGAGGATGTCGAGCTGGGTCTTGAAGAGCACCCAGACGGCCATCATCGCGATGATTCCGCCGAAAATGGCGCCCTCCTCGCTCGCGATCGCGTTGGCCAGCGTGGCCGCGACCGAAAGGCCGCGGATGTCGGTGCCAGCCTCGATGAACGTGACGTAGATCACCGCCGGGAGGATCATCCCGAGCATCGCGCCGACGAAGTAGACGATCCACTGGTCGGCGCGCACGATGCGCCACCAGCCCCGCCACCGCGCCATGGCGTCCGAGGTCGTGTCGAAGGTGTAGCCGGTCGGAGCGAGCGTGGTCTTTTCACCGCCGACCGCGGCCGGAATGTACCCGGCGCGCTTCCCCATGCCGTATCCCTTGTCGCGGGCCCAGTTGGACAGGGTCAGGTTGACGACGCCACCCGCGCCCGAATACGCGGCGAACGCACCGATCAGGAACCAGTCCACGCCCTCCGGGATGAATCGGAAGCCGCCGGTGCCCGTGTCGTAGCCGACGAGTCCCGCCGCGGCGGAGACCCAGGTGTCCGGCCCCACGAAGATGGCCGCGAGGATCAGGAAGCCGCCGATGATCGCACTCACCAGCACCCAGTTCAGCAGCTCGAGCGTGCGTTCGATCCGCTTGCCGAAGAGCAGGATCCCGACGCACAGCCCGAAGGTGCCCACGCCGATCCAGTAGACGATGTGCTCCTGCCCGGGGCCCGCGAGGTCGCGGAAGATGAGGAAGAAGATCGCGCCCGCGGCGGCGCCCGCCCAGCCGGGCCAGCCCACCTGCAGGAAGTAGAGCAGCGCGTACACCCACGCCCAGAACTGGGACCACGGCTTTGTGCGCATGAATCCCGTCACGACGGGCTCGCCGGTGGCGATCGTCCAGCGCATCAGTTCGGTGTTGAACACGGTCTGGAAGAACGCGGCGACCAGCGTCACCCACAGCAGCACCAGCCCGTACTGCACGAACGCCGCGGGCCCGAGCAGGAACTCGCCGCTGCCGATCGACGCACCCAGCACGATGACGCCGGGCCCCACGACGCCCAGCCACGAAAGACCCTTCGGCCTTGGCGGCGCGGGCAGATCGGCTTTCTCGAACGGAGGTAGCCCCGAGCGCGCCTCGCGCGGGGGGGCATCCGCCGTGCCTGCGCCGCCGTCGTGGGGAGCGCCCATCAGCTCACCGGCCTGTTGCCCACCCAACGATCATACCATTTCCGCATGTACAGCTGGGTTCGCATGAAGTTGGACGGGCGGCTCCCGGTGCCGTGGTACTCGTTGTTGAAGCGTATGATCGCGGTGGGAACGCCGACCATCTTGAGCGCCTGGTAGTACTCCTCGGTCTGCGACATCGGCGTGCGGAGGTCGAGTTCGCCGGTCAGCAGCAGGGTGGGCGTGGTGACGTTGCCCGCGTACATGAGCGACGAGTGGCGCAGCCACTTGTCCGGGTTCTCCCAGGGCAGCTCGCGGAAGCGGCGGTAGCCCCACATGGCCACGTCGGCGGTGCCGGCGAACGACATCCAGTTGATGACCGGACAGCGCACGGCCGCGCCCGCGAAACGGTTGTCGTGGCCGATCACCCAGCTGGACAGCGCGCCTCCGCCGGAGCAGCCGCCCACGTACATTCGGTCGGTGTCGATGTAGCCCCGGCTCACCACCTCGTCGACGCCGTTCAGCAGGTCGGCGAGGTCGCGCGGGCCGGGGTAGGCGTCATCTATTGCGTTGCCGAAGTCGGTGCCATAGCCGGTTGAGCCGCGCGGATTCGTGTAGAGGACCACGAAGTCGTTCGCGGCAAAGTTCTGGAACATCCAGTTGAAGCCCACGTTGTACATGCCGTGGGGGCCGCCGTGGATTTCCATGATCAGGGGGTAGCGGCGCGCGGGGTCGAAGCCGGGCGGCTTGATGACCCATCCCTGGACCTGCGCCCCTTCGGTGGATTCGTACCAGATCTCCTCGATGTCTCCGAGAACGACGCCCTCCAACACATCCTCGTTAACCCGCGTAAGCTGCGCCGGTTCAGCGCCGGCCTCGAGGTTGAACCGGACCACGTCAGAGGGAGCTTGCGGAGCCGAGCGGACGCCGACCGCGGTCCCGCCTGCCGCCGACGTGAGCGACAGCATGTGGACGTCGTCGGTCAGCTGCCGCAGATCGCCGCCGGTGGTGGCGGAATAGACGTTGGCGGAGCCCCGGTCCTGGACGGAGAAGTAGAAGCGGGTGCCGTCATCGTCCCACAGGATGCCTCCGATGTCCCGGTCCAGGTCGGGCGTGAGCATGCGCATGCCGCTGCCGTCGATCAAGATCGTGTGGATCTCGCCGACATGATAGGTCTGCGGCGACCATTCATACCCCGTGAAAGCGATCGTGCGCCCGTCCGGCGAAACCGCCGGACTGGTCCAGAGTCCGCGCGTCGTGGTGATCTCGCGCATCTCGCCGGTCGCCACGTCCACGGCGTTGATCGCAGACTCGAAGTAGCGCTTGTCCCAGTCCTCCTCCATCAGTCCGTCGAAGACGATGGTACTTCCGTCGGGCGTCCAGTCGTAGCCGGCGCCCCAGTAGACGGCGATGAAACGCGCTCCCACGTGCCATTTGCCGTGGGTGAGCTGGCGGGCCGTGCCCCCCGTGGAGGGGACGACGAAGAGGTGATGGTAGGCCGGATCCGTGAATCCCACGAAGTCGCGGCGGAAGTGCATGTTCTCGACGATGCGGGGGGTCTCGGTCCACGTGGCGCCCTCGGGCACGGCCGGGAGGTCGATGGACCAGTCGCTCGGCAGTTCGCCGGGCGTGTCCATGGTGAAGGAGATCATGTTGCCGTCGGGCGACCACATGGCGTTGAGGGGCGTTCCCTCGACCCGGGTCACCTGGGTGACGGCGCCCTCGTCGTCCATCCAGCGGACGAAGATCTGACTCCCTCCGTCCTCGGCAGCGGCGGTGAAGAGAATGCGGGTGCCGTCCGGCGACCAGCGGGCCCCGGAACCCTCCACCAGGAAGCGTTTCCGCGACCCGTCGGCGTTCATCATGTGCAGGCCGGAGTCCCATCGGTCCTCCAGCTTGTTCACCCAACTCTTCGAGTAGACGATGCGGTTGCCGTCCGGCGAGATGCGGGGATCGCTGACCCGCTCCCAGTCGAGATACCGGTCGACGGTGAGGCGGGCGGCGTCCTGGGCAGCGAGCGGGGGAAACGAAAGGGTGGAGATTGCGGTGACCGCAAGCAGGGCGCCCATGACAAGCGATAGTGCGGCGGCGGGAGGACGGGGGATGCGCATCGGAGGGGCTCCTTCCGGAACTAGGGGAACTCCCAGTCAAGTGGGGGCGCGCATCCGCACGGGTCAAGCCTGTTGCGGCGCCAGGCTTCCACTTGCCCGCCACTCGGCCCCGCACTAACTCCTTACGCCATGCCACCGAAAAACACCGAATCCTGGAAGCTGATCGAGTCTGTCCTGTCAGGCGCCGAAGCCATCATCGCGCTCGGAATCACCCTCCATGACATGAGCGAGGACGGCGAGACCATCGTCCTCAGAATGGCCAAGCGGCACGACCTCACACGGGGAGACGGCACGGTCTATCACGGCGGCCCCATCGCGTCGCTGATCGACATTGCCGGCGACATGGTCGTGGCGGTGCGCGCGGGCGGCGGGGTCCCCACCATCTCGTTGCGGGTCGATTACCTGCGCCCCTCCACCGGTCCGTACCTGCTGGCGACGGCCCGGCTGCGGCGCGGCGGCCGCACGATCTCGGTCTCCGACGTGGACGTGCACGACGACCAGGGCCGCCTCTGCGCGGTGGGGCGCGGCACCTACTCCTCGATCGCGGGGTAGGCCACCGTGGACTGCGCGCGACCGTGAAAGCCGTCCTCTACGACCGCCACGGCAACGTCGACCAGCTCTACCTGGCCGACATCCCCACCCCCGAGCCCGCCCCCGGCGAGGCGCTCATTCGCATTCGCGCCTGCGCCCTCAACGGCTTCGACCCCATGATGC
>VYAQ01000161.1 GCA_009844885.1 Gemmatimonadota bacterium
GCGATCCCCTCCCCCGACGGCACGAAGGCCGCCTTCATCCGCGACCACAACCTCTGGCTGCGCGACCTGGACACGGGCGCCGAGACCCCGCTCACCACCGACGGAATCGAGGACTACGGTTACGCCACCAACAACGCGGGGTGGGTCAAGCGCGATTCGCCGGTGCTGCTCTGGTCTCCCGCCTCCGACATGATCGCCACCTTCCAGCACGACGCGCGCGGCGTGGGCATGATGCACATGACCACCACGAACGTGGGCCACCCCGAACTGGAGTCGTGGAAGTACCCGCTGCCGGGCGACAGCCTCATCTTCCGCATCAGCCGGGTGGTGATCCATGTGGGTGATCCCGGAGCCGACCGGCCCCACCGGGTGGTCCGCCTCCAGATGCCGCCCGACCCGCACCGCTCCTCGACCACCGACCACGTGGCGGGCCGGGGCGGCGTCTTCCTCGACGTGGAGTGGAGCGCCGACGGGTCGCAGCTCGCCTTTCTGTCGAACTCGCGCGACCACAAGCACGCGCAGCTGCGTGTCGCCGACCCGCACACGGGCGAGGTGCGCGACGTGCTCGGAGAGACCGAGGAGACCTTCTTCGAATCGGGCTCCGGCGGCGCGAACTGGCGCGTGCTCAAGGCGTCGAACGAGGTCATCTGGTTCTCGAAACGCCACAACTGGGGGCATCTCTACCGCTATGACCTGTCGACCGGCGCACTCCTGGACCGCATCACCACCGGCGACTGGAACGTGCGCCAGCTGCTGCGCGTCGACGAGGAGGCGCGCACCCTCTACTTCACGGGGACCGGACGGGAGCCCGGCGACCCCTACTTCCAGTACCTCTATCGTATCGGGATGGACGGCAGCGGGCTGACGCTCCTGACCCCCGACAGCGCGAACCACACCGTGTCGCTGTCGCCCACCGGCGCATACTTCGTCGACAGCCATTCGACCCCGGTCATTCCCCCGGTGACGGTTGTTCGAGACATGGACGGAAGCGTCGTGGCCGAGCTCGAGCGCGCGGACATCTCCGCCCTCCTCTCCTCAGGCTGGCAACCGCCCGAACCGTTCACCGTCAAGGCGCGGGACGGGGAGACGGACCTCCACGGCCTCATGTACCGGCCCACGCATTTTGATCCGGCGCAGTCGTATCCGGTCGTCAACTACCTGTATCCGGGGCCACAGTCGGGGAGCGTGGGGTCGCGCTCGTTCCGGGCGTCGCGGGGCGACAAGCAGGCGCTGGCCGAACTCGGGTTCATCGTAGTCGAGGTCGACGCCATGGGCACGCCGGGGCGCTCGAAGGCGTTCCACGACGCGTACTACGGGAACATGGGCGACAACGGGCTGCCCGATCAGGTGGGCATGGTGCGGCAGCTGGGCGCCCGGCATCCGTGGATGGACCTGGACCGGGTCGGCATCTGGGGACACTCGGGCGGGGGCTTCGCGAGCACAGCGGGGATCCTGCGGTACCCGGACTTCTACAAGGTCGCGGTCTCGCAGGCGGGCAATCACGACAACCGCAACTACGAGGACGACTGGGGCGAGAAGTGGCAGGGGCTGCTGGAGACCTACCCGGACGGCACCACGAACTACGACAACCAGGCCAACCAGCTCGTGGCCGAGAACCTGCAGGGCAAGCTGCTGCTGGCGCACGGGACCATGGACACGAATGTGCCGCTCTACAACACGCTGCTGGTGGTGGACGCGCTGATCGCGGCTGACAAGGATT
Organism: Gemmatimonadota bacterium; assembly: GCA_009844885.1. Taxonomy (GTDB): domain Bacteria; phylum Gemmatimonadota; class Gemmatimonadetes; order Longimicrobiales; family Gaopeijiaceae; genus Bin94. The sequence goes on from VYAQ01000161.1 coordinate 1,721, forward strand.
TCGACCTGATCATGCTGCCGAACCGCGGACACGGCTTCAGCAGCGAGCCCTACATGATGCGGCGGCGGTGGGACTACTTCGTACGGCATCTACTGGGCACCGAGCCGCCGGAGTACACGATCGGAGCGGGGCGGCGGCCGGTGAGCTGAGGGGGGTGCATGAGCGTGCAGGTGCAAGAAACGCCCGGAGCCACGTAGAATGAAGAGTCCGGTCGTCGAAACCGTGCGGAAGGAGAACGATGTTGTCAGCGAAGCTTGTCGCCGGTCTGACGCGTGCGGCCGTGGCCATCGCCCTGGCCGTCTTCTGCGCGAAGCCGGCGGCGGCACAGGACCCGGTGACGACGCGCGGATGGCAGGCGGGCCTGTGGTTCGCCGGCGGATACCAATGGCCCACGGGGCGGCTCGCGAAGCACGCGCCGTCCGATAACCCCAACCTCAACCTCCTCGAGGTGGTCTCCGACCTCGGGCCGTCGCCCCTGGTCAGCGGCGGACTCCTCCTGCGGTTTCCGGACCTGGAGACGGCCGTGCGGATCGGCCTGGAGGGAAGCTCCGGCGCGGAAGCCTCCGGCCAGGTGGCGATCTGTGATCTTGTTTCGGGCCGGATCTGCGCGCCGGAGGTCGTTCCTGCGGAGATACGCGCCGTCACGGCCGGCGTGCGGGTGTTAACCGGGGACGCTGCCGCGCAGGTGCGGCCCGTGCTTTCGGCAGGGCTCGGCGTCCGCCGCTTCGCGTTCGTCCTGCCCGCTTGCCCTCCAGCCTCGACAGACGACGCGGCTCTGATCTGCAACGCGGTTGCGGAACTGTTCCGCGACCCCGATCCCCACCTCTTCCTGCAGGTCGGGCTGGGACTGCAGACCGAGGTCGGTCCGGTCGCGGTCGGCTGGACGCGGTGGCATCGAGCGGCCAGTTCGGCGGCGGGTCGGACCGCACCGACGGCAACTGGTACCACGCCCTGCGATTCGAGCTCTTCGCGGGTGCGTCTCTTTACTGACCCCAATCCCACCGCTGACCGACATGACTGCAACAGCCGCGACCGCGACAGCCCGCAGGGTGACCGGACCGCTCTGCACCGTGGCTCTCGCGTTCGTGGTCGCATGTGCGCCGGTCTCGCTCCAGGCCGCGCAAGCCGACCCCTACGAACGGGGGATGGCTCTCCTGGAGCGCGGCGACGCCGAGGGTGCGCTGACGCTCTGGATCGCCGCGCGCGACAGCCTGTCGGCGGAGGGAGCGGAGGACGCCCGCATCGGCACGGCCTTCATCCGGGCGGTGACGGAGAGTGGACTCGAACGGTTCGAGGAGATCGCCACCGTCATGTTCTATTGGGGCTTCTCGGGCGTGGCGACCGAACGGACCCGGGAAGAGATCATGGCCGAGGGGCGGCGCACCTTCACCCTGGTGGATTCCTCCGCGGTCGAGTACTGGGACGCCATCGGCCGGCAGGATGCCGGCGGTCTGGCCCTGGCGGTCAAGCGGTTCTGGATCGAGCGCGACCCGACGCCCGCGACGCTGCTCAACGAGCGGCTGATCGAGCACTGGCGCCGGATCGCCGACGCGCGGCGGGACTTTGTCTACAACCACAGTTCGGCCTACCGGACCGACGACCGCGGCACGTTCTTCGTGAAGTACGGCCTCCCGGACCGGGTCACCCGCGGCCACCTGCGCGTCAGCGAATCCGAGCGGCGGTCGCTGGAGCTCCCGCTGGACTACATCGCCCGCTTCGACCAGCAGCCGCAATACGAGATCTGGCGCTACGCCACCATGCATCCGGGCGAGTTCACGTACTTCCTGTTCGGCAATACGGACGGCACCGGGCCGTTCCGGCACGTCCAGGGTCTGCACGAGATCCTCTCCCCGTCCGCCCGTGCGTCCGGCGAGGCACGGCACCGGGGCATCCGCGCCCAGTACTACCTCGAGTTTTTCTACTACGAGGACCTGGCCCGCATGGGCGGGCCCTACGGCCTGCGCTTCGCGGAGCTGGAACGCCGGTGGTTCTCGTCGCGCCGCCCCAACGAGGGTGCTCTGGAGGCCATCTCAAGACGTAACATCTCGGACGACCAGTGGGCTGGCCGCGAGGCCCTGCCTCCTGCGATCTCGCAGTACGACGACCGGCCCAGGAGCGCGCTCTCGGCCCAAGCGGCCCGCGTCCTGGAACGCGGCGAGCCCCGGCTCCTGGTCATGGCCGTGTCGTCTCCGATCTGGCTGCCCGGCACCGACGAGGGGGCCATCCGGGACAGCGTGACCCTCGCCCCCTACACGGCGAGCCACACCGTGATCGCCAGGGATGGCAGACTGTCGGAAATCGCAAGAGCCGGCATGCTGGCCGTGGACGGTCCCGGCCATCTCTCCACCCTGGTCCTGCGCCACCGGAACGAGATTCGGCACCTCTCGGTGTCCGCACGGCACGATGTCCACGAGGAGGACGAGGATCCCGACCCCGCCGCCCGCCTGCCGGGACACCTGCACTTCATCGTGGATCAGCCCCTCGTCGCGACGTCGGACGCGACCGCGGAGGACCCCGCCGGTCCGGAACGCACGGAGCCGGCCATCGCCACGGCAACCACCGATTTCGAGGTGAGCGACCTGATCGTGGGCATCGCTCCCCGGCCCGAGCTGGAGCTTGGCGACTTGCCCGTGCCGCTGCTCCCCGCGACCCGTTTCTGGCGCGACGACCCGCTTCGGGTGTACTTCGAGGTCTATCGGCCGGCGCCTGTCGCCTCGGGAGACCTGGACGTTCGCGTCTATCTCAACCCGGTCGCCTTCACCAATCCCGCGGTCCCGCTCCCGGACGTGGAGCAATCCGATCTTGAGACGGGCGCAATCGCATTGACCATGGAATCGCCGCAGCCGCTCGGGGGCCACTTCTTGACCCGATCCACCTGGTCATAGATCGGAAGCGTACTGGGCCACGGGTTGTCCTGGAATGACTTGAAGACGCCGTCGCCGTTGAGTGCCGGGTTCTCGATGTCCGGGTCGCTGATGTCCGATATCACGTTGCCCTTCACGTCGACCAGGTTCCCGCTGGCGTCGACCTCCCAGGGGTGGTAGTTGGACAGCTGGATGTCGCCGACGAGGCGATCCTGTCCGGTTTCGTTGCGCAGCACGAGCTGGTTGTAGTCGCGCCCGCCGAAGCCGGTCCCGCGCTTGGTGCGGATCTGGATCACGCCGTTCGCAGCCCGGGATCCGTACAGGGACGCCCCGGCCGCTCCCTTGACCACCTCCATGGACTCGATGTCCAGCGCGACGATGTCGTCGAACGAATTGGTCGTGATCACGCCATCGACAATGATCAGCGGATCCTGGGACCCGTTGATCGAGGTGGCGCCGCGCAGGAGGATGTCGCCGGTAGTGCCCGGCTGGCCGCTCCCGCCGACCACCTTGATGCCCGGCACCTTGCCGATCAGGTAGTTCTCCGCGGACACGGCCGGCACCGGGGTGTCGGCGAGATCCAGCTTCTCCACGGTGAACGGCAGCTTCACCTTCGGAGTCGCCCGGGCCACCCCCGTCACGATGAGCTCCTGCAGCTCGAGCGCGCCTCTGGACAGCTCCGCATTCAGTTCGGCGGTCTGCCCGGCAGTGACGTCGATCTGCAGGGTACGAGAGTCGTAGCCCAGGATCTCGAAGGTCAGCTGGCGGGACCCGGCCGCGACCCCGACGATGACGTAGCGGCCCGACGCGTTCGTGAGCACCCCGCCCTCCGCGTCGTCGACTCTGACCAGCGCCGATTCAAGCAACTGGCCCGTCTCGACATCGGACACCGATCCGGTGATGGTGCCCGTCTGCGCGGCGAGGGGCGCCGCGACAGGCAGGACGGCGAGGGCCAGCGCCGGAATCATCCAGCGCCCCTCCCTCCAGGTTGTCCCGAAACCTCCGGCCTTCGGGAATCGTATCGGTAGCGATTGCAGCATGGTCACCTCCCGGTGTGGCGGCACCCGCCCAGCCGCCAACCACCGAACACACCATGCTCTCCAAGCGCGGGATTCCCGGAACGCCCCCAGGAATCCCGGCCTGGTCGCGGCAACCCGATGGTTGGCGGGGGGGCTGGACACACTTCGACCATTCGGCAGGAGGTGTCCTTAGCGTCCGCGTCTTGTTGGGCTCACTAATAGGGCCCTTGCCGCCGATGCGCAATAGAAGTAATTGTGTGCAAAACGGGATACAGTTCCGAAGGCGGAGGCGTACCGCTAAGAAGAGCGCCCGATTGGCCGCTCCAAGGTGGCGGCTGCGCACTCACTCGAATCTTCGGAGGTGTTCTCCCGTGACCGCGTGCAGGCGGTCGACGCGCGGCGCGAGCTTCACCCGAACCGGGTGAGCGCATGGAAGCGGCAGACCTAACGCAACGGAGTGAGGGTGGCGCGCGCGAGCAGATGTCGTGGTCATCGTCCGGTGTGGACGACCGCGGATTCGCTACGGCCCGTTATTCGCGGCATTCGGCCCGCGCCTCGGCAATTCACTTCACTCACATCCCCGAGACTCCGGAGCGGCGGAACAAAGTGCTCGGGAAAACGACGCATTACTGGTCTGAAATCATCGGTCTCGGAGACTTGATCCCCGCAGGCGGCCAGCATCGCTTTCGCGAGCCAAAACACCTTGCTTCGTCTTCTTCATGAGGTTGACACCGTTCTAGAGGTTCCACAAGATGTCGTAATTATCGCGGATAATCCGGGGTATGTTGCAGATCGTGTCTATCGCCCCATATTCTGTCGCGATTCCTTGTCTAAACACGCTATTTCTGTCGCGTATCTGTTCCCGCCGCCCCATCGTCCATTTTCGTGACGAGGATTGGACGAGGAGTTGGTCAGGTACGGATCGAGTCGGTGCCGGCGTTCGCAGCTCGACCCTTACGAAGAGATCATCAAGGTCCGCTTGGAAGCGTATCCGGATCTCAGCGCCGTGCGGCTGTTCGACGAGATTCGGGCGGCGGGGTACGAGGGCGGCTGCGACCAGGTGAGGCGCCCCGTGCGGGAGGTGCGGCCACAGCAGCCGCCCGAGCCGGTGCAACGCTTCGAGACCCCGCCGGCACACCAGGGGCAGGTGGACTTCGCGGAGTTCCGCACACCGTGGGGCAAGCGGCATGCGCTGGTCGTGATTCTGGGCTACTCGCGGCTGCATTGGGTCCGCTACTACGAGCGGCAGACGATGGCGGTGGTGATCGAGGGTCTGGAGTCGGCGTTCCGGTACTTCGGGGGCGTGCCCTCCGAATTGCTGTTCGACCAGATGAACGTCATCGTGGAGGACAACCGGGAGGTCGGAGGGCGGCTGATGGAGAGCAGCGGAACAGCCAGCACAAGCATTCGTAACAGAAAACGTAGGCAGCAGCACAATCGGCTACGGCTGCAGCGATCTGCCAAGGCGCAACAGCTGGATCGGCTCTGGAAGTTTCGGCAGTCAGCGGAGCCGTGTCCGCCCCTGGTATGACGACCATCAGGACAACCGCCGTGAGCTACTTGAAGGTGCTTCCCATATCGATGGTGAATGCTCGGATGGTCCCTCCCGCCACCGCAAACACGACCATGGGTGCAGGCCCAAAAATCACGAGCAGAAGCAGCGCGATGGGCATCGCCCAGACCAGGTCGCGGATGATCCACCTGAGTGCTCGGGAAAACGACGCATTCTCGTGGGGAATCCCGATCCTGGTGATTGTGTTCGTGGTCTTCGGACCCACCGCCACGGTGCTCTAACTGATCGCGGGGGTCGCCATCCGGGCGCTTACGAGCGATCTCAGCAGGTCAGGCAGCGGTGGCTGTTCGACGACCCGAGCTTCTCCAGCAGCGCCACGGTGGCCGGACGCGGCGAGACCCGTTGCACCGGACCGTTCGCCAGGTCCGCCACCGTCTGGCCCCGGCGGCTGATCGCGCGGATGTCAGCCCCCTGCTCCACCAGGTAGATGATCAGGGGGTGGTCGCCGCGCGCGGCCGCGTGGTGCAGCGCGTTGTAGCCGTTGTGGTCGCGGGCGTTGATGTCGACCCCGAGCTCCTCCACCAGATACCGTACCGCCGGGAACCAGCCGTCGGGCGCGTGACGGTGGGCGTTGCCGGCGAAGCCCTCGCCGTAGCCTACCCCCGAGGCCGCGTGGATGGGCCACACGCCCGGACCTCCCGCGGGTACCGGCGGCAGTCCGGAGGCGTCGGGCTCCAGCGCGCGCAGGGAGTCGGCGACCTCCGAGGCGCGGATCAGGTTCTCCCGCACCTCGTCATCCATGCCGGCGAGCAGGTCGTCGGGGAAGTCGCCCTGTTGCTCTTCGCGCAGGTCGTTGCGGACCGACATGAGCAGGGTGACCCGGGCGGAGTCGTTCAGCTCGCTGTAGGTGGAGTCGGACGCGAGCTGGGTCCGGTTCTGCTGCCGCAGGAACTCGTCGGTCGAGAGGCGGCGGCGGCGGGGCGGAGCCACGGTCGGGATCCCGGGGTCGGCCCCGTGCCCGACAAGCAGGCGCATCGCGGCGACATCGGTGGCGTAGGCGGCGCGCCAGAAGGCGGTGGCCCCCTGGGTGTCGACCAGACCGCAGTTGCGGTTGCCGCAGCCGCTGTACTCCATGTACCAGGGATGTAGCGTGAGGCGGGCGTCGGGGTCCGCACCAGCCTCGAGCAGCGCCTCGATGACGTCCATGTAGGTCGCCGTCTGCAGCCCCATTTCCTGGGGTTGGGGATAGCGGGTACGGGGCTGCCAGCGGGCGTTTACCGCCGCCCAGAGGGGCGTGGCGCCGTTCAGGACTGACGCGATGTTCGGGTCGGCGCCCCGCTCGACCAGGGTGAGCGCCAGGTCGAACTGGCCGTTGATCGTGGCCATCAGGAGGGGGCTGGTGCCATCGCTGGCCGACACGCGGTCGATGTCGGCGCCGCCGTCGAGCAGCGCGACCGCCGACTCGGCGTACCCCTGCCGCACGGCGTGCAACAGTGCGGTCAGGCCGCCCTTGGCCTCGATGCGCCGGGGACGGAAGTCGTCCTCCTCCTCTTCCTCTTCGTCTTCGGGTAGCCCCTCGTCGTACACCGTGCGCGACGCCCGCACCGCCGTCTGGAACTCGGTGGGAGTCGGCGCCCGTGACCGGCCGGCCGTCAGCGCCTCGACCGCCTCGGTGCGGCGCCGGCCCGCGATCCGGTCGAGCTCGGAGAGCACACGAAGGTCCTCCACCGTGCTGGCGATGTCTGGGTCTGCACCCGCGGCAAGGAGTGCGCGCACGGCATCGGCGCGGTTCATGGAGGCCGCGAAGATGAGCGGGGTCTGGCCCCACACGGTCTCGCGCGCGTCCGGGTCCGCGCCGCCGTCGAGCAGCGCGGTGACCAGCGCCGCGGAGCCCGCGGTCGCGGCAAGGTGGAGTGGCGTGGTGCCCGTGCCGGGTGCAGCCGCGGCCGCGTCCGCGCCGCCATCGAGGAGCAACAGCGCCACCGCGTCGCTGCCGGTGCGCGCCGCGATGTGGAGCGGCGTGTAGCCGCCGATCCGCGTGACGGGCTCGACCGCCGCCCCCGCGTAGAGGAGCATCTCGGCGAGTTCGGCGCTGCCGTGCTCGGCGGCCCAGTGCAGCGCGGTCATGCCGTCGCCCTGCGCCGCGTTGACGTCGGCGCCGCCCGCGAGAAGGGCGCGTACCGCCGCGACGTCGCCCACCATGGCCGCGTCGGCGACGGGGGAGTCCGCCAACCGTGGGGTGGCCGCGCCGAGGACGACGATCATCGCCGCGCAGCCGAGGAGGCCACCGGTCATGCGTGCTTGCCGGGTTGCCATGGCGGTCATCCCTGCGTCGCCGCCGAGGACCCCGAGACGAGGGAGAATTCGCCGGTGCTGTCGCCGAAGCTTTCCATCTCCATCCCCAGACCGTTGAGAGCCCAAAGCATGGCGTTGGCCATGGGCGTGGCGTCGGGCGCCTTGAGATGCAGGTTGCCCTCCAGCAGCCCGTTGGCGCCGCCCACCAGAAGGAGCGGACAGCGGCGGTGGTTGTGCAGGTTGGCGTCGGCCATCGGCGAGCCCCACATGACCATGGTCTTGTCCAGCAGGCTGGCGTCGCCCTCCATGCTGTTCTGCAGCTTCTCGAGGAAGTACGGCAGCTGGCCCACGCGGTACTGGCAAATCTTGTTGAACTCGAGGATCGCTGCCTCGCGCCCCCCGTGGTGCGACGCGGGGTGGAAGGGGCGGTCCGAGCCGCTTTCGGGGAAGACGCGGTTGTCGGCGTCGCGGCCGGTCTTGAAGGAGATGATCCGCGTCATGTTGGTCTCGAAGGCCAGCACCTGCAGGTCGAACATGAGGCGCATGTGCTCGGTGAACGAGTCCGGGACGCCGGCGGGCGCCTCCGGCAGCTCGCGCTCCTCGCCGCTGGTGTTGCGCGACTCGATGGCGGCGATCCGCCGTTCGATCTCGCGGACGTTGTTCAGGTAGCGGTCCATGCGCAGGCGGTCGGTGGCCCCCAGTTCGCGCTTCAGCGCGGCGATCTCATCGGCCATCCAGTCGAGGATGCTCTTGCGCGACGCCCGCCGCGACGCCCGCTCCTCGGGCGTGCCCCCTGCCCCGAAGAGCATGTCGAAGGCGACGCGCGGGTCGCGGATCATGGGCAGCGGCTCGTTCGGCGACGACCAGCTGATCGTATCGGTGTAGGCGCAGGAGTAGTTGTACGTGCACCCCCCCGCCTGGTCGAGGTTCTCGATGCAGAACTGCATGGACGGCAGCGGCGTGTCCTGGCCGAAGCGCTGCGCGTACATCTGGTCGAGCGACGTGCCCACCCAGATGTCCGAGCCCTGGGTCTGCTTCGGGTGCGCCTGCGTGAGGAAGACCGCGCTCGAGCGGAAGTGGTCGCCGCCGATCTCGGGCGTGGTGAAGGCTTCCGCCTGGCGGCAGTCGGTGTTGCTGACGATGGTGAGCCGGTCCTGGAAGGGCCGCAGCGAAGTCAGCGCGCTCTCGGGGAGGATCTCGAAGTCCTTGCCCGTGGTGGCCGGCGCGTAGAGGTGCTGGGTCGCGCCCCACTCGTTGCAGCCGGCCAGGCCGTGCACCTCCTCGATGCACACGAGGCGGGTCGGGCCCTCGTCGGGGCGCGTGTGGGCGCGGAGGCGGCCGGCGGGGACCATGGCGTCGAGCAGCGGCAGCGCGGCCGTGACCCCGAGGCCCCGCAGGAAGGTGCGGCGCGGGATGTGGGTACCGGTGATGAAGTGCATCGTCGTCAGTTCTCCTTTGCCGTGTCGCGGGACGGGCCCGTCCCGGGCGCGGGCTGGTCCTCCGCCGTGGCCAGAGGGGCCCGCTTCATCCTGAATGCATCGCTCTTCACCACGCCGAGCACGAGGGAAGAGATGCTGTAGTCGTCGTCTGCGGCCCGGCGCACGATCTGCCGGATCGCGGGCTGGTCCTGGTATTCCACGCGCCGTCCCAATGCGTACGCCATCAGGTTCTCGCTGAAGGTGCGCACCAGCGGAAGCGGGCGCTTGAGCAGGGCGGCCGAGAGTTCGGCGGGGGTCTGCACCGGCGTCCCGTCGTAGAAGTCGCCGCGCGTGTCGAGCGGCATCCCGTGTTCGAGCGACCGCCATTTGCCGGTCACGTCGAAGTTGTCGAGGGCGAGGCCGATCGGGTCCATGAAGCGGTGGCACGACGCGCACTGCGGGTTCTCGCGGTGGATCTCCATGCGCTCGCGCGTGGTCAGCATGCGGCCGTCGCGCGAAGCTTCCGTTTCCTCGAGGTCCGGGATGCCGGGCGGAGGCGGAGGCGGGGGCGTTCCCAGCAGCACCTCCATCACCCACTTCCCGCGCAGGACGGGAGAGGTGCGGTTGGCCAGCGACGTGAGGACCAGCACGCTGCCGTGGCCCAGCAGGCCGACGCGCCGGTCGTCGGGGTAGGCGACCTTGCGGAGGTGGGCGCCGGGGACGGGCGGAAACCCGTAGTGGGTGGCCAGGCGCTCGTTGACGAAGGTGTATTCGGCGCGGAAGAGGTCGAGGATGCTCCTGTCCTCTTCGACCAGGTGGTTGAAGAAGGTCTCGGTCTCCAGCCGCATCGCGTCGGCCAGCATTTCGTCGAAATTCGGGAAGAAGTTGGGGTCCGGATGGACCTTGTAGAGGTCCTGCAACCGCAGCCACTGGCTGGCGAAGCGAGCGCCAAGCGCGCGGGCGCGCGGGTGGTCCAGCATGCGCAGCGCCTGGCGTTCGAGTTCGTCGGCGTCGTGAAGGCCTTCGTGGGCCGCAGCGGCCAGCAGCGTCTCGTCCGGTGGAGCTCCCCACAGGAAAAAGGAAAGCCGCGAAGCGAGGTCGACGCTCGAGATGGGGTAGATCTCGCCGGGCTCCACCCCTTCCGGCTCGCGCTCGGTGCGAAAAACGAAACGCGGGCTCGCCAGCAGCGCCTCCAGCGCCATGCGCACCCCGGTCTCGAAGCCGTCCAGCGCGGCGCCGTTCTCGTAGAAGGTCATGAGTCCGTCGATGTCCGCAGCGGCCGCCGGACGGCGGTACGCGCGGCTGGCCAGCGTCTCGACGATCCTGCGGGCACACGGCAGTTCTTCCGCGGCCGAGGTGGGACGACAGACGAAGATGCGCTGGCGGGTCGGATTGTCCGAGACCCCCGTCACGTCGTACGGGCCGCCGACGATCAGTTCGCGCACGTGGGGAAGCGTGGTGATCCCGCCCCCGCCGGATCCGCCGCCGGCCATGGACCAGTCATGGGGCCGGATCAGGTCCTCGTAGGGGCCGTCGAACCCGCGAATGAAGGCGGCCGACACCTTGCGCTGGCCGGCACGCACGAAGATGCGCCCGGTGCTGATCGGCGCAGCGCCCCGCCCGTCGGCGCCCGCCCCGGTACGCGCATGATGCAGCAGTGCCACGCTCTCGCCGTCGATCGATATGTCGAGGTCCTCGAAGCGCGAGTTGGCACCGGAGGAGAAGCCGAGTTCGAAGACGTACTCGCCGTCGGCGGGGAAAACGTGCTCGACGACGACGCCGCCCCGGGTCCCGTACGGCGTGCCGTCAACGCGGTCCCAGGGGTGCTGGGACGTGTACTCCGAGACCTTGTAGGAGCGGTCGACCGCGGGCGCCGTCCGGTCGCCGACCGCCCAGCGGCTGATCTCGGCGGCGGCGTTCAGGTACGACTCGACGAGGGTCGGCGACATCGCCTGCACGTCGGCGATATTGTCGAAGTTGGCGCTCATCTGGTCGAGCGGAAGCCAGTCCCCGGCGTCCACCGTGAGGCCGAGCAGGTCGTGGACCGCGCGCTCGTACTCGGCGCGGTTGAGCCGCTGGAAGGTGCGTTCCCCGGGGTCGGGGCGCTCGGCCGCCGCGCCGTCGAGGACCTCTTCGAGCCGCTCCACCAGGGCCGTGAGCGTGTCGCCCGCGGGTCTGTGCGTTCCCGGCGGCGGCATCATTCCCGCGCGCAGCTTCCGCACCATGCGCTCGCCGATGTCGGCCTGGCGGTCCGCCTCCTCCACCACGAACCCCTCCAGCGACAGGTTGCCGGTCAGGCGGCGCTCGTTGTGGCAGCGGGCGCAGACGCGCTGGACCACCTCGGTGTGATCCGGCGCGGTGGTTTCTTCCCGTGGCTCCGCAGGGGCCGGCTCCGATGCGCGCGGGACAAGCGGACCGGCTGGCCAGGCGCTCACGGCGGCATGCTCGTTCCTGCCGGCCCGGTCCGGTCCGGTCGCGACAAGGAGCGCGCCCAGCACCAGGAAAGGAACTCCGACTGATCTTGTCATTGGGGCTCCACAGCTCATCCGGACGCTCCCGACGCGCTGTCACGGCCGCGCGGGCACGCCATTCACACGGGCACGCCATCTTCACACTAGCGAAGGCGTACGGACCTCGGCAAGGCATGAACGCCGAGGCGTGTACCCTCCCGTATACAGAGGATTCGCGGTGCCGGGGGAGCGTTGACGATGAGGTCGGCCCGGGCTAGTCTGGCCGTCCTCGATACGGCGCAAACGGCTCACGCACGAAGGGTGGACTTGAACCGACGGACACGGAGGGCGGCCGCCATCGCCCGGGAGCACTTCGGAATCGAAGGCGACGCCATCGCGCTGCCGGGTGAATTCGACCTGAACTTTCGGCTTTCGGGCTCCGGGCCGGACCCGGCCACGCTACGGAGCGCTTCCCCGGAGGAGGCCGGTCGCGCACCGCGTCACGACTTCGTTCTCAAGCTGAGTCCCACGTCGCGGCACGCGGTTTTCGACCTGGTGACGAAGTCCCTGCAGCACCTCGATGGCGCCTCGTTGCCGGCCGCGGTTCCCCGGGTCGTGCAGCCCGTGGCATCCGGCCAACAGGGCCCGGTCGTGCCGATTGGCGACTTCGAAGGCGTCCCGCACCTCGCCTGCGCGCTCACATGGGTTGCCGGCCGTCCGTTCGCGGATGTGCGACCGCGCTCCCTGCCCGCCCTCGAGGAACTCGGCGCCTTCCTGGCCCGGCTGGATCTCGCGCTGTCGGGGTTTGACCATCCCGAGCTAGGCCGCGGCTTCGCGTGGCGGATGGAGTCGGCTTCCGGGACGATCGCGTCGCACCTGCACATGCTGCGGGACGGGCGCCCACTGGTGGAGGGTACCCTGCACCGCGCCACCGGTCTTCTCGACCCGTTGCGGGACGCGCTCCCCCGCTCCGTGATCCACAACGACGCCAACGACTACAACGTGATGGTGTCGCCGTCACTGGATGGGACGCGGCTGTCGGGATTGATCGACTTTGGGGACCTGACGCGCGGCTGGCGCGCAGCCGAGGTGGCCGTCGCGGCAGCGTACGGGATGATGGAGTTGCACGATCCGGTGGCCGCGGCCTGCGCGGTGGCGCGCGGCTACTCCCGCGTTGCTCCGCTCGGGGAGGCGGAATGTCGCGCGATCATCCCGATGGTGGCGCTTCGGCTGTGTCTTTCGGTAAGCGTCCAGGCCCGGCAGATGCGTGAGCAGCCGGACAACGAGTATCTCGCCGTCAGCCAGAAGCCGGCATGGAGGCTTCTCGGTCAGCTCGCGGACGCCGACTGGAGGGTGGCGGAGTCCAGGATACGCGAAGCGTGTGGGCTGGTACCGAACCCGCGCCTGGCGCCCGTGTTGGGCTGTCTGGAGGATGCACGGCCGCGCTCGCGCGTCATGGCCTCCGAGCAGCTGGAGCGCCCCTGCCTGATCGACCTGTCTGTCGAGAGCCTGGACCTCCCGCACCTGGATTCGCTCGCGACCGACGGCGTCCTCGACGCCTGGGTCGAGGACACGATTGCGGCAGCCGGCGCGACCGTGGGAGTGGGCCGCTACGGAGAAGCGAGAATCCTGTACGACGACCCGGCCTTCGCGATCCGGGGAGATCACGGGCCGGAGTCCCGCACGATCCACCTCGGCCTCGACCTCTTCACCCCGCCGGGCACCCCGGTACAGGCGCCCCTCGCCGGCACCGTGGCGTCCGTTGCCGACAACGCCGGGCCGCGCGACTACGGCCCCACCGTGATCCTGAGGCACGAGACCGCCGAAGGATTCGGCTTCCATACCCTGTACGGCCACCTCGACAAGGCCACCCTGGAACACCTCACGCCCGGCGCGACGGTCGCAGCCGGCGAAGTGCTCGGCTGGCTGGGCGACGCGTCGGTCAATGGGGGCTGGCCACCCCATCTGCACCTGCAGGTCATCGCCCTGGACCCCCTGCACGATGAGGGCGCAGCCACCCCTGCGCCCGGCGATTTCCCCGGCGTCGCCCAGCAGCGCCAGCGCGCCGTCTGGGAGTCCATCCTGCCGGACCCCACGCCCCTCGCGGGTCTGCCGTCCACGGCGGCACCCTCCGCTACAGCGCCCTCCGCCGCGGCCGCGCAAGGCCCGCCTGCCGGTGCACCGGCCGCCGTTCCCGTCGCCCCCATCCCCGACCCCGTCTTGCGATTTGCCGATCTAACCGCCAAGCGCAAGACGTTTTTGGGTTCGTCGCTCAGTCTGTCTTACGCCCGGCCCGTGCACATCGTGCGCGGCCACGGAGCCTGGCTCTACGACGATACCGGCCGGCGCTACCTGGATACGGTCAACAACGTGCCCCATGTCGGCCACGCAAACCGCCGTGTCGCGGAAGCGATCGCCCGGCACACCAGGGTGCTCAACACCAACACCCGCTACCTGCACACCCAGATCGTCGCGCTGGCAGAAGAGTTGCTGGAGCACTTCCCTTCGCCGCTTGAAGTGGTCTTCCTCGTCTGCTCGGGGAGCGAGGCCAACGAGCTCGCGCTGCGCATGGCACGCTGCCACACCGGTGCCAACGGCGTGGTCTGCCTGGAGGGCGGCTATCACGGCAACACCGGTGCGGTGGTCGAGATCAGCCACTACAAGTTCGCCGGACCGGGCGGCGCCGGGCCGAGCGACCGGGTAGCCGTCGCTTCGATGCCGGACACCTACCGCGGACGGTATCGGGGCCCCGACAGCGCCGCTCTCTACGCCGAAGATGTCGCCGAGGCCGCTTCTCGCCTGGCGCGGGAGTCGGGAGGGCCGGGCGTCGCGGCGTTCGTGGCCGAGCCGATCCTGAGCTGCGGCGGTCAGATCGAGCCCCCGCCCGGCTATCTGGAAGCGGCCTTCGGCCACGTTCGGCGCGACGGCGGCGTGTGCATCGCCGACGAGGTGCAGGTCGGTTTCGGCCGGGTGGGCGATGCCTTCTGGGCATTCGAGCTGCAGGGCGTGGTGCCGGACATTGTGACGCTGGGCAAGCCGATGGGGAACGGCCACCCCGTGGCCGCGGTGGTCACCACGCGCGAGATCGCGGATTCATTTGCCAACGGGATGGAGTACTTCAGCACCTTCGGCGGCAACCCGGTTTCGTGCGGCGCGGCCCGGGCCGTCCTTGCCGAGATCCGGTCGCGGGGCCTCCGGGAACGCGCGGGCCGAGTCGGCGGCTTCCTCCTGCGGAGCCTGGCCGAGCTGGCCCGCCGCCACCCGATCGTCGGCGACGTGCGCGGGCGCGGCCTCTTCCTGGGCATGGAAGTCATCCGCGACCCCGAGACGCGCGATCCCTACCCCGAAGCATGCACCTACATCGCGAACCGCGCGCGCGACCTCGGTGTCTTCCTGAGCGTGGACGGGCCGGACCACAACGTGCTCAAGTTCAAGCCCCCGCTCGTCTTCGGCGAGACCGAGGCCGAGCTTTTGATCGCGACCCTGGAGGCCGTGCTGGGCGAGACGGCACTCGCGGTCTGACGAACCTCAGGGATGGAGGCGGCGGCGCGTCCAGGCGCCCGCACCGTCCCGGCTGTACACGAACCGGTCGTGCAGCCTCGCCCGGCCTTCCTGCCAGAACTCGATCCGGTCGGGCACGATCCGGAAGCCGGACCAGTGTGGGGGCCTGGGGACGTCGCGGCCGGCGTAACGGTCTTCCAGCTCCGCCACGCGGGCCTCCAGGACGGCACGGCTCTCCAGTTCGCGGCTCTGGTCCGAGGCCCACGCACCGATCCGGCTGCCGCGGGGCCGACTGCCGAAGTAGGCGTTCGCCTCTTCCCGCGAAACGGCCTCTACGTGGCCGCGAACCCGTACCTGGCGCCCGAGCGGCTGCCAGTAGAACGTCATCCCCGCGCGCGGGTGGGCGTCCAGCGCCCGGCCCTTGTCCGATTGCAGGTTGGTGTAGAACACGAAGCCGCGCTCGTCGAATCCCTTGAGCAGCACCATGCGCCCCTCCGGCGTGTCGTCCGGCCCGAGCGTGGAGAGGCAGACGGCCTCGGCAAACACGATCCTCGGATCGGCCTCCGCTTCGGCGAACCAGCGTCCGAACTGCTCGATGGGGTCGGCCGCCAGGTCGCCGCGCGCCAGCGTGCCGCCGTCCGGATCGGAGCCGCTCGCCATGGGCTACCGGTAGTCGGGCGCGGTTCGCCCGAGCTGAAAGGCCAGCGACTCGCCGAGTCCCTCGAAGTCGAAGCGAAAACCGTTCCGGGCGGCGGCCTGGGGGATTACGCGGGCGCCCTCCAGCAACAGGGTCTTCCCCATTTCACCGAACATGCCGCGAACCGCCAGCGACGGCACCGGAAGCAGCGTGGGACGGCGAAGCGTGCGGCCGAGGATGGTGGTGAAGGTGGCGTTGGGGACGGGATGGGGGGCGACTCCGTTGACCGGTCCCCGCATCGAGGACGTGATGATCGCATGGAAGATGAGCCCCACGAGATCGTCGTGGTCTATCCAGCTGACGTACTGACGTCCACTCCCCAGGCGCCCGCCGATCCCGACCTTGAAGGGCAGCAGCATGGTGCCCAGCGCGCCGCCGGCGGGACTCAGCACCAGTCCGGTCCGAAGCAGGACGACGCGGATCCCGGACCGCTCCGCGAGACGCCCCTCCTTCTCCCACTCCCTGCACAGGTCGGCCAGGAACCCTTTCCCGGGCTTGCTGGTCTCGACGAGCCGCTCGCTGCCCCGGTTTCCATAGATGCCGATCGCGGAAGACGATACCAGCACGCGGGGCGGTTTGCGCAGACTGTTGAGCGCACCTGTCAGGACGCGCGTCCCGACCACCCGGCTTTGCCAGATCGCCTTCTTCTTGGCCGGGGTCCATCTGCCCTTCGACAGGTTCTCGCCCGCCAGGTGGACCACGGCGTCGACTCCCTCGAGACGGCTGCCCTCGATCCGTCCCTCCATCGGGTCCCAGTAGATCTCCCCACGGTCGCGGCGCGGCTTGCGGCGGACGATGGGCAGGACCTCGTGGCCACCCGTGGTAAGGAAGTTGCACAGCGCTCGGCCGACGAAGCCGCCCGCCCCCGTGATTGCGACCCTGAGCGGCGGTCCTTCGTGGGAGGCGTGCCGCCGAAGGTCCTGGACGAGACGCTGGTTGCGGAAACGGAAGAGACGCTTCAGCTCGCCATCGATGGTGGAGCCCGCCAGGGCCGCTGTGGCGGGGCCGAGCGGAGGATCATAGGTGATCCGGTCGCGCAGCAGGGTGGCGGCGTTGCCGCGCGGTTCGAACTCGTGCCGATGCACCCAGGACCCCATCGGGCCCGACTCCTGCTCGTCCTGGAAGAGCCTGCCCTCTTCGTAGGCGGTGTGCCTCGCCTTGAAGTCGATCTTGACCGGACCGCGCCGGACTCTCACATGCACGAGTCCGCCGTCGTGGATGCCGCCCTCGCGGGCCACAACCCGCGCGTCCTCCCACGGCGGCATCAGGCGTTCGAGCGCCCCGGGGCGCATGTGCCAGTCCCAGACGCGCTCGATCGGAAACGGCAACTCCATCTCGTGTAAGAGCTTGGGCATGTCCGCTCCTCAGCGGCGCTCCGGCCGCCACGTGACGTCCCGTATCGCGGCGCGGATCGCATCCACGCCGGCGCCGGGACCGCCGGGATCACCGAAGACCGCGGAGCCCGCCACCAGGACGGTAGCCCCGGCCTGGACGAGGGCGGGCGCCGTCGTGGCGCTCACGCCGCCGTCCACCTCGATGTCGACCTCGCCCGGCCGCCGCGCCTCGATCATCCGCCTTGCCCGCGCAACCTTGTCCAGCGACGCCGGGATGAACGCCTGGCCTCCGAACCCCGGGTTCACCGTCATGATGAGGAGCAGGTCGATGTCGTCCAGCACCTCCTCGACCACCGCGAGCGGCGTGGCGGGGTTCAGCGCCACCCCGGCCTTCCTGCCCATGCTCCGGATCTCCGCAAGCGTGCGCTGGAGGTGCACCGCAGCCTCGACGTGCACGGTGATCACGTCGGCGCCCGCCTCGGCGAAGTCGCCGATGTACCGGTCGGGATCTGCGATCATCAGGTGCACGTCCACGGTGCGCGAGGTCACCTGACGCACGGCGTTGGCGATGAGGGGGCCGATTGTGATGTTCGGCACGAAATGCCCATCCATCACGTCTACGTGAATCCACTCGGCGCCAGCCTCGTCCACCGCGCGCACCTCGCTGCCCAGCTCGGCAAAGCGGCAGGCCAGGATGGATGGAGCGATTCGAATCACCGCGAGTCCTCTCCGGTCATGCGATATACGCCCGTCTGCCCCGCCACCACGGCTTCGTCGGCCATCTCAAGGAACAGTCCCGACTCGACCAGGCCGGCCCGCCCCGCCAGGGCCTCGTCGAACGCGCGCGGATCGGGGACTCCACCCGCGAAGTGACAATCGATCACGAAGTTCCCGTTGTCGGTCACGTACCTGCTCCCGTCTTCGCTGCGGCGGACCACCGGCTCGGCTCCCATGCGCTCCAGCCACGGCAGATGGCTCGCAAACTCGAACGGGATCACCTCTACCGGCACGGGCGCGCGTTCTCCGAGCCGCCCCACCAGCTTCGTGTCGTCCACAATGGCCAGCATTCGCCGCGACGCCTGCGCCACCATCTTTTCCCTCAGCATCGCCCCGCCCAGCCCCTTGATGAGATTCAGCCCGGGATCCACCTCATCGGCACCGTCGACCGTGAGATCGAGTGCCCCGAGCTCGCCGAGCGTCCTCAGCGGAATGCCCAGTTCGAGCGCTGCCGTTTCCGTTCGAATGGAAGTGGGGACGCCGACCACGTCCGAAAGCTCACCCCCCGCGATCCGGTCACCCAGATGGAGGAGAAAGTGTGCCACGGTCGAACCGGTCCCGAGTCCCACTCGCATGCCGGATTCCACGCTGCCGGCCGCATCGCGCCCCGCCATGCTCTTGAATTCGTGGACGGTGGGCGGGTCGACGGTTGATGGAGTCAAGGCCTCACCGGGTGACCGGGGTTCAAGGGGGTTGGCGAGACCCAAATCTACGCCATGCCGCCAAGCGGTTCCAGATGGACCGTCGAGGAGTGCTATACTTCATCTGTTTTCGCGTCCACCACCCCCCTTTGAATCGCAGCCCCGGGAACCTTCACCGTGATCATCGTTGCCAGGAAGAACATCACCGCGGATCAGATCGACTACATCCGCGAGCGCGTCGAAGCCGCCGGACTTCGCACGCACATATCGATCGGAGAGAGTCGGACGATCATCGGCTGCATCGGTGACGAGGCGCGGCTGGCCAACCTGCCGCTGCTTTCGATTCCGGGAGTGCAGTCGGTGCACCCGGTCATGCGCCCGTACAAGCTTGCGGCTCGCGGCTTTTCCGCCGATCCGGCCACCACGGTGCGTGTGGGCGACCACAGCTTCGGGGGACCGAGGTGCCTGGTCGCGGCAGGTCCCTGCTCGGTCGAGGGAGGTCCGATGATGTTCGAAACGGGCCGCGCCGTCGCCGGATCGGGAGCCTCGCTCCTGCGCGGGGGCGCGTTCAAGCCCCGGACCTCTCCCTATTCCTTCGACGGACTCAAGGAAGAGGGCCTGCGCATTCTCGCGGACGTCAGGAGCCAGACGGGACTTCCCGTCGTTACCGAAGTGCTCGACCCGCGCGACGCGGAACTGGTGGCCAGCTACGCCGACATGCTGCAGATCGGGGCGCGGAACATGCAGAACTTCTCACTGCTGCGCGAGGTGGGACAACTGCAGCGCCCGGTGCTGCTGAAGCGCGGCATGTCGGCGACGCTGAAGGACCTGCTGCTGGCCGCGGAGTACGTCATGAGCCGCGGCAACATGCAGGTCGTGCTGTGTGAGCGCGGCATCCGCACCTTCGGGGCCGAGACGCGGAATACCTTCGACCTGGCGGCCATTCCGTGGCTGAAGATGGAGACGCACCTCCCCGTCATCGCCGATCCGTCGCACGCCGGCGGGCGTCGCGACCTGGTGGCCCCGTTGAGCTATGCGGCGCTCGCGGCCGGTGCCGATGGACTGATCGTGGAGGTGCACCCCGACCCCGAAACGGCCATGTCCGATGGAGACCAGTCACTGACCTTCGCCGAGTTCGCCGGCCTCATGGACGGTCTGACGGTCTTCGCGGAGGCGGCGGGACGGTCCATGTAGCTGCGTGCGGTCGCGGGGAACCCGGGGTCGGGCCCGCCCCGGCGACCAGGAGTCAGGCCCGCTCCAGGGCCGTCGCCAGCGCCTCCAACTGAGTCTGCAGCGCCGCACCGGACGTGCCCCCGCGCACGCCACGAGACTCGACCGATGCGACCGGATCGAAAACTCCGAAGACATCTTCTGCGAAGGCGGGATGGACCGCGGTCATTTCGTCGAGGGTCAGGCCCCCCAACCCCTTGTCCGCGCCCTCCGCGGCCCGCACCAGTTCGCCCACCACGTGATGCGCCTCACGGAAGGGCACGCCGCGCCGTACAAGGTAGTCGGCGAGGTCGGTGGCATGGACTTCGGCACGGAGCGCCTCGCCCATCCGCCGCGGGTCGATCGTCATGCCTGCAACCGCCCCCCTGATCGCCGGCAACACGACAGCCAGCGTATCCACCGAATCGAACACGGCCTCCTTGTCCTCCTGCAGGTCCCGGTTGTACCCGGTCGGCAGGCCCTTCAGCATGGTGAGGGCACCGGTCAGATTCCCGACCAGCCGCCCCGACTTGCCCCGCGTCAGCTCGGCCACGTCCGGATTCCGCTTCTGCGGCATCAGCGACGACCCCGTCGTGAAGGCGTCGCCCAGCCGCACATACCCGAATTCACTGCTGGAAAACAGCACGAGGTCCTCGGCCAGCTGGGACAGGTGCACGCCAGTCATGGCCGCGCCGAAGAGCAGGCGGACCGCCCAGTCGCGATCCGCGACGCCGTCCATGGAGTTCTCGGAAACGCGGCTGAAACCAAGGTCGTCGGCCAGCGCGTCGCGATCGATGTCGAAGGGACAACCGGCTACTGCGCCCGAGCCCAGCGGAAGGACATCGCACTCCACGCGCACTGCACCCAGGTGCTCCATGTCGCGCACCAGGGGCCAGGCCCTGGACAGCAGCCAGTGGCCGGCCGTTACCGGCTGGGCCTGCTGCATGTGGGTGTAGCCCGGCATCACGACGCCCGAGGCTTCGCGCGCCCTGTCCGCCATCGTCGCGATCAGCGAAGACAGGTTGCCGCGCAGCAGATCGATTGCCGCTCTTCCCCACAGCTTGAAGTCGGTGGAGACCTGGTCGTTTCGGGATCGGCCCGTGTGAAGCCTGCCGCCGACCGCGCCGATCCTTTCGGTCAGGAGACGTTCGACGAGGGTGTGGATGTCCTCGTCGGTGAATCGGGACGGATCGCCAGCGGCCTCCAGGTCGCGCAAGACCTCCACGAGGCCGCGATCGATCTCGGCCGCCTCCTCGGAAGAGAGCAGCCCCGCCCGCGCAAGCCCGCGCGCCCATGCCCGGCTGCCCCGAACATCGTGACGCCGGAGTCGCCAATCCACGTCGAGGGAGCGGTTGAGGGTCTCCATCTCGGGCGACAGCCCGTCCTCAAAGCGTCCCCCCCAGAGCGCGTGGCCCGATCCCTCCACGGCAGCGGGCAGCTGGTCAGCCGCGCGTCGCGCGGGCCAGTTCGCCGGTGGCCCGCTTCCGGCCGTTCCGCGAGGCGACCGCGTCCGATGCCGGCTCGGCGGCGGCCTGCCCCGCCATGAGGCGCTGGGCCGCAACGGCGCGCTGCGGCAAGCTGAAGAGCTTCAGGAAACCCGACGAATCGGCATGGGCATAGCCTTCGCTCGCGCCGAACGAGGCGAGATCGAGGTCGTAGAGAGACGCGGGCGCGCTGCGTGACAGCACGGTCGCCTGTCCCTTGAACAGCCGCACCCGCACCGTCCCCGTGACGTTTGTCATCAGCGAGTCCACCATGGCGTCGAGCGCTTCCCGCTCGGGCGTCCACCACCGTCCCTCGTAGACGAGGTCGGCGTAGCGCGGCGCAAGCTGGTCCTTGAGTCCCAGGCACTGCCGAGACAGCACCAGCTGTTCGAGTTCCTGGATCGCGGTGAGGAGGATCGTGCCGCCGGGCGTCTCGTACACGCCGCGCGACTTGATCCCCACCACGCGATCCTCGATCACGTCGGCCCGGCCCACACCGTGTTCCGACCCGGCGGCGTTCAGTGTCTCGAGCAGGTCCAGCGGCGAGAGGGCCTCTCCGTCGATCGTCACCGGAACACCCTTCTCGAACCCCACCTCCAGGTCGAGGGCGATATCGGGCGCGCTGGCCGGATCACGCGTCCAGAGGAAGACATCGTCTCCGGGTGCGTTGGCGGGGTCCTCCAGGGGACCGCCCTCGTGGCTTATGTGCCACAGGTTCTCGTCGCGCGAGTACAGCTTTTCGTGGTCGACGCCCTCCAGCGAGATCCCCCTCTGCTCCGCGTATGCGAACGCGTCTTCGCGCGAGACGATGTCCCATTCCCGCCAGGGAGCGATCACCTGCAGGTCCGGCGCCAGGGCGGCGAAGGACAGCTCGAAGCGCAGCTGGTCGTTCCCCTTGCCCGTGCAGCCGTGCGCCAGGCAATGGGCGCCGGTCTTGCGCGCGATCTCGACCATGCGGCGCGAGATCAGGGGACGCGCCATGGAAGTCCCGAGCAGGTACTTCCGGCTGTACACCGCGCCTGCGCGCAGGACCGGAAAGACGTAGCCCGAGACGAATTCCTCACGCAGATCCTCACCGAAGAAGGCCGAAGCCCCGGTCGCGAACGCCTTTGTCCCGAGCTGGGCAACGCCGCCCCGCTGACCCACGTCCGCGGCCATGCAGATGACGTCCGCCCCGTAGTTCTCCCGCAACCAGGGCACGATGACGGAAGTGTCGAGGCCTCCAGAGTATCCCAGCACGACTTTCATGACTTGCTTCCCCCGGCGGTTGGGGGACCGGAGCCACAGGGGTCGTACGTCTCCCGCCAGGGCCGTACGACGTCAATCACCCTGTGCTCCGGGCCCACCCGCTGCTCTCCGCCGCCGGCCGAATTCGGCAACGGCAACGGCGGAACCGCGGCTCCCACCGTGTGAAAAGGAAAAAAATGCAGCTATCATGAATGAATATGCATCAATTGCGTGGAAGTCAAGGGTCGGGCCCGGGCCCGGCTACCGGCCGCCCGCCAGCCTCCTGAGAGTATCCACCACGCGTTCGGCGGACTCGGCGTCACGCAGAATGATCAGCACCGTGTCGTCGCCGGCGATCGTTCCCGCGAGCCCCTCGAACTCCTCCCAGTCGATCCCGGAAGCGACCGTCTGCGCGCCGCCGCTCAGAGTCCGCACGACGATCAGGTTCCCAACCGCTTCCGCGGATACGAAGAGCGCGGGGAGAATTGCGTCGAGGGGCGGTACGTGATCCCACTCTTCGGGCAGGGTGTAGTGCGGCTTGCCGTCCGCCGCCTTGACCTTCACCAGGCGCAGATCCCGGATGTCGCGCGACAGCGTGGCCTGGGCCACCGCAAACCCCTGCGCGGCCAGGAGCTTGCGCAACGCCTCCTGGTGGGGCACACGAGTGTGCCGGATGATATCGAGCAGCCTGGCCTGCCGCTCGCGCTTTCCTCCCGAGGTCACGGTTGCAGGCGACCGTAGCGATCCGTGGGACGCCCGGCGGTCAGAAGTCGTACCTGACCCGCGCCAGCAGCAATCTCCCGATTTCCGGCGCCCCGACGAATTCCTGGTGCAGGTTGTTCAGCAGGTTGTTGGCCGTGAGCGAAACGTGCGTGCCGGGCTGGAAAGGCAGCCGGTACCCGATCGAGGCATCCAAGACGCCGTACCCGTCCACATCGCCGATGTACACGCCCGAGTTCATCGGAAACGCCGTGGTCATCCGCATCCGCCCGCCGAAGGTGAACCCGGAGGCCTGGTCGTCGAAGACGAAGCCGAGCGATCCCTTGTGGTTCGGGGCGTTCAACGCGATGTCGTCCGACGTAGTGCAGTTGCCGTCTTCGTTGAAGTCGAAGCACTCGTCGCTCTGGAAGGAGTAGTTGGCGCTGATCCTGAGCCGGTCCGAGGCCAGGATGTCCGCGGCAAGGTCCGCCCCCCAGAAGTCCACCTCTCCGAAGTTGCGATAGGTGACCAGCAGATCGGGCGAATCGACCTGGTCGGGGACAATGGTGCCCAGCGGGAGCTGAGCGACCCCCTCGACGATCGGCCTGAGCTGCTCCAGAGTCACTATGCCGGCCTGAATGAGCGGCGCGAGCCGATGCGCTACGAAAGCCGTGGTGCTCTCGGGGTCGAAGAAAACGTTCGGGGTCACCACGCGGAGCGGGCCGACGAAGTTCTCCACCCGGCTGAAATACACGTCGGCGGACAGCAGCACGCGGTCGTTGATCAGGCCCTTGTAGCCGACCTCGTAGGTGTTGTTGATGGTCGAGGTGAGATCGGCGATGCTCTCCACGGGTGATGAGTCCAGCGGGAACGCGTCCGCCGGATCGATGGCCGCCTGGTTCAGCCGGCGGAGCACCGTGCCGATCACGGGATCACCCGGCAGCGCGCCCGGACTCTGCAGAAGACTCTTCAGCAGATCGGCGAAGGGCACGAAACTGGCGGGGAGGATCGAGGGCAGCGCCTCGAGGAGTGCTGGCCACAGCGCCGCGGCATGCGCCGGCAGAGCCTGTCCCGGTACGAAGGGCGAGCGCATGCAGTACGACATGAGCCCGCCGGGGCACTGAGAGCTGAAGGTGAAGCCGCCGGAGGGCACGCCAAGGGCGCGGATGTTGTAGCTGAGGGGCAGCGGAGAGAGCGGAATCGGGGCGGCGATAATGTCCAGGAAGAGATTGGTGGTCGACGGGGTCGCGAAGGCCCGGTTGTACGTGAAGCGGAAGTTCTGTTCGTCGGCGGGGCGGAACACGAGCGCGGCGCGGGGTGAGATGTTGACGTCCGTGAGGCGGTTGTGGTCGTCCAGACGGATGGCCGTGACCAGGTCGATCCGGTCGCCGAGCGATGTCTCCGAATGCAGGTAGGTGCCGACTTCGGAGATCATGTCGTCGTTCTCGTTCCTCCCGAAGATCGTGCCCCCGGTGCGCGGATCCGTGCGCTGCCAGTCGATGCCGTAGGTGAAGCTCTGCCAGGACCCGATGTCGAACCCGTACTGGAATTGCGCCGCCATCGTGCGTGACTGGTCCACGACTGCAGCGCCGGTGCGGAGGCCGAAGGTGCCGTCCTGGGTCAGCGCGTTGGGATCGCCGCCGGAATCGGTCATGTTGAGGAAGCCCTGGGCGAACAACCGGCCCTTCGACAGGCGGGCCTGCGCGAAGTTGTACGTCCAGTTTTTCACCTGAAAGGCCCCGATGCCGGTCATGTCCACGCCACTGGCCAGGACGCTGGTTCCGCCGTTGAGGATGAAGGACCCGTCGCCGGCGAACCGGAAGTCGAGGCGTGCGTCGGCGGAGTAGCGCTCCGAGTCGTAGTTCCGGGTGCAGATGCTGCATCCGGCCATGCGCGCCTGCGCCTCGCCGGGGTCGTCGAACTCCCAGTCGGTTCCGCGCTGGTACTGGCCGGAGATCTTCAGCCCGAAGCTCTCGGAAGGGGAGTGGGACGTTCGGAACTGGCCGTGGAACAGCGACCGCTCGCCGCCGGCCAGCGAGATCGTCGTTCCCTGCCGGTCGATCGGCGAGGATGTGATGATGTGCATGACGCCGTTCGAGGCATTGGGTCCGTAGAGCGCCGCTCCGGGCCCCAGCGAGAATTCGATCCGGTCAATGTCCAGGTCGGTCGTCGGGAGCATCTGGTACGCGTTGAATCTGAGCGACGGAACGCGCGCGTAGCGGTTGTCGATGATCGTCAGCAGGGATCCGGAGAAGACGTTGTTGAAGCCGCGCGCCACTACGGTTCCCTGGGCGATGCCCGTCTGGACGGCGTCCACGCCGGGAAGCGTCCTGACGTGTTCGGCCACCGTGACCGCCGCGATCCTCGCCACGTCCGCGTCCGAAACCGTCGCAATGGAGGCGGGCGCATCGAGCGCCTTCTCCTGGCGGCGCGAGGCGGTAACAACCACGGGGTTGAGCAACAGCGCCTGGGAGCGGATCGAGATGTCCACGTTCGCGGTTCCCCCGGCCTCCACCTGGATGCCGTCCACGCGCGTGGTCTCGTAGCCGATCACGGTCACCACGACGGAGTGCGACCCCGGCGCGACCGTCAGGCTGAACCGGCCTTGCGCGTTGCTCCCGACCGGTCCGGCCGCACCCAGCGCCTCAACCGCCGCGTCGGCGACGGGTGCGCCGGTTTCGGCATCCGTCACCTGGCCGGTGATGGTGCCCTGTTGGGCCTGGACACTTGCCGGAACGAAGATCGGTGCAATGACCAAAGCAGCAGATGCGACAACAACGAGACCTTCAAACCGTGATCGGATTCTCATGGGGATCAATCCTCGCGTGCTGGGTCGCGTGTCGCGGGATCCGCCAGCCGGCATCCCGTGGCCCGGGCCCGAACCGCCGCCTTGGCCCAGGGCGTTTCCTGGCCCAAACTACGAACTCACGCAGGTAAAGACAAACACCGGCGGCGCACGAATCCGAGAGAGAGCATGAACACCTGGCTTGACAGAAAGGACTTCGAAAACGCCAGGCGGCGCGTGGCGTCTGCACTCCATCGGACGCCGGTTTTGTCGTTGCGCACACTGGGCGACAGGATCGGCGCGCCCGTTTGGCTGAAGTGCGAGAACCTGCAGAAGACGGGCTCGTTCAAGGTGCGCGGCGCGCTCAACTCGATCGCATGCCTCAGCGCCCGCGAGCGCGCGGGGGGAGTGGTGACGATTTCCGCCGGGAATCACGCGCAGGCCGTGGCGTGGGCGGCGCGGCGAACCGGCACCCGCGCGGTGGTGGTGATGCCGGAGGGGGCGTCGCGCACCAAGGTGACGGCCACCATCGGATACGGCGCGGAAGTCGTGCTGCACGGCACGGCAGCCGACGCCTTCCGCGAGGCGGAGCGCAGGGCCGAGCAGGACGGGCTGACATTCCTCCACCCGTTCGACTCGGCCGCCGTGATCGCGGGGCACGGCTCCACCGGTCTCGAAATCGACGAGGATCTGCCCGGCGACAAGACGATCGTGGTGCCGGTGGGCGGCGGGGGGCAGATCGCGGGG
>VYAQ01000323.1 GCA_009844885.1 Gemmatimonadota bacterium
CCTCAGGACCTCCCCCTGGTCACCCCCGACGACTACGGACGCTGGGAGCGCCTCGGCGCGGACGCCCTTTCCCCGTTCGGCGACTGGGTGGCGTACGTGGTCACCCGCGTGGACGAGACCTCGGAACTCCGCGTTCGCAAGCTGGCCGACGACTCCACCCGCGTATTCCCCTGGGGCAGCGCCCCCGCCTTCTCGCCCGACGGACGCTGGCTGGCCTGGACGGTCGGCTTGCCCCCGGAAGAACGCGCGCGCCTCGAGGAGCAGGGCGAACCCGTGCCCGACAAGGCGACGGTGATGGACCTGCAAACCGGCGAGACCCGCGACTTCGAGGCCGTCTCGGAGCGCAGCTTCGACGCCTCCGCAGGCTTCCTGGCGCTCCGCGGCTACGCGCCGGACGAGCCGGCCGGCAAGGGCGCCGACATCCGCATCGTCAATCTGGCCACGCGCGCCGAAACCGCCTTCGGAAACGTGGCCGAGATGGCCTGGAGCCCCATGGGATCGCATCTGGCGCTCGCGGTCGCCACCGGCACCGACGTGGGCAACGGTGTGCAGGTCTACGATGCGGCCGACGGCACCATCCGCTCCGCCGACGCCTCCGGGTCAGTGTACCGGAGCCTCCGCTGGCGCGACGACTCCCACGACCTCGCCACGCTCCGTTCCCGCGACGCCGCCTCGGCCGACGGCACCGCCTGGGAAGTGCTCGTCTGGCGCGAACTGGACCGCGGCATCGACATGATGGTCCTCGGCTCGAACACCTCGGGCATCCCCGACGCGCTCGAAGTCGTGCGCCACCGCGCCCCCGCCTGGTCCGACGACGGCCGCATGATCTCGGTGGGGCTCAGGCCCGTTGAGGATAGGGCGGATGAGGAGGGACAGGCCGGCGACCCCGGCGACGGCGACGCGGACGATCCCGAGGAGGCCGCGCCACAGAACCCGGCGGAGGAGGAAGCGGAGCCCGATCTCCCGGACCTGCAGATCTGGCACACGAAGGACGTTCGCCTGTTCCCGGAACAGAAGGTCAACGAGGGCCGCGATGGCAGCCGCACCCTGCTGGCCGTCTGGCACCTCGAAGACGACCGCGTGGTGGTGCTCGGCTCCGACCTGATGGCGAACGCGCAGCTGCTGCACGGGTGGGAGACCGCCCTGGAAGACACCGACGAACCCTATCCCTGGGGCGCGAAGTTCGGCCGCCCCTACCACGACGTCTGGGCGATCGATACGGGGACCGGCGAGCGGCGGCCGCTCCTCAACCGGGTCCGCTACGAGTGGCCCAGCGCGGGGGGCGAGTGGCTCCTGTCGTGGGACGGATCGGCGTACCACACCCTCAACCTCCGCACCGGCGACGTGCATGACGTAACGTCAGGGTTAACGGAAAACTTCGCCAACACCGACTACGACACGCCCACCGACGTGATCCCGCCGCACGGCTTCGGTCCGGGCGCCTGGCTGGAAGATGACGACGCGGTTCTGCTCTACGGCAAGCACGACATCTGGCGGGTCGCGCCTGACGGCTCGGGCGGCGAGCGGTTGACCCGGGGCACCGAGACCGGGATCGCACACCGCGTGGCACGGGTCGCCGACGATGACGACGAGCCCGGGATCGATCCCGACTCGCGCCCGTACCTGTCCCTCTACAACGAGAAGACGGAGAAGCGCGGCTACGCGCGCCTCACGGACGGCTGGGCGGACGCGCGCGGCGGGACGGGCACACGGGGGCGGGCGGGCACGTTCGACGCCGGCGCGGCCGAGACCCTGATCCTGGAGGACGCGTTCCTGGCGGGCCTCGTCCGCGCGGACAGCACCGCCACGATGATGTACGCGTCCCAGTCCTTCGCCGACCCGCCCGACCTCTTCGTTGCGGGCGCCGACCTTGCGAACCCGACCCAGGCTACGGCCATCAACCCCTTCATCGACGAGGTGGCGTGGGGCCGGGCGGAACTGGTCGACTTCGTAAGTGAATCGGGCCGCGACCTCCAGTTCGTACTCCTTCGTCCCGCAAACCACGAGGAGGGGCGCGCGGTCCCCACGATCGTGTACACCTACGAGATGCTCTCTCCCCAAATGCACTTCTTCCGCGTTCCCAGCGAGCGGGACTACTACAACTACGCGGTCTGGACCCAGCACGGGTACGCGGTGCTGCTGCCCGACATCGTGTACCGGGCGCGGGACCCGGGGGTGAGCGCGCTGGAATCGGTGCGCGCGGCCGTGGCGAAGGCCGTCGATATGGGTGTGACGGACCCGGACGCGGTGGGGCTGATCGGGCACTCGTGGGGCGGCTACCAGGCGACCTTCCTGCCTACGCGGACGGACATCTTCGCTGCGTCGGTGGCGGGCGCGCCGCTGACCGATTTCGTCAGTTTCATGGGGCAACTCCACTGGAACCCGGGGATCGCGGAGGTCAGCCACTGGGAGACCGGACAGGCGCGGATGGAGGTGCCGTTCTGGGAGGATCCGGAGGCGCATCGGCGGAACTCGCCCATCCACGAGGTGCACAACATGGAGACGCCGCTGCTGATGGCGTTCGGCAACGAGGACGGGGTCGTGGACTGGGATCAGGGGACCGAGTTCTTCAACTTCGCCCGCCGGGCCGAGAGGCAGATGGTGCTGCTGGTCTACGAGGGCGAGGATCACGGATTCCGGCGGGAGGCGAATCAGAAGGACTACCACCGGCGCATCCTCGAGTGGTTCGGGCACTATCTGAAGGGCGCGCCGGCTCCGGCCTGGATTGCGGACGGGGTGCCGCTGGGGGCGCTGGAGGACGAGAAGAAGCGCGTGGCTAACGGAGGGAGGCCCTCAGCCTCATGAGCCCGTGGACTCCCTATGACAGCGCGTTCCTCCGGTGGCCGGGCATCGCGGCGACGACCACCTGCCGTGCCTGATCGTCCCAGAAGTAGTAGATGCGGAGACAGCGGCGGGGATCGCGCGTGTTGGCGCCCCGCTTGATGTGCCAGTTCACGGTGTGGCGGCGGCCGTCCCAGAAGTGCTCGAAGCTGTCCCGCCCGCACGGCACGTTGAACGCGCCTTCGATGCCGTCAATCCGTCCGTGCAGGCTGGCGTTGCCACCGTTGAGCCTGTCTGTCCGGTAATCTCCCGCGAGCCAGTTGAGACAGCGGGCCGCCAGATCCACATCGGCGAAGCGGGCACCGTCGAGCTCTCGCCGCGCCGCGCCCGTCAGAACGAGGCGGCCGTGCAGGCTTTCGTCGCACCACGCGGGGAATTCCGCCCAGGTTGTGGGGAATGGAATCGCGGCGTCCGGATCTCCCCCCAGGACCCGCACCAGGCCGGCGAGCTGTTCGGCCCGCTTGACCGCTTCGTCGCGCTCCTGCTCAACCGCGACAACCCGCTTCTTCACGCGCTCGTAGCGTTTTGCGCGGGCGGTCGCGCTCTCTCTGGCCGCCCTGAGACGGCGCGACGGGCCCGGTGACTCGGGCGCGGGCACGGGCGCGGGCACGGGGGGCGGCTCGCGAACAACCGCAGCCCGGTCGGGTGTACGCCACATCGATCTGCGAAGGAACGACACCAGCCTACCCCGCGGCGCCGTCATGCGTGCGGCCTCGCGCTCGAGATCCGCGTACGAGGGGGCGTGATCGCGCCCTCCGCCCTTCCGGCTCGCCGCGGCCGACGCGCGCAGGAAGCGCTGGATCGCACGCGCATGGCCACCCTCTTCGTTCAACCGGTCCCACAGGACCAGCGGATGGTCGCTCTTCGACGAACCCTCGCCGAATCCCGGCATGTAGAGTCGCCACGCGCCGTTAAACACCGACAGGTGCCGGGTGACGCGCTCGGTCAGCCGAAAGGTCATTGCGGGCGGTAGCACCCACACGACGGCCAGTCCCGTGACCGCGCGCGCCAGGGCATGCGCGTAGGCCCCCACTGCTGCCCGGTCCGCCTCATCGGAGGGCAACGTGAGGACGGCGAAGGGTGTTTTCCGGCCCGAATCCAGCAGCAGCGCCAGAAAGCCCCTCATCGTTTCCTCCGACTCCACCGTCACGGGCTCGCAGGCGAGTCTGCGCCCGCCTTGCCGCAGGGGTAACCGGGCCGCCAGCGCGGCGAGGAGGTCCGCGGGGTATTCCCTCTCCACGTCACCAGGAGCGATCGACCGGTCCACGACCCGGATATCGATCACGACTGAACGTTCCGGCCCGCCCGATACGACGATTTCGGACGCGATCTCGCGGTCCGGGGCCGGGTTTCGCTCGATCATCACCGCCCACTGGTCACTGTCGCCGGCCCTGACCCTGGCGCCCTTGCACACCGTCGTCCCGGTCCGGAGAGAAAACGCACGGTGCCGCAACGCCTTGCGCGGAAGGTCCTCCTGGAGGCTGTCACGCAGCCATCTCAGCACGATGTCGCGGCAGAGGCGCAATGAAGCGCGGTCCGCATGCGGGGCGACCGATGCGCCGACGCGCAGTTCGCGACCTCCACCCTCCCACCGTCTGCCCGTCTGCCGCCGTTGCAGTTCGTCGAACGACTTCACGCGCTGCCGTGACACCACAAACCTCCCCTTCCCCCTCCCCGTCGTGACTATGGACAAGTCCCACAATCTCAGCCGATGCCCCTCCCGCGCAACTCCCGCCTCATCACATGGCGCCGCACCCCGGCACGGCCCACCTCGACGAATCCGCGCTCGGCGAACACGGGAACGAAACCGCAGAAGCGGTAACTGGGCGAATCGGGCGCCACCGGGTAGGCCTCGACGACCCTGGCCCCGTTGCGTCCGGCGTGGGCTACCGCCTCCTCGATCAGACGGGACATGACACCACTGCGCCGAATCCCGCGCTTCACGTAGAAACAGGTGATCGACCATACGGTGGACGGATCGCCCTCCGGCCACTCGAGCCCCCTGTATACGGAGAGTGTCTCCCTGGGCGCGACCGAGCACCACGCGACGGGTTCTCCGCCGTCGTAGGCAAGAATCCCCACCGGCGTCCCGCACCGGATCTTCGACCGCATCGCCTGTTTGCGCTCGGCGTTGGTGCGCGGACTGCGGCCCGCGTCGTCCCTGCGCCCAACCATGCACCAGCAGTACTTCGGTCCGCCGCGGGCCTCGAACAGCCGCTCGAAGTCCGTCCAGCGCTCCGGGGTCACGGGCCGGAAGATCATGCCGCGGCCAGCAGCCCGATCCCGAGGAACACCGTGACCGCGCCGACAGTCCGCATACCGCCGAAGCGTTCGCCGAGGAAAAGCCACCCCGCCAGGGCGGCGAAGACGATGCCGATCTCCCGGGCGGCGCCGGCATAGCTTACCGGCGCGATCCGGAAGGCGCTCAGCACCAGCGAGAACGCGGCCAGCGTCATGATCGCGATGACGACAGTCGGGATCCAGTGCGTGCGCAGTACGGTAAACACATGTGTGCCATAGCGCAGCGCGAGCAAGGGGATCAGCGCGCCCCCCGCCAGCGCGAACACCACGACCAGGTAGGGAATCGGCGTCCAGTGCCGCACGGCCGCGCCGTCGATGGCGGTGTAGACCGACACGAGCAGCGCCACGAGGAAGGCGGTTCCGGCACCCCGCGCGTGCATGCGGACCGCGTTCCAGCCCCGCTCTCCGCCCCGCCCGACCAGCATCGGCGCGCCGCCGAGCACCACGAGCCCGCCGAGGATCAACCCGATCCCCGCGACACCCACCGCGCTGGGCCGTTCGCCCAGAAAGACAATCGCCCAGATCGTCAGCATGGCCGGCGCCGTGCCGCGCGCGACCGGGTAGACCAGCGAGAACGCGCCGCGGTCATAGGCCCGCGCGAGGCACGTGTAGTACCCGAGCAGCACGGCAGCGCTGGCGCCCGCGTAGGGCCATACCCGTGCGGGAGGCGGCCCGGCCTGGATAAGCGCCGGCAGAAAGATCAGCGCACCGAGCAGGAGTCCCCAGGAGGTGACGAGCAGACGCTCGCTCGTGCGCTTGAGGATGAGGTTCCACGACGCGTGCAGGAGCCCGGCCCCGAGCACCAGGGCAAGCGCGGTCAGGGGCATCGGGGGCGGACGGTGGCGGTTCGAGCGCCGTGATTCGGGCCGATCCGGGCCAGGCTACTGCGACACCGGCACCGACCGCCCGGAGGTCCGGAGGATGAACGCGTCCAGCGTCTCCTTCCACTGCGGCAGCAGCGATTGCTCGACGTACATCATGTGCCCCGCGGCGAAGTCCGCGCGCTCGATGTTGTCCCTAAGGTCCGGCGCCAGACCCATGTGATCCATGGCCCAGACCGCCGCGAAATACGGTGTCGCGAGGTCGTAGATGCCGTTGATCAGCAGGACTTTCAGGCTGGGGTTGCGCTTCATGGCAGTCGCGAGGTCCGGCGAGACGTTGGGTGTGCCCCCGCCGCGCACGAAGGCCCCGCCGCCGCCAAGGCGTCCCCAGTTCCAGTTGCGGGTGCCGCCGCTGGGTACATACTCCCGCTCTCCGTCGTAGCCCAGTTCGTCGCGCACGTAGCTGTTGAAGGCGGAGGTGTACGCCGAGCTGATCGCCGTCGACTGCGGATCGTGCGACGGCCGTCCGCCAAGCACGTCTCCGGCCGGACCCGTGAACCGCGCATCCAGGCGTCCGACGATCCGCCCCTCGTCACGCAGCAGTTCCGCCTCGAAGGCGGGGGCGGTCACCCGCAGATCCGACTTGTCGATGAAGTCATGACTCAGCCCCGTGTACCGGTGCATCTGGTCGATCACGCGGGCCCGGGTGTCCGCATCCAAGGTGCCGCCGGCCAGCAGTGCGGTTGCGTACTCGGTGAGGGACCATTCCTCCACCTCGGCCATGAACGCCTCGAGGTCGGGCGGGTTGGGGCCCGGCAGCGCATCGAGGTACCGCGCGGTGATCGCATAGGACGGGAGGTTCACGATGTAGGGCAGGTCGTCGCCGGGCGCGAACTGGATCGTGTTGAACTGGAGCACCGCCGAGACCAGCACGATCCCGTTCAGGTCGATGTTCGTGCCCTGCAGGTGGCGGGCCAGGACGGCCGAGCGCGTTGTGCCGTAGCTCTCGCCGAGGAGGTATCGCGGTGCGTTCCACCGTTCGTACTCGCTGAGGAAGCGCCTGATGAACTGCGTCAGCGAGCGCGCGTCCTCGTCGATGCCCCAGTAGTCGGACCCGGGAGTGTCGCCGAGCAAGTGACTGAAACCGGTCCCGATGGGGTCGACCATCACGATGTCCGCGACATCCAGGATTGTGTACTCGTTGTCCTTGAGCGGATACGGGGGCGCGCCCTGGGGGCCGACTTCGGGCGTGACCACCCGGCGCGGTCCCATGATCCCCATGTGGAGCCAGAAGGACGCCGAGCCGGGACCGCCGTTGTAGGAGAAGACCAGCGGCCGCTCCCGCGAAGGCGCTCCGTTGGTGCGGAAGTAGGCGGTGTAGAAGAGCTCGGCCGCCGGTTCGCCGTCGTCGTTGGTCAGGGTGGTGGAAGCCACGACCGCGTCGTACTCGACGGTCTCGCCGCCGACCACGATCGAGTGGCTCGACTCCCAGCGGGAGGGGACGGCGTCGGATTCCTGGGCAAGGATGCCCGGGGCGGCCAGCAAGGCTACGGCGCACAGGACGGCCGCGACCGGCGGCCCCGAGCGGACCAGGGCGTGTCTGATTGCGTTCAAGATCGGATTCTCCCCGGATAAGGTGTGGGTGCTCTTCATCTTCAGGAGCCGACGGCTAATCTGTCCTATGCGGACCCGGGCGCAAGTCGCCGCCGATCCCGAAGATTCAGCCCGACCGACAGCACGAGCGCCGCCAGGGCCACGCCGATGACCAGGCCGTCGACCAGACCCGCGTTCCAGGCGACGCCCGTGAGCTGGTCCAGGTAGTACTTGACCCACGACGCCGGCAGGCCGGTTTCGCCCAGAGCGCGTTTGACCTGCCAGTGCCAGTCCGTCAGCGGACAGTATCCCCACCCGTACGCGATCCCGAGCCCGAACCAGGAAAGCAGGGTGGCGGAAATGGTGAGCAGGTGGAACCGCCGGGTCCTTCGCCAGGCCCAGCCGGCCATGTTGAAGACGATAAGCGCGGTGTGGAAGGCCACGAACACGAGATCGTAGAGCCGGTAAAGCCCAGGGTCCGTCATCGGGGTCTCGCATGGATGAAGGGACAAGGCCCACGGTAGCCG
Source organism: Gemmatimonadota bacterium (assembly GCA_009844885.1). Lineage (GTDB taxonomy): Bacteria > Gemmatimonadota > Gemmatimonadetes > Longimicrobiales > Gaopeijiaceae > Bin94. Next base: position 8,084 of record VYAQ01000323.1, read on the forward strand.
CCGAGCGACTCGCGACCGCATATTACGCCACGACCCACAACGCTGGCGAGCGGCGTGGCGAACACAACCGGAAACCGAGGGCAGATCCAGGAGACAACGCACATGTGTGAACTGTGTGCCAACGGGCCGTCCCGACGCAGCTTCATCTCCGCAGCCGCGGGAGCTGCGGCGGCAACCGTCCTCTCCCCCGGTATGCTCCGCGCGTTCGCCGACAGCGGCGAAGGGCTGGCCGAGCGCCCCTGGCTGGAGTTCGCGGTGGAAGCCTGGCGGTGGGTCGACGCCGCCCGCATCGAAACCCCCGGCGGCGCCACCTGGCCCGCGGACCCCACCGACCCGGAGTCCATTGGTTACACACTCTATACACACTCGCCCGGCGTTGTCCTTTTCGCCCTGGAACTCTATCACGCGACCGGCGACGAGCAGTACCTGGACGCCGCCGTGCAGGGCGCCGCGCACCTGGCCGCCAGACTCGACGACGTTCAGGACGCAGGCCTCTACACGGGACTCGCGGGCATCGCCTTCGTCCTGGCCCAGACGGCGCGCGCAACCGGCCGGGAGTCCGACCGCATCACCGCGGCCGGCGCCACCTCCCGGCTGATCGACAGGGGCCGCCGCGTGGGCGCGGGTGTCGCCTGGCCACGCGGCTCCGGCGGCGACGCCATCGAATCCAACGACATCATCAGCGGGACGGCCGGCACCGGTCTCGCACTGCTCCAACTTGGCCGCACACTCCGCTATGACAGCGCCCTGGAGGTTGCCGAGGGGGCGGGCAGGAGGCTCCTCGAGCGCGCCATCGAGACCCCCACCGGCCTGCGCTGGGACATGTGGCCCGGCTACGCGCGCGAGATGCCCAACTTCTCACACGGCACCGCCGGCATCGCGTACTTCCTGGCCACCCTGCATCGCGCCACCGGGGATCGCGCATTCCTGGACGCTGCGCTGGCCGGCGCCCACTATCTGCTCGCCCAGGCGACGCAGGGAGGCGGCAGCCCCGAATCCTACGGCCCACCCGGCTACCGCATCTTCCACTCCCGCCCCGGCGGCGAGGACCTCTACTACCTGTCGTGGTGTCACGGCCCGGTCGGCACCAATCGCCTCTTCCAACAGCTGGGCGAGATCACCGGCGACCCCGAATGGCACGCATGGGTCGCCCGCGGCGCTCGCGGTGTCATGGACACGGGCATCCCGGAGCGGCGCACCCCCGGTTTCTGGGAGAACATCAGCCAGTGCTGCGGCACTGCGGGAGCCGCCGAGCACTTCCTGACCCTGCAGCGGACAACCGGCAACGACGAATACAGGGCCTTCGTCGGCCGTTTGAACGCCGACCTCGTCGGACACGCGTCGAGCGTCGACACCTCCGCCGGCACCGGCCGCAAGTGGACCCAGGCCGAGCACCGGGTGCAGCCCGACCTGCTCGTGGCGCAGACGGGCTACATGCAGGGCGCGTCCGGCGTCGGAAAGTACTTCCTGCACATGGACGCCATGGAACAGCGGGGCGAGGGACCGCGCGTCGTGCTCCCGGATGATCCGTGGTGACACGGCGCGTGGCCCGGCCGGCACCCTCAACACCGCGCGTGGCCAGGACAGCGGCGCCGGAAGCCCTCGCGACCTCGCCCTCGGGCCCTCGGCGCAAGCGGATTCTCGAACTGGAGGAGGCAGCGCGGTCGCTGGACCCCGACTCGGCCGGACGCGACCGGCTCATGCGCGCCGCCCACGGGTACGCCCAGCGACTCCTTACGGAACTCCCGGACCTGCCGGCTTACAACCACGACAAATCGGCCGTCCCGGAGCTCCGTGAGCTGATCCTGGGGCACAAATCCCGTCCCATCGGGCAGCTCATCGACCGCTTCGACCGGTCCGTCGTTCGGCCCGGACTCCTGCCTTCCCATCAGGGGCACCTCGGCTATATCCCCGGCGGCGGAATCTACGCCTCTTCGCTCGCCGACTACCTCGCCGCTGTAACGAACGAGTACGCGGGCGTCCGCTTCGTGGGGCCCGGATCCGTCGAGATGGAGGACCTGGTCCTCGAGTGGATGGCGAGGGTCGTCGGATACCCCGAGAGCGCCGACGGAAACCTCGCCTCGGGCGGGTCCATCGCGAGTCTGACGGCGATCGTCGCTGCCCGCGAGGCGGCCGGACTCCGGGCTCGTGACTTCGAGCGGGCCGTGGTCTACGCAACGCCCCACATCCATCAGTGCGTGCACAAGGCGATCCGCGTGGCCGGAATGGGCGAGACGGTAAAGCGCGATGTCGCGGTGGACGATGGCTTCCGCCTCAGTCCCGATTCGCTCTCCGAACTCGTCGCGGCGGACCGGGCCCGCGGTCTCCGGCCCTGGCTCGTCCTCGGGTCGGCGGGCACGGCCGACACCGGCGCGATCGATCCGCTGGACCGGATCGCCGACATCGCCGAGCGGGAGGACCTGTGGTTCCATGTCGATGCGGCGTATGGTGGCTTCTTCGCGCTGCTCCCCGAGCTCCGGCCCGCCCTCGCCGGAATGGAACGCTCGGATTCGGTGGTCCTCGACCCCCACAAGGGGATGTTCCTGCCCTACGGCACGGGTGCCGTCCTGGTCCGAAACCGTGACGCGCTGCAGGACGCGCACGCCTACTACGCCAGCTACCTGCAGGACACGGTCGAGTCGGAAGGGGGCGGCCGCTCGCCCGCCGCCGTGTCCCCGGAGCTGACCAAGCACTTCCGGGCGCTCCGCGTGTGGCTGCCACTGCTGCTGCACGGCGAGGCGCCGTTCCGGGCGTGCCTGCGCGAGAAGCTCGAACTCGCGAAGTACTTCCAGCGCGAGATCGAGTCGCTCGGGTTCGAGGTGGGACCGAATCTCGACCTCACAGTCGTGACGTTCCGGTGGATCCCGGAGTCGGGCAGCGCGAACGCGTTCAACCAGGCCCTCGTCGAGGAAACCCACCGCGATGGCCGGGTCTTCATGTCCTCAACCACGGTCGGTGGCACGTTCATGCTGCGGATGGCCGCCCTCGCGTTTCGCACCCACCTCGACACCATCGACCTGGCGCTCGACGTGCTGCGGGAAGCGGTGGGCAGACTTCAGGCGTGAGCGACTCAATGCCCGCCCACGCCCGCCAGGACGTCCGCTACGAGCCCGACGACCGGCCCCCGCTGCCCATAACCATCGGGCTCGGCGTTCAGTACGCCATGCTCTGCCTTGCCAGCATCGTGCTGACACCGATGATCATGATCACCGTCGCCGGGGGCAGCGACGAGTACCTGTCCTGGGCGGTGTTCGCGGCGCTGGTCATCAGCGGGCTCACCACAGCCATCCAGGCCCGCAAGGTCGGGCGCATCGGGGCCGGCTACATCCTCGTCATGGGAAGCACCGGCGCGTTTCTCGCCGTGAGCGTGTCCGCCATCCAACAGGGCGGGCCGGGGATGCTCGCGACGCTCATCATCGCGTCGTCGCTGATTCAGTTCGTCCTGGCGGCACGGATGGCGCTGCTGCGGAAGATCTTCACACCGACGGTCGCGGGCACCGTCCTGATTCTCATACCGATTACCCTCACGCCGCTCATCCTGCAGAAGCTGGCCGAGGTACCAGCCGGCGCCCACCCGGCAGCAGGGCCGGTGACGGCGGGTGTGACGCTGCTCGTCACCCTCCTCATCCCGCTGCGCTTCTCGGGTGTGCTGCGGCTGTGGGCCCCCGCAATCGGTATCGCGGCCGGGGGCCTGACCGCCGGTCTCGGCTTCGGCATCTACGACCTGACCACCGTTGCCGAAGCCGCCTGGATCGGCCTGCCGGATCTCGCCTATCCCGGCGTCGACCTCAGCTTCCGGCCGGAGTTCTGGGCTCTCCTGCCCTCCTTCATCATGGTGACGCTCGTGGGCGCGATGGACACGCTTGGAGACAGCATCGCGATTCAGCGGGTCTCGTGGCGCAAGCCCCGGGCGATCGACTTCCGCTCGATTCAGGGCGCGATCGGAGCCGACGGCGTGGGCAATCTTCTGTCCGGCCTGGCCGGCACCGTCCCGAACACGACCTACGGCATGAGCATCGCCGTGGCCGAACTGACCGGAGTCGCGGCGCGCCGCATCGGCATCTGCGTCGGCGCCGTGTTCGTCGTGTTCGCGTTCCTCCCCAAGTTCGTCTCGCTGCTCGTAGCGATCCCCGGGCCTGTAGCCGCGGCCTACTATGTGATCATCGTGGCGGTCATCTTCGTCTTCGGGATGAAGATCCTGCTCTCGGAAGGACTGGACCACCGCAAGGGCCTCGTGGTCGGCGTCGCCTTCTGGCTGGGCATCGCCTTCCAGTTCGACTGGATCTACCCCGAGTACCTGCAGGGGGCCTGGGGCGAGCTGCTCGGAAACGGCATGACGGTCGGTGGCCTGACCGTGATCCTGCTGACGATGGTCGGGGAGTTTGCAGGCCGGGGTCGGGCACGCCTCAAGACCCGCCTGACCGCCGAAACGTGGCCCGAGGTCGACGCGTTCCTCGCCAGCTTCGCCGCCCGCCAGAGAGGCTGGGGGGCCGAGATGGAAACGCGCCTGCGCGCCGTGGGTGAAGAGACGATGCATATCCTGACAGGTGACGAGGCAGACGCAGAGGCGCCGGACCGGCAGCGGCGGCTGCTGCTGATCGCCCGCGCCGACGGCAAGGCCGCCGACCTGGAATTCATCGCCACCACGGACGAGACCAACATCGAGGATCAGCTCGCGATGCTCAGCGAGGCGGCGATGAGCGTCCCCGCGGAGGCCGAGATCCCCTTGCGGCTGTTACGGCACTACGCGTCATCGATCCGCCACCAGCAGTACCACGACATCGACATCCTCATGATCCGGGTGGAGTCGGTGGGGGGGCAGGGGCAGGTAGGTTGGGACTAGGCCCCCCCGCCTCCCTACCGGTTCGGATTCGGCGCCATCGCCACCAGCAGGACCAGGTCGCCCGTGGACTCGTTCGCAACCCCGTGCGGTTCGTCCGGCTCTGACCACGCCACCGCACCGGGGCCCAGGCGCTCGCGCCGGTCGCCCACCGTGAAGTGGCCTTCGCCCTCGATCACATAGTAGAACTTCGTCGCGCCCGCATGGGTGTGTACGTGCTGGGCCTGGCCGGGCCGGAGGCAGTAGACGTCGCAGAACATCTGGTCGGTCTCGAAGAGGTTGAGCTTCTGCATCTTCTCGGCGGAGAAGCGGCGCAGGCGGGTAGAGTCGGTGATTCCCATGGCGAAGTCCAGGTGGAGTGGCCGGAAGGTGTCAACAGGTCTCGTCCACAAAGATACCGACGGGAGCCCCCGCAGATGCCGCGCGCCCCGCGGTCCCCTATCTTGAATGCCGAGAGTGTCCCACCGGAGCATCGGAGCGCCCGCCATGACCATTCACCGAGCCACGAACCCCGCAATGCCCCTCGCCCTTTCCCTGGCCCTGGTCTCCACAACCACCGCCGCCGCCTGCGCCCCGGCCGACGCCCCGGGTGACGACGCCGCCGAGGAGTCCGAAGAAGCAATGGTCCAACGCGCCCGCGAGATCCACGACCGGGTCATCACGCTCGACACGCACATCGACATCAGCACGGCGAACTTCACCGCCGAGCGCAACTACACCATGGACCTGCCGACCCAGGCCACGCTGCCGAAGATGGAGGCGGGCGGGCTCGATGTCGGCTGGTTCGTCGTCTACACCTCGCAGGGTCTGCTCAACGACGAGGGCTACGCGACGGCCTACGAGAACGCGGTCGACAAGTTCGACGCCATCCACCGCATGGTGAACGAGTACGCGCCCGACCGGATCGGGCTGGCGCTGACCTCCGAAGACGTCCGGCGGGTCGCGGCCTCGGGAAGGCTGGTCGCGATGATCGGGGTCGAGAACGCGTATCCGCTGGGCACCGACATCTCGCGTGTCGAGGAGTTCCACGAGCGGGGCGCGCGCTACATGTCGCTCGCGCACACCGGCCCGAACCAGCTGTCCGACGCGCACTCCGGTGAAAACGACGGCGACTTCCTGCACGGGGGCCTGAGCGACATGGGCCGCGAGGCGGTCGCCGAGATGAACCGGCTGGGGATCATGATCGACATCTCGCACCCGTCAAAGCCGTCGATCATGCAGACCCTGGAGATGACCCGGGCGCCCGTGATGGCGTCGCACTCGTCCGCCCGCGGGCTGAGCAACGTCAGCCGCAACCTTGACGACGAGCAGCTGCACGCAGTGGCCGCGAACGGCGGGGTCGTGCAGGCCGTGGCGCTGCGCTCCTTCGTCAACACGACCCGGAATGCGGACCACCGCGAGGCCATGGACGCGATCGAGGCAGAGGTTGCAGCCGAAATGGGCGTCGCAATGCTCGGACGGGGCGGAATGTTCGCCCTTCCTCCCGAGGAACGCGACGCCTACTTCGCGCAGATGACCCAGGTGCGGGCCACGGCGGCGGAACGGGCGGCCGACATGGACATCCCCCCCGACGTCAGCGTGGCCGATTTCGTCGACCAGATCGACTACATGGTCAATCTCATCGGCCTCGAGCACGTCGGCATCAGCTCCGACTTCGACGGCGGCGGCGGCGTGGCGGGCTGGGACGACGCATCGGAGACGTTCAACGTCACGCTGGAGCTGGTCCGGCGCGGCTACACCGAAGAACAGATCGGCATGCTCTGGAGCGGCAACCTGCTTCGCGTTCTCGACGAGGTGCAGGAAGTGGCAGCAATGATTCAAGCAGAAGAAGGGTAGGAAGAGAATGAAGCAGACAAAAACCACCAGACTGTTCATGCTGGGCTTTTGCGTCGCGGCGCTGGCCGCCGTGGCGTGGGAAGCCATGCCGAAGCCCGCCACCTCCGCGCCGGCGGCCAGCGAGGACGGCGTTGCGGGGGCCGCGGCGACGTTTCTGTCGCTCCTTGAGGGTGACGCCCTCGACCGCGCCACCTACGACCTCGGCGACGAAGAGCGCTTCAACTGGGCCTTCACGCCCGTGTCCCGCAACGGCCTCCCGCTCAAGGACATGACGCTGGAGCAGCGCACTGCGGCCCATGCCATGCTGCAGGCGACCCTGAGCAGCCAGGGATACCACAAGGCCAACGCGATCATCGAGCTGGAACGCATCCTGGGCGTCATCGAAGGGCGCCCCGAGCGGCGCGATCCGGAGGACTACTACGTCGTCATCTTCGGGACGCCCACCGCGGGCGGGCCCTGGGCGTGGCGCTTCGAGGGCCACCACTTGTCGCTCAACTTCTCCTCGCCGTCGAACGAGGTGACCATCACCGGGCCCGCCTTCATGGGCTCGAACCCGGCGACCGTACCATCCGGCCCGAAGGCAGGCTGGCGCCCCCTCGGCCGCGAGGAGGACCTGGCGCGCTCCCTCGTGCAGAGCCTCACGTCCGACCAGCTCGAGATGGCCATGATCGCCGACGAGGCACCCCGCGACATCATCACGGGCAACGACCGCGAGGCGCGGCTCGACGGCTTCGAGGGAATCCCCGCCTCACGGCTCACCGACGCGCAGCGCAGCGTGCTCATGGGCGTGATCGGGGAGTACGTGTGGAACATGGACGCTGCGGCCGCCCACGCATGGATGGCACGCATCGAAAACGAGATCTCCCCCGACGACCTCTACTTCGCGTGGGCGGGTTCCCCCGAGTACGGAGAGGGCCACTACTACCGCGTCCACGCGGCCTCGTTCCTGATCGAGTACGACAACACCCAGGGCAACGCCAACCACGTGCACTCGGTGTGGCGCGACCTGGAGAACGACTTCGGCGGCGACGCGCTGGCAAGGCACTACGAGACGGGGCACGAACATGACTGAGGGGCAATACGGGGAGCGGCCTGCCAGCTATCCCGGCGACCGCACCGACACATGCAGATGGTCCGCCGTCCCCACGTGACGCAGCGTGTTGAAGCCCAGCGCCCGGAACGTCAGCTCAACCGCACGGTTCCGCCACTCGGGCCGGCCGACCGTGCGCAGGTCCAGCGCGTGCACAAAGCCGTCGTCCTGTCTGAAGTGCAGTGACGACTCGTTCGGTGAGAGTCCCATCCGGCGGTAGAAGTCCGGGGTGCGGCTCGCGTCCGTAATGACCGCGCTCTGGTCCGCAAGGATGACGGCGCTCGCGGCCAGGCGCAGCAACGGGTGGAGCGCCGCGTATTCGGTGCGCACCTCTTCCGACTTCACGTTGGCACTTCCCACATAGACGACCGAGTAGGCGACGTAAGCGACCGCCAGGGCCGCCGCACCCCGGGTCATCAGCCATTTGAGTCCCTTCCCCGCTCCGAGGCGGCGGCCCAGGGCCCACGCGTAGAACACCAGGAGAAGCGCCGTCGCCGCAGCCGACACCGCCAGCGACGCCCACGGACCCAGCCCCCACTGCTGGTACGCGAACACACCGCCCCGAATCAGGAGGAAGAAGGGGACGATCGCCAGGACGACCGCGAGCACGGCCCAGCGGAGCAGACGCAGTGGCAGACGCCGAGGCCGGCGACGCGAACCTTCCGGACGCCGGCGCTTCACCGCAGTGCCCCCCGACTGCGGACCGTGGTATTCGACCCTAAGTGTGCTCACCCGCGTCCCTCGGCTTTCGGGGGTTCAGCGTCGCCCTCCGCCGGTCCACCCTCACGCCCGCGCTCGTTCCGGTGCTCCCGGATAAAGTCCTCCGCATTCTTCCGAACCAACAGATTGTCCGAGATCGCGGCAATCTCCTCTGCCTCCCGCCACGCGCGCTCCAGCATCCACAGCTCACCCTCCAATGCCCTACGCTCCTGTTCCTCGTGGAGTGCCATTTCGAGCGCCAGGCGAGTGGGCTTCGTTAGCGTGCTCATCTGTACGCCAGCCGGTGAGTACGGCGATGGCCGCCCGTGGGCAAGGCGCTTCACAAACCGGTCGGGCCGCCCCGCAAGGGCAATCCTCGACACAGCGTCCTGGACCGTCGTCCTGGAACCGCCCCCGGCGTTGACCCCGGGGAGAATCGCGCTGAGAGCACGCACTCCGTCCTCCCCCTCGAACCGCTCCTCGCCGGAGGTCACACCCCTGGCCTTCGCTTCAACGCTGAAGCCGGATTCGTCGTCGGCCGGCAGCAGTCGCGCGCTGCGAACGCGAGGTCCGTTCATCCACCGGAGTCGCCCGTCCTGCGGGCGGAAGTACACCGAAGGAGCAAGGTTGCGCCAGTGTTCGATCAATTGGTAGACAACAGAGCCGAGGCTGATTCCCCCCAGTCCCACCAATGCACCGCCCAGCAACATTCCGCCAAGTCCAGCAGCGCCAACCGCCGTTCCCAGCACGATACTCCGCGTCCTCCTCCGGCCGAACTGGTCCCCGTACCGCCACGCCGCAAACTCCGGCCTCAGCGGCTTTCCGATCCGCACCAGCTCCAGCCCTTCGGGATGCTTCGCCAGCCCAATGTTCTCGGAGGAAACGCGGACACGCGTGCCCCGAAAGAGCTTCTCGCACGTCTCTACCGCCTCCCATCGCTCCTCCAGCGGAGTGAGGTTCCAGCGCTCGCAGCGGCGACACACTACCCATAGCCGCCCCTTCTCCGCGTCGAAGGCCAGACGGCGCCCGACCGGGAACTCCTCGACAACCTCGTTGCTGCCCAGGGCCTTCTTGCAGTACATGCAGGTCCGGTACATGTGAGCCGGCCGCGACTTCCGCCGCCCTCAGCCCCCCACCTGACCCAGCAGCCACGCGCACAACAGGGCGCCGTAGATGCCCAGGATGTATCCGGCCACCGCCATCAGCAACCCGATCGGCGCCATGGCGCGGTGGTACACGCCCGCCACGACCGGCGCCGAAGCCGCCCCGCCGATGTTGGCCATGCTCCCGGTCGCCACGAAGAAGAAGGGAGCCCGCACGATGCTCGCCGCGAGCAGGAGCACGCCCACGTGGATTGCAATCCAGACCGCGCCCGCCAGGAGGTAGACAGGTGCGTCCAGCACCGCCCGGAGGTCCGCCTGCGCCCCGATCCCGGCGAGCAGCAGGTACAGCGCGGTGTACCCCAGGTGCGACGCGCCAACCTTCTCCAGCTTCCGGAGCGGGGTGAACGAGAGCACCAGTCCCCCGGTCACGACGATGAGTATGGCCCACGTCGTGCTACTGATGATCGTGGGGTCGCCTATCGCGGGAAGCTGCTGCCCCAGCCGCTGCGCCGCTACCGCGCACGCCATCCCGAACCCGATCATCACGACGGCGTCGCGGAGCGTCATCGGGCGCCGCTCGCTCTTCATCGCCTCCAGCCGCCGGTTCGTCTCTTCGATGACGTCGGTGTGCGCCTTCATGCGGCGGTCGAAGCGGCCCTGCAGTCCCACCATCGCAATCAGCACGCCCATCCAGCCATAGCCGACCACCGTGTCGACCACGATCACCGGCCCCATCGCGTCGGGTGAAGTCCCCACGCTCTCGGCGATCGCCACCATGTTCGCCGTCCCGCCGATCCAGCTCCCCGACAACGCCGCGAACCCCGTCCATGCGTCCTCCGGCAACATGCCACCGAAGAGCATGAGCGAAATCGGCCCCCCAATGACGATGCCCACCGTGCCGGCCGCCACCATGAAGAGCGCGACCAGACCCAGCCTGGCGACGCTGCCGAGGTCGACCGACACCATCAGCATCAGCAGCGCGAAGAGGAGAAGGTACGGAACCGTCCAGTCGTAAAGCGGAGAGGCCGCCGGCGTGATCCCGGCCGTCGTGGCCAGCATCGGCAGGAAATAGACGTAGATGACCGGGGGAACGACCTCGAAGAGCTTCCGGCAGCGCGGCAGCTCCGAGACCCAGAAAACCAGCGCGACAATCCCGGCGAGGAAGGCGAAGACGCCCATGGGATCGTTGATCAGTGCGGCCGCCTGCGGTTCCATCGGCTCCTCCTGGTGCGGGTGAACAAGGCGCCTGCCAACCTCGTATCCTACCTTGGTTACGGCGCGTGTGCCGCCACGTCAACAGGAGCAGCCCTTGTACCGGTCCTGCATGTTCTGCCGCAAGCCCCTCGGCACCAACGAGGTCATCGAATCGTTCCCCGTGGGCCGCCGGCTGGCATTCGACGCCGCGCGAGGGCGGCTCTGGGTGGTGTGCAGGAAGTGCGAGCGCTGGAACCTCACGCCGCTGGAGGAGCGCTGGGAGGCGGTGGAGGACTGCGAGCGGATCTTCCGCGACACCCGCGTCCGCGTCTCCACCGACAACATCGGACTCGCGCGCCATCCCGAGGGGCTGACGCTGGTCCGGATCGGCGAACCCATGCGGCCCGAGTTCGCTGCGTGGCGTTACGGGGACCAGTTCGGCCGGCGGCGGCGAAAGACGATCCTGTATGGCGCGGCAGGAGTCGCCGTCTTCGGAGGCATCATGATCGGGGGAGCCGCCGCGGGGATCTTCAGCGGCTTCATGCTCAGCCAGTCCGGCAACTTCGTCAACATGTGGATGAACTCCCGCACGCTGGTCAAGCTGCACCCGGAAGAGGGCGGAACCATCAAGCTCAAGCGCCAGGACCTGCTGGGCACGCGCGTACGCCCCGCCGCCGACGACCTCGGATTCAAGCTCCAGGTCCGCAAGGGGAAGAAGAAGACGTGGCACGAGGGCCCCGAGGCCCGCCGCTTCGCGGGCGCCATTCTCCCCCGGATGAACTCGATGGGCGGCACGAAGGAGACGGTTCAGCACGCGGTCGGCGAGATCGAATCGCTCGGCCACCCGGAGCGTTTCCTGCTCGACGTGGCCGCCGGAGACCGCTTCCAGGACAAGAAGGGCGTGCCCGGCTACATCAACAAGATGCCCAAGCCTACCAAGCTGGCGCTGGAGATGGCGCTCCACGAAGAGCAGGAGCGGCGCGCGCTGGAAGGGGAGCTCTGGCTGCTGGAGCAGGCATGGCGGGAAGCCGAGGAGATCGCGGAGATCTCGGACAACCTCTTCCTGCCCGAGGGGACGGGGGACTTCATACGCGAGCACCGGGGGGACCGGGCGGAGAGGGAAGGCCACCTGGGAGGGCCCGCCCGCGTGGACTCCGGGCGCACGGACGCTGGTCGCGCCGATCGGTCCGGCCCGCCGGACGCAGACCGCGCCTGACGCTGGCGCCTCTCCCTACCAGCGATACCCCGCCTTCACGTACACGAATCCGCCGCTCGCGCCGAAGGGCGTCTGTGAGCTGTAGCGGTTCCCCGCCACAGTGGCCGCGTCGGGGTTCTCCTGGGGATATCGGTTGAGCGCGTTCTGCGCGCCGACGGTGACGCTCGCCGCCTCGGTCACCGGGTACGACGCCTCCAGGTCGACGAGGTACTCGCCGGGGTAGGCCCGGTCGTCACGCGCGTCGAACCAGCCGGCGTAGTAGCTCAGCCGCGCGAGCGCCGAGACGCCGGCCAAGGTCCTCCGCGCCGACGCCATCCAGCGCGTGCCGGGCAGGGCGTCCTCGAGCTGCCGGATGCGCACCTCGTCGAGCACCTGGGGGTTGTAGCGGGTCACCCTCGTGTTCGTGTGGTTGAAAGCGAGGCTGAACTCGGTGCCACCCGTGCCGCCCGACCCACCCTCGCCGCCGGACACGAATGACGCCACCACGTCGACCCCCTGCGTGCGCGTGTCGAACTCGTTGGTAAAGAAGCGGAAGTTGGCCAGGTTCCGCGCGCTCGTAATCCCTTCCGCGATGAGGCGCTCCGCGTCCGCCGGATCGAGCGAAAACACCTGGCTCAGCGCAATGCGGTCCGACAGCGCGATCCGGAAGTAGTCTGCCGACACGCTGAACGCCCCCGCGTCGACCACGAAGCCGAGACTGGCGTTCACCGACTTCTCGGCGTCGAGCGGCTTGCCGCCCACGACTTCCGCCACCCTGGAGGTCGAAGGGATCGTGCCGTTGTTGACCAGCTCCCGCAGCGTCCGGTCGAACCCGGTGGTGACGTTGAAGGCGTTCTGCTGCCCCGGCGTCGGCGCCCGGAACCCGGTGCTGATGCTGCCCCGGACGGCCAGCGCTTCGCCAAGGGCGAGCCGTCCGGCCAACTTCCCGTTCGCCGTGGTGCCGAAGTCCGCGAAGCGCTCGGTGCGGAGCGCGGCGCCGAGGGTCCAGCGGTCGTCCCGGCTCCGCATCTCCAGGTCCCCGTACACGGCGAAGTTGACCCGGTGCCAGGCCCCCGCCGCGATGTCGCTGAAGCCGGGGAAGCCGTTCGAGCCGGAGCTGAAGCCCTGCGCGGCGAAGGGCCCGATCACCCACGAAGCATCCTCGCCGAGTCCGATCTCGAAGTGCTCGTCCCGGAATTCCGCGCCGCCGGCGACGTTGACCACGTCGTTCACCGCGTAGTTCAGGTCGACGTTGAGGTTCAGCTCCGATTGCTGGTAGGTGCCGGGATCGAAGGACGAAGGTGACTCCGGACCCAGCGACGCGTTCACCGTGTTGTCGATGAAGAAGTCGATCGCGTTGCGGCCCAGGCTGACGCTCACGTCCCACAGCAGGCCGCCGCGGGCCTGTCCCTTGACCCCTGCCACGACCGATGCGTCCATTGCATCGCCCCCGAACTGGGGCGTGAACCCGCCGGGGAAGAGTTCCTGGAAGGTGAAGCAGTTGGGGTCCTCGAACACGCGGGCCAGCGCGACCGGGTCCGGGACCCAGTTGGTGATGTTCACCACCGGACACCCGGCCGAGCCGTCGAGCACGCCGTCGCGGGCGTCGAGCACGTCGCCGACCAGCAGCGTCTTGCCGCCGTCCAGGCTGTAGACGCCCGCGCGGGTGTTCGGGTTGCGGAAGAAGAAGCCGCCGGTGATGGTCTCGGCCGAGTAGTTGGCGTGCCCGTAGAGCTGAAGGCCGTCGCGGACGAAGTGTCCGAAGTTGCCCCACAGCTTGAGGTCGTTGTCGACGTCGAACGCCCCCCAGATCTGGGCCGGGTCGCGCACGTGCGTGTTCCCCGCCGCGATCAGCGCCGCCGCGTCGTCGCGCTGCACGCTGCGGCTGGTCGGGTTGGACGCGCCGAACTCGGCGCTGAGGTTGGCGAAGCCGTTGTCACCGAGCGGGAGCCCGACGTTGCCCGCCAGCGTGTAGGACTCGCCGTCGCCCTCCATGAACGTGCCTGTGCGGAACTCGATGCTGCCGCCGGATGGCGCGTCCTTGAGCGTGAAGTTCATCACCCCGGCGATCGCGTCGGAACCGTATTGCGCCGACGCCCCGTCACGAAGCACCTCCGCCTGGCGCACCGCAATCGCGGGGATCGACGAGATGTCGGGCCCCTGGGCACCGTCGGCGAACCCGCCGCCGATCCACGTGATGACCGCCGCACGGTGACGCCGCTTGCCGTTGACGAGCACGAGCGTGTGGTCGGGAGCCAGCCCGCGCAGACTGGCGGGCCGTATGATCCGGGCCGCGTCCCCCACGGCCTGCGGGTTGACGTTGAACGACGGAATCACCGTGCGGAGCAGGTCGTTCAGGTCGGTGTCGCCCTGGTCGATGAAGTCCTGCGAGGCGATGGCGTCGATCGGCACCGCCGACTGGGTGACCGTGCGCGGCCGCGCCCGGCTGCCCACCGCGACCAGTCCCTCGAGCGCGACCGCGGCTTCGCGCAGCGCCATATCCAGTTGCAGGGTCTGGCCGTCCGCGAGGGTCACTTCCCGGGCCTCGGTGCCGAAGCCGATCCTGGTGAACTCGACGGTGTGCGTCCCGGGCGGGATGTCCCGCACCTCGTACTGTCCGCCCGGATCGGTGAGGCCGCCCAGGCTGAGCGCCGGCAGACTGACCTGCACTCCGGCGAGCGGCGCGCCTGTGACGGCGTGGCGGACGGTGCCTTCCAGGCCGGCCTGTGCCGCCGCGGAGTTCGGAGTGAGCGAGAATAGCGCAGGAAGGAGGCACCACCCCGCGGCGAAGGTGTATACTGACGTACGGCGCCTTTTCACGTTCCCGGTGACTTCGAGCATAGTAGAATAATATGGCCAGTGTCCGTTTTTGTCGCATTTTAGTCCGAAATTGTCGCAAAGGGATGGCCGGCACCCCGATAGACCCCGCGTTTCCGCCCGTGGCTAGGGGGTGGGCTCCAACAATCCTCGTTGCGCTGGCCGCCGCGGCTGGCTGCCAGAACGACTCCGGCTTCGCGCCCAGCCCCTTCACCGGGGATCCGTGGACTCTCGCGGGTCCCGAGGTGAGGATCGGCTCGGTCGACGATCCCGAGTACGTCTTCGGTCCCGTAGCGAGCCTGGTGCCGGGCCCCGACGGGTTCCTCTATTCCCTGCACTGGCAGGAAGGTTCCATCCGGCGCTGGTCGGCCGACGGCACCCCGTCGGGATTGATCGGAAGGGAGGGCGAGGGCCCCGGCGAATTCCGGCGGCCCGGGAGCATGGGATTCTTCGGCGATTCGCTGTGGGTCTGGGATTACTGGGGCTTTCACGCCAGCTACTTCGACCAGGCGGGAGAGTTCCTCGGCCGAGCGTCGCCCGAGGTCGACATCGGTGGCCCGCAAGGCTCGCCGCCCCGCCCGTCCAGACCCTTTCGGGACGGCACTTTCCTCGGCAGGGAGCCAGCCTGGTCGCACGAGGTCGCCACCGGTGAAATCACGGAAACCGCGCTCGTGCACATGGACGCGGAGGGTGGTGCGCTGACGACCATCTGGATGCAACCGCACGAGCCCCGCGACGGTCTCGCGCTCCTCAGGGAGGACGGAGGCGGGACCTTCGGCACCCAGGCCTTCGGCGACGGGGCCTACTACACGGCCGCCGACGACGGGCTCCTGGTCGTCGAGCGTCGCGCTTGGACCGGCGAGGGCGAAGCGGCCTTCACGCTGACGCGGATAGGACTGGTGGGCGACACGGTCTTTTCGGTCCACGTACCCTACACTCCCGTTCCGCTAGCGACGGAACGGATCGACTCCGCGGTAATTGCCGTGACGGATGACTGGTACGAGGCCATGAGCGCGCGCCAGCCGGGGCTCGCGAGGGGCGCCCTCGAAGCGCGCATTCGCGACGCCACCTACAAGCCCGCCTTCGTGCCCCCGGTGGGCGAGACCATGCTGGACGCGGCCGGCAACATCTGGGTACGCCGGTTCGATCCCGTCGAACTGGACACCGGTGAAGCCGTCAACGAGTGGTGGATCATGGACGCGGACGGCGCACCCCTGGCCCGCGCCCTGACCCCGGCGGGGCTGCAGGTCTGGCACATCGGCGCGGACTTCGTGTGGGGCACCGAGCAGGACGAGTTCGACGTCGACTACATCGTCCGCTACCGGCTCGTGAAGGGCTCGTAGCAGCGGACAAGCCCGCCCTGGGCGGGGACAAGCCGGCCAGGGCGGAGGCGCGCGCCCACCACGACCCCCGCGCGGTCACGCCGCTATTGCAATCCCCGTCAGGTCGCGCCACCGTGGCAACCTGTGTCCAATTCCCTCGACATGCAGGAGTCGCTTTCATGAACCGGAACCCACTCGTGGCGACAGCCGTCCTGGCCGCGCTCCCGGCCGCGCTGCTCGCCGGCTGCGCGCCACAACCCAACGCGTCGGACGGTCCCACCGATCCTCGAATCGACGCCATCTTCGCCGACCTGGCCGGCGACCGTCCCGGCGCGGCCGTGGGGGTCGTGATGGGCGGCGAAGTGGTGCACCGCGGGGGCTACGGCACCGCGCACATGGATCATGGCATTCCCATCACCCCGGGAACGGTCTTCGACATCGCGTCGATATCCAAGCAATTCGGGGCCATGGCCGCTCTTCTCCTCGAATCCGAAGGCAACCTGGACCTGGACGCCGATGTGCGTGGCTACATTGCCGAGTTGCCGGACTTCGGCGCAACCATCACGGCCCGGCAGCTGATCCATCACACCAGCGGGATCCGGGATTGGCCGCATACGATGGCGCTCGGGGGAATCGGCTTCACGGACGTAATCTCGTTCGAGAAGATCCTGCGCATGCTCTACCGGCAGGAGGCGATCAACTTCCCGCCGAATTCCGAGTACGCGTATTCGAACACCGCGTACAACCTGCTGGCGCGCGTGATCGAGGTGCAGTCGGGTATGACGTTTCGCGAGTACACCGAGTCGCGGATCTTCGGGCCGCTGGAGATGACGAGGACGCACTTTTCGGACGACTATCTGGAGATCGTGCCCGGACGGGCGGAGTCGTACGCGCCGATGGGCCTGGCCGAGGGCCTGGGCGACGGCGAAGCCACGGGCGATGGCTTCCAGCGGCTGCCGAACCAGCTGACGGCGCTCGCGTCCTCGTCGCTGCATACGTCGATCGACGACTTCATCCGCTGGATGCGCAACTACGAGACGGCACAGGTAGGCGGCGAGGAGATGCTGCGCACGATGGTGCAACCGGGCGTGCTGACGAACGGCGACACGCTCGACTACGCGTATGGGCTGTCGGTCGGGGACTACCGGGGGCTGCCGACTTTCGGCCATGGAGGCTCGTGGGTGGGCTACCGCACCAACTTCACACGCTTCCCCGAGCAGAACCTCTCGATCGCGGTCTTCTGCAACGTCTCGGACTGTGACCCGGCCGGACGCGCGCGCCGGGTGGCCGAGGTGTACATCGGCGACCTGATGGCCGAGGCACCCGAGGCCCCCGAACCCGAGCCGGACACCGATGTCCCCAACCTGACGGCCGAACAGCTGCGGGAGTACGAGGGCAGCTACCGCAGTCCGGAGCTGGACAGCACATACGACCTGGAGGTTGACGCCGAGGGACGGCTCGTCGCCGGCCACTGGCGCAATGATCCGAGCGTGCTGACGCCCACCGGTGAGGACGAATTCACCGGCGACCAGTGGTTCCTGCCCGCGGTTCGCTTCGTGCGGGACGGGGCCGGGCGGATCACCGGCTTCACCGTGACGGGCGTGCGCGTGCGCGATCTGATCTTCGAGCGCCAGCCGTGATCTTCCGCGGTTCCCAGGTCGCGATGGTCGTGGCCTTCTTCCTGCTGCTGGTCGCGGTCGGGACCGTCGGCTACGCGTGGGTCGAGGGATGGGGCTGGGCCGACTCCTTCTACATGACGATCATCACGATCACCGCGGTCGGCTACCACGAGGTGCATCCCCTGACCCAGGCCGGGCGCTACTGGACGGTCCTGATGCTCGTCGGCGGCCTCACGGGGCTTGCGGCGTGGTTCGCCCTGATCACGACGTCGATGGTGCGGATGGACCTCCGCAACACATATAGGAAGCGTGCAACCATGAAGAGGATTCGTCGCATGAAGGACCATGTGATCGTGTGTGGCGGCGGTAGAATGGGGACGCAGGTCATCGTGGAGCTGATCGGCGCGAAAAAGGACTACGTCGTGATCGAGCGGGACCCCAAGGCGGGCGAGGCGCTGCGCAACGTCGATCCCGAGGTGCTGATCATCGACGACGACGCAGCCGAGGACCGGGCGCTCCGACGCGCGGGCATCGATTCTGCCATGGGGCTGGTCACCTGCCTTTCGGCCGACGCGGACAACCTCTTCGTCTGCCTGTCGGCCCGCCACCTGAATTCGAAACTGGTGGTCATCGCGCGGGCCGAGGGACAGTCGGCGACGGCCAAGATGTACCAGGCCGGCGCCGACCACGTGGTAAGCCCGAACGTGACCGGCGCGGTGTGGGTGGCCTCGCTCCTCACCCGTCCGTCCGTCGCCTCGTTCCTCGATGTCGCTTCCACCGGGGTCCACCTCTCGCGTCACATCGACCAGGCCACTGTGGGCGGGCGGTCGCGGATCCTGGGACAGACGCTGGAAGAGGCGCGGATTCCGGAACGGACGGGGCTCGTCGTGATCGCGGTCAGCAAGCAGGGCGACGCCGGCAAGGACATCCTGTTCAACCCGAAGGCCGACATGCAACTCGGCGCCGGCGACGACCTGATCGTGCTCGGCGACCACGACCAGGTCGCGCGGCTCAGGGAGTATGTGAGCTAGTGGAAGTTGCCGAAGTCGACCCGCACCGTGGTCCCCCCGCTCCAGTCGACCTCGTAGGCCAGCGAGTCCTCGATCCGTGCGATGGAGACGATGTAGTCGTACAGCTCTGACACACGCGCAAAAGCCGCCGGGATGTTGCCGCACTGGTCCCGGTTCACCAGGAAGCTCGAAATCCCCACCTCCATCCACGACTCCTCGTAGGGCACGAGCAGAGGACCGCCGCTGTCCCCGAAACACACACCCCGGCCCAGCCGCTCCGCCCCCGCGCAGATCACGCGCTCCGTGATGCCCGCGAAGTAGATGCCAGCGATCTTGTCGCAATCAGAGTTCGTGATGATCGGCAGCGTCGTCCGCTTCAACACGTCGGAACCGTCGCCCGTCTCGGTCTGTCCCCAGCCGATGGCGGTGGCCGTGTCCCCGGGCTCCGAATAGGCCGGCTGGTCGCGCCGTTGCAGGTACACGCGGGGGCGCAGCAAGGGGTCCGGCAGCCGCAGCAACGCGACGTCGTAGTCGATTGTCGCGCCGAAGTTCTGATGGAATCGGACCGCCTGCACCGGCACGCGCTCTCCGCCGCTGTTCAGGTCGGCGCTGCCGACGAGGACCTCCATGTCGCTGGCGGGGACGCCCGCAACGCAGTGGGCTGCCGTCAGCACCCAGCGGCTGTTGATCAGGGTTCCGCCGCAGAACTGGAACTGTGAATCGCTGGTCCTCAGGGCCACCTGGAACGGGAAGTCCTCGATGCCGGCATTGTCGCCGTTGACGATGGCCGCCGTACCCGTTGGCGGCGCACCCGAGGGGGGCGCGGCCGGCCCCGCGAACGTGCTGGTCCAGCCGAATTCCAGGAATTGGGAGACCGTGTGGCTGGTCCCAGGGTCCAGTCCCGCCAGTTCGTAGGTGCCGTCCGGAGCCGATAGCGTGAACCGCTCGCCGTTGTCGTAGGCTCCGTTGCGGTTTTCATCGACGAAGACCGCGAAACCCCCGAGCCGGCGTTCCTCGTCGTCCACGGCCCCGTCCATGTCACGGTCGAACCAAACCGTGCCCTCGACAATGTTGGGCCCGCTGCGCGGGGCGCTGTACGCGACCACGGATCCGCGCGCGGACGCCGTGTCACCGCGGTCATCCGTGACGGTCAGGTCGACCCGGTACCTCCCGGGCTCCTGGTACGTATGCGTCGTGCGCACGCCCGTCCCCGCGCCGCCATCGCCGAACCTCCACGAATACGAAACCAGATTGCCGTCCGAATCGGTGGACGACGACGCGTCGAAGCTCACGTCGAGGGGAACCTGTCCGAGGTCCACGTCGATCGTGAAGGCGGCCGTCGGGAGCACGTTGGGCTCCTGTGGCGGAGGGGGCGGTGGGGG
>VYAQ01000314.1 GCA_009844885.1 Gemmatimonadota bacterium
GGCGGCGGGGGCAGTGCCGGCGGCGCGGGGAATACGGAAGCCGCCGCCAACGTCCTCCGCGAACTGGCGCATATTCACCCATACGAGATCGAGGACCACGAACGCCTGGCCGGGCTGATGGAGACGATCGGCGATATCGAGGGAGCGGTCACCGCGCGCCGGGCCGTCGTCGCGCTGAACCCCGTCGACCTGGCGGCCGCACACTTCCGACTTGCCAGCGTCCTGCACCGAAGCGGCGACGCCTCCGGAGCCCGCAGCGCCGTCCTCGCGGCGCTGGAGATCGCGCCCAACTACGAGGAGGCGCTCGATCTGCTGCTGGAACTGCGGCGTGGGAGGCCCGGGCCATGAGCGGGGGGAACCGCGCGATGGGCGCGACAATGGTCGCAACGGCCACTCTGCTGACCCTTTCCCTCGCCGCTGCGGCCATTCGGGCGCCGCAGGGCGCCACGGTCGCAGCCGAGCCGGGACCAGCGCTCTCCTCCCCTACCCCCCAACATTTTCTCAATGTCCCCTACGACGGCAGCTACACGTTCGTGCGGGTGCGCTTCAACAGCTTTCGCAGGCGGAGTTTCTCGCCCGGATTCGGGCGCGGTGGCGGACCGGGGTGGGCTCACGACTATCCGTACGCCGACGACAACTTCATCAAGATCCTGGACGAGGTGACCCTGCTGGGCCCGAATACCGAGGGCACCAACGTGATCGACGCCGAGGATCCCGAACTGCTCCGCTACCCGATCGCGTACGTCTCCGAACCGGGAGAGTGGTCGCCGACGCAGACCGAGGTCGACAACATGACCGCCTACCTGCGGAAGGGAGGCTTCCTGATCCTCGACGACTTCCGCAGCATCCGCGAGTGGCAGAACGTCGAGGCGATCTTCCGCGTAATGCTGCCCGACCACCGCTTCCGGCCGCTGGTGCTGGAGGAACCGATCTTCAACGCGTTCTTCCAGATCGAGACGCTGGACCTGCCCCCGCCCACCTTTCAGCAGTACCGCCCCCAGTTTCTCGGGCTGCACGAGGGCGACGACCCGGACGGGCGCCTCATGGTCATCGCCAACTTCAACAACGACATCGGGGACTACTGGGAATACTCGGACATGGGCTACTACCCGATCGACCTGTCTAACGAAGCGTACAAGTTCGGTGTCAACTATGTGATCTACGCGATGAACCGGTAGCCGCCTGTCCGCCCAACACGCTACCGATTACGTTTGTCCCCACAACCGATCCCACTCATACCATCCGTTGCCCGTGAACGAGACCCTGCAAGCCCCGACCGAACCCCAGGCCGACGTGGCCCTCGCCCGCCGCATCCAGGAGGGACGCAAGAAGATCCTTTCCGAGGTCCGCAAGGTCATCATCGGACAGGACGAGGCGGTCGACCAGGTCCTGCTGACCCTTTTCGTGGGGGGCAACAGCCTGATCGTTGGCGTGCCCGGACTGGCCAAGACGCTACTGATACACACGATCGCGCAGGTGCTGGACCTGGACTTTTCGCGCATCCAGTTCACGCCGGACCTGATGCCGTCCGATATCACCGGGACCGACATCATCCAGCAGCGCGAGGACGGCAGCCGGGGGCTCGAGTTCGCCCCGGGACCGATCTTCGCGAACGTCGTGCTGGCCGACGAGATCAACCGCACACCGCCGAAGACGCAGGCCGCGCTCCTGGAGGCCATGCAGGAACACCGCGTCACGGTGCAGGCCAACACCTACGAACTGGATCCTCCGTTCTACGTCTTCGCCACGCAGAACCCGATCGAGCTCGAAGGCACCTACCCGCTGCCCGAGGCGCAGCTGGACCGGTTCATGTTTCACATCCGCATGGACCACCTGGAAGAGGACGAGGAGATGGAGGTCGTGCGGGAGACCACCGACGAGGTCGAGCCGGAGCTGGGGGCGGTGGTGTCCAAGGCGGACATGATCGCCTTCCAGGACCTGGTGCGCCGAGTGCCGGTGGCCGAACCGGTCATGCGCTACGCGGTCAGCCTCGTGCGGGCGAGCCGGCCGAACCCTAACGGGAGCCACGACTTCGTGAAGAAGTGGGTGTCCTATGGGGCCAGCGTGCGTGCGGCGCAGTACCTGATCCTCGGGGGAAAGGCGCGCGCGCTTACCCAGGGCCGCCTCACGGTCAGCTTCGACGACATCCAGGCATTGGCCCTGCCGGTAATGCGCCACCGGATCCTGACCAACTTCCACGCCGAATCCGAGGGACGCACCACCGAGGAACTGGTCGCGATGCTCCTCGACGCGGTTCCGGTTCCGCAGTCCGGAATGTAGGGAGCGCCGTGTGACCCGTCCGGCCGGCATCGCGTCCAGGGCCTCCTTCCTGGACCCCGACGTCCTGGCGAGGATCGACAACCTGGAGTTGGTCGCGCGCACCGTCGTGGACGGGTTTCTGCAGGGGATCCACCGCTCGCCGTACCTGGGGGTGAGCATGGACTTCGCGGAGCACCGGCCTTACATGCCGGGCGACGACATCCGGAAGATCGACTGGCGCCTCTATGCCCGCACCGACCGGTTCTACATCAAGCAGTTCGAGGCCGAGACGAACGCCGACGTGGGGTTCCTGCTCGACGTGTCGGCCTCGATGGGATACGGCTCGGGCGAGACGAGCAAGCTGGACTACGGACGCTTTCTGACCGCAAGCCTCGCGTACTTCTCGGCGGGCCAGAAGGACCGTGTGGGACTGTACGCGTTCGACGATGACGTGGTGGAGCACGTCCGGCCCTCGGCGGCGCACCTGGACAAGGTCCTCTATGCCGTGGCGCGGGTGAAGGCGGAGCGGGAGGGAGGCTGGGACAAGCCGCTCGCACGGGTCGCAAACACGTTTCGGCGGCGCGGCATCCTGGTCGTGGTTTCGGATTTCTACGCCGACCCGGACGAGATCTCGGCGTCACTGGGGGTCTTCCAGGCGCAGGGACACGATGTGGTGGCGTTCCACGTGCTCGATCCGGCGGAGATCGACTTCCCGTTCGCGCAAGCCTCCAATTTCCAGGACCTCGAGACGCGCGAAGTCCTCCAGGTCGTGCCCGAGAAGTACGTCGAGGCCTATCGCGGCCACGTACGCACGCACATCGAGGAACTGGGCAGGGGCTTCGGGCGACATGGGGTGGACTACGTCCTGCTCAACTCGGGGAAGCCCCTGGACGAGGCGCTCTACGCCTACCTCACGTTTCGCCAGAAGTCGACAAGGGTCCGCTAGCCACCCGTGGGATTCCTGACGCCCCTCTTTCTGATCGCTCTGGCCGGACTGGCGGTCCCCGTCCTGATCCACCTTACGCGCCAGGAGCGCGGCAAGCCGATCCGGTTCCCGTCGCTGATGTTCCTGGAGCGGATTCCCTTCGAGGAGACCGCGCGGCGGCGCATTCGGCACTGGCTCCTCCTCATGATCCGGCTGGCGGCCCTCGCGGTGCTGGTCGCCGCGTTCGCGCGCCCGTTCGTGCGGGGCGGAAGCCTCGCGGCGATCGGTGGGCCGGGTCCGGAAGAAGTGGTGATCCTGCTCGATGTCTCGTACTCGATGGAGCTGGGTGACAGCTGGGATGACGCGACCGGGCACGCAAGGTCCGTTGCCGGGTCGCTAAGGCCCCAGGACCGCGCGTCGCTCATCGCCTTCGCCGAGACACCGGTCCTGTTGCACCGTTCCGTGAGCGACCCGGCGCGTCTGTTGGCCACCCTGGACACGCTGCGGCCCGGTTCGCTCGCCACGCGCCTCGCGCCCGCCGTGAAGCTGGCGGCGACGACCCTCGCGGCCTCCGCCCTGTCGCGTCACCGCGTGGTCCTCATCAGCGACTTCCAGCGCACAGGGTGGCAGCCCGACCCGGACGCGACGTTCCCGGGCGCGGTAGCGGTGGAAACGGTCGTGGTCGGCGACGCGGATGCCGCGAATCTCGCGCTCACGGACCTGGAGTTGCGGCGCCGATCAGAGGGTGGGCGCGAGCGCGTGGCCGTCGAGGCGCGGCTCGTCAACTCGGGTGCCGACGAGGCCACGACCGACGTATCGCTGTCGATCGACGAGAGCGAAGTCGCCACGGCCACCGCTGTCGTGCCCGGCGGGGGCGCGGCCCCGATTCGCTTCGATCCGTTCACGCTGACGGACGGTTTCACGCGGGGAGAGGTGCGCATCTCCGAGCCTGCGGGCGCGGGACTCCCGGCGGACAACACGCTGAGCTTCGTGGCCTCGCCCGGCGGCGACCTCGCGGTGCTCGTCGTCGATCCTCTGGGAACCGGGGAGTCAAACCTGTACCTGCGCGGCGCGCTGGGAATTGCCGAGGACGCCGGCTTCACGGCGACGGTGCTGACCGGCAGCCCCAGCGCTGCTCAACTCGACGCGGCGGACGTGGTTGTCCTGAACGCGGGTCCCTTTCCCGGTGGCGACGCGGGCAACCGGTTGCGCGCCTTCGTGGAGGACGGCGGCGGGTTGCTGATGGTCCTTGGCGAGCGCAGCACCGTGCCCGCCGTGCACGCCGACTTCCTGCCCGCCACCGTTGGTGCAGTGTCCGATGCCGCGGGCGAACGCCGCCTGGGCTTCGTGGACTACGATCACGCCGTATTCGAGGCGTTTCGAGGGCCCCGGTCCGGGGACTTTTCCCAGGCTTCCTTCTACCGGACCCGGGCACTGGCAGTCGGTTATGGCCAGGTGCTCGCACGCTTCGCGGACGGCGCGGCCGCACTCGTCGAGGGCCGTCGTGGCAGGGGGCGCGTGCTCGTGTGGGCGACGGGCCTGGACCGCTTCTGGAACAACCTGCCGCTTCAGCCGGTCTACCTTCCGTTCGTGCACCGGGTCACCCGGTACCTCGGCGGGCGAGGCGAGGCGCCGCCCTGGTACCTGGCCGGCTCCACCGTGAACCTCGCCGCCTTTGCGGAAGCGGCCGGATCGGTGGAGATCCCGGCGGGAGCGGCGGCGATGGAGCCGGGTGGCGGAGCGGTGGCGGTGGACCCGACGACCTCTCTTCTGCGGCTGGACAAGCGTGGAATCTGGGAGATTCGCCCACCGGGGCAGCGGCCCGATCACCCGCTCGCGCTCGCGGCCAACGTCGACGTCAACGAGTCGGATCTGGCCAAGGTCGACGTGGAGGAGTTCCAGTCGGCCGTCGCTGGCGGCGCGGCTGCCGAGTTGGCGACGGACGACGCGGAGGCCATCTTGGAGGTACCGGAGGAAGACTACGAAAAGCGACAGTCGTTCTGGCGGTACTTGCTTGCCGCGGCATTCCTGCTGATGGTCTCCGAGACGGTGTTGGCCAACCGCCTGTCGCGGGACAGAATCAAAGAAGCGGCGGGAGGCGTGCGAATTCGACGCCCGCGGGAGGCGAAGACGGAGTCGTGAGCGATTCCGTCACAGAATGAAGGGGGGAACATGTCCGTAGCGGACAACTGGCGCTCGAGAGACCAGATCCTGCGAGTCGTACGCCGCGTCCGGCGCCGGTGGCGCCTCAAGCTCATCCTGCGAGGCCTCGCCCTGACCGCGGCCGGTGCCCTCGTCACTTTCCTCGTCTCGGCTTCCAGTCTCGAATTCCTGCGCTTTCAGCCGGAAGCGGTGACCGCCTTCCGAGTCGTCCTGTGGCTGGTTGTGAGCTTCTTCCTCGTCCGCTGGGTCCTCTGGCCCATCGTACGCCGCATCTCGGACGAAAGAGTCGCACTGTACCTGGAGGAGAACGAGCCTTCCCTGCAGGCCCGTGTCCTTGCCGCCGTGGAGTCGGCCGGGAAGGCCGACGAGCTCGAGCGGTCCCCGTTGCTCCAGGAAGTCGTCAAGCGCGCCGTGCGTGAATGCCGGCGCATCGACTACGGTGGCCGCATCGAGCAGCAGTCCATTCGCCGGTCAGCGGGAGCCCTCGGTGGCCTCACGCTGGCGTCGGTGGCCGTTCTGCTTCTCGGCCCAGGCTTCCTTCGCCACAGCATGTCCGCCCTGTTCTTCCCGACCCGGTCGGCCGAGTCCGTCAACCCGTACAGCGTCGCGGTGACGCCCGGCGACACCACCATCTCACGCAACTCCGACCTCCTCGTCTCGGCCGTCCTGCACGGCTTCGCATCGGACGACGTCGTGCTCTACACCCGGGAGACGGGCACGAACGGCTTCGTGGACACGCCGATGATCGAGGACGGCGCGGGCGCGTTCGAGGGACTCCTCCTGAACGTCGCCGAACAAACCACGTACTATGTCGAGGCGAACGGCGTTCGTTCCGGGACCTTCACGCTCGGCGTCGCCGACCTCCCGGCTGTGGACCGGCTGGCGATGGTGTACCACTTCCCGCGGTACACGGGCCTGGCGCCCCGCCGGTTCGAGTACGGTGGAGACGTGGCGGCCCTCGGCGGGACCCGGGTCGAGATCGAGGTTACGCCCACGATCCCCTCGCCCGGGGCCCTGATCGTGATGGACGCGGGCGACACGATCGCCATGGGGGCCGGACCGGAGGGCACCTTCAACGGCACGTTCACGGTCCGCGACGAAGGATTCTACGGCATCCGGCTGCAGACCCATGAAGGCGAATGGGTGACCGGCGCGCCGGACTACCGGATCGACGTGCTCCTGGACCAGGGGCCGTCGATTTCGTTCAGCAGACCGGGACGGGACACCGACGTCAGCGCCATCGAGGAAGTCTTCATCGAGGCACGCGCCGACGACGATCTGGGCGTCGCGGATGTCCTGCTGGTGTACAGCGTGAACGGCGGACCCTCCGACACCGTGCGTCTGCACGCCTCTGGAGGCGCCCCGGTCACCGAACTGACGGCGAGTCACACGCTCTTCCTGGAGGACTTCGAACTGGAGACGGGCGACCTCGTGGCCTACCACGGGATCGCGCGCGACAACGCCCCTTCGCCGCGCGAGGCCCTCACCGACATCTACTTCCTGAAGGTGCGACCGTTCCGCCGTGACTTCCGGGAAGCCGAGGGTGGGGGTGGTGGCG
>VYAQ01000149.1 GCA_009844885.1 Gemmatimonadota bacterium
CCCCCCGTCCCCGGCACGGCGGGGATCCCCTTCACCACCGGCGAGACTCTGCGCACCGACGTGCACGCGGCGGTGCCACTGCCGCGGATCTACATGGCCTCGCGCGTGCCGCCCTTCACGGCCGACGCCTTCTATGCCGGGGAGGTGGCTGCGAACTGCCTCGGCTCGGGGCGGTCGTCGCGGCTCTACGACCGCGTGGTGCGCTCCCGCCGTGCGAAGTCGGCCAGTTGCCACCTGCTTCCCCTCACCGGTGGCGTCACGATCTTCCTGGTCATCGCGACGGGCTTCCCCGACACCGACATCGACGACCTCGAGCGCGCCGTCGTGGAGGAGATCGACGACGCGGGCACGCTGACGCAGGAGGAGGTCGCGCGGGCGGTGGTCGGCGCGGAGACGCGCACGCTCAGGGAACTGCAACGCGTCGAGTCCCGCGCCGACCTGCTCTCGATGTACGCGACCTGCTTCGGGGATGCCGCGCGCCTGAACGACGACCTGTCCCGGCTTCGCCGCGTCACGGTGGCGGAGGCGCGCGATTGGGGCCGCAGTTATCTGCACCCCGCGAATCGGGTCAGCGTACGGTACATCCCGGGTGGACCGGCCACCCCCGGCGAAGCCGCCGCATGAGCGCCGGCCGGTCTCCGCCCTCGGCTGGCCCGATCCGTCCCTACGCGTTCCCGAGCATCGAGCGGCGACGCCTGAGCAACGGGGTGGACGTGCGCCTGGTCTCGCAGGACACGGGTCCGGTCGTGACCGGGATGATCGTGCTGCGCGCGGGCGAGACCGCCGTGACCGCGAGTGACTCCGGTCTGGCGGTGCTGACCAGCGATGCCCTCGAGGGAGGGACCGCGCGCCTGTCCAGCACGGAGCTCGCGCGCGCCCTCGAAGACGTCGGGGCGAGCTTCGGTGCGGCGACCGGGTGGGACTCGACCACGGTGGCCGTCTCCTGCCAGGCGGAACACCTGGCGCGGGCGATGCCGCTCCTGGCGCAGATGGTTCGGCGGCCGGCATTCGAGCAGGTGGAGTTCGAGCGCTACCGGCAGCAGCGCCTTGCGACGGCCGTGCAAAGGCGCATGAACCCCTCGGCGCTGGCGGTCGATGCGCATGCCCGGTTCGTCTTCGCGGACGGCGCCACCTATGGCCGGCCGCTCGGCGGGGTCGAGACCTCGCTCTCGCACCTCGGTGCGGAGGATGCGCGCGGCTTTGCTGCCGGCCGCTACGGTCCGGCCGAAGCGGCGGCCGTGATCGTGGGCAGTCTCGATCCGGCCGAGGCCATGGCGGTCGCGGAGGGGGCGCTGGGCGACTGGTACAGGGACATTGGGGTGTCCCCGGAGCCGAACGCCCGTCCCCGCAGCCGGGAGCGGGCCGTGCACGTGGTGAACCGGCCAGGCTCGGTGCAGTCCCAGATCCGGGTAGGGCACGTCGGCGTGGATCGCGGTGTGGACGACTATTTCGCGACGATCGTGCTCAATCTCATCCTGGGCGGCTCGTTCTCGTCGCGGCTCAACCTGAACCTGCGCGAACGGCGCGGCTTCACCTACGGGGTGACCTCGTCGTTCGCCCCCCGCCGGGGACCCGGACCGTTCGCGGTCTCCACGGCGGTCGAAAACGCGGTGACCGGGGCCGCCATAGCCGAGATCTTCCGGGAGATCGAGGGCATCGTGGCGGCCGGTCCGAATCGGGACGAGGTCGAAACCGCGCGCAACTACCTCGCCGGCGTGTTTCCGCTACGGCTGGAGACGACCGGCCAGATCGCGTCCAGAGTCGCCGGGATGATCGTCTACGGCCTCGCCGACGACTACTACCGCACGTACCGCGACCGGGTCGCCGGGGTGACGCGGGCCGACGTCGCCGCTGCGGCGCGCAGGCATCTCCGTCCCGCCGAGTTGTGCACGGTCGTGGTGGGTGACGCCGGCGAGGTTGCCGAACAGCTGGAGGGGCTCGACATCGGTCCGGTCCACGTCCACGACGAGATCGGGCCGGAAGCCGGCCGATGACCGAGGACCGGCGGGCCCTGGTGAACACGTCGCTCATTCACGACGGCCGGGTCGTGCACCTGAGCGTCGACACGGTCCGCTTCCCCGACGGTTCGGTCGGCGATCTGGAACTCGTGCGCCACCGCGGCGCGTCCGCCGTTCTGCCCGTGCTCGGGAGCGAGCACGACGCGGACCCGGACGTCCTCCTCGTGCGCCAGTACCGGTACGCCGCCGGGGGCGACATCTACGAAGTCCCCGCGGGCATCATCGAGCCCGGCGAGACCTGGGAGCAGTGCGCCGAGCGCGAGCTGGAAGAGGAGGCTGGCGTGCGCGCGGGCAGGCTGGTCGCGCTGACCACGATCCACACCACGCCCGGCTTCACCAACGAGGAGATCCACCTCTACGCCGCCTTCGACCTGGTGCCCGGTCGGGCGCGGGCCGACGACGACGAGTTCCTGGAGGTCGTGCGCCTTCCGCTTTCCAGGGTCCTGGAGATGGTGCGCGCGGGAGAGATCACGGACGGCAAGACCCTGGTGACGATCCTGTACGGAGCGCGCTTCCTTCTGGGGGGCGGCCGGGCCCCCTAGTCCGCCCTGTCTTTCCAGCGGGAATCGGGTGTCACCCGCGGAGGACACGCTCATCGCCGAAACCCCGTCCCCGGGCGGGATTTCGTTTGGCACGGTTCCTGCGCAACCATGCGCTGAAGAACGCCCTGTGTGCGGAATCAGGGGTGGTTTCACTATTGGGGACCGTTGAGAGGAGCGTGTTGACATGGCACGAGCCGAGCCGCTGCCGGTCGAGCGAAACGGGATCAGCCGACCCGTTTCAGCCAGTGAGATGAGACGGAAGCTTGCCGCCCTCGACGACAGCCAGGTCGTGCAGTGCTTCCTCGACGGCGAAGACAGCGCATTCGCCGAGTTGGTGCGCCGCTACGACCGACGCCTTCAGAACTTCGTCTACCGCACAGTGGGAGACCGCGAGCGGGCCGAGGACCTCATCCAGGAGACCTTCGTGCGCGTATACAGACACCTGCACCGATTCGACCAGGCGAGAAAGTTCTCGACCTGGATCTACACGATCGCCGGCAACCTGGCCAAGAACGAACTGCGCAACCGCGCCAGGAACCCGCTGGTGCTCTTTCAGACGGTCACCAGAAACTGGGACGCGGACTTTCGGCCGCTCGAATGGGAGGATCCCAAGACACGCCCGGACGATCTGTATCGCCGTCGTTTCCTGCGAGAGAAGGTCAACGAAGCGGTCGATGAGCTCCCGGACCACCATCGGACCGTCTTCGTGCTGAGGGAGTTGCAGGGCAAGACGTACGAGGAGATCGCCGATATCACCGGATGCAATCTGGGCACGGTCAAGAGCCGGCTGAACCGTGCCCGCAACAGCTTCGCGCGGATCATCGGGCCCATGGTCGACTGATACCTGGAGCCCTGCGCCGAGTCCTTCGAGCGCGGCGCCGATTCCCTTGCACCTCCGGGGGCAACACTCGTCCCCTGCGGAACCTTCTTCGCTGCCCGGCTGTATACAATTCCTGAAGCGGCGGGAGACCGAAGCAGGCGGCCTGCAGGAGTGCATCGCGTCGCGGCCGGCATCTCCGCGACACTGGCGGGGCGGCCGTTTGGGGAGGATATTGGTTGGCGGACTGACCTTCTGGGACTGATCGACGGGCACCGGATTTCGTGAAGAGCAAGATGTCAATGTTCCGGCAAACCGGCCGCGAAGGGCGGCAGGCCGTGCCGCCGGCGTGTCGGCAGTTCCTGGACGGCTATTCGGACTACCGCGATGGCCGCCTGAAGCCGGAGGCCAGGTCCCGGGTGATCGGCCACCTCGAGGCTTGCGCCCCGTGCGCCCGGTACGATCGGGTGATCCGCAAGGGTGTCGAGGTCCTGCGCGCGGAGCAGCCGGAGACGGCCGCCCGTCCGACCCGGGTTGCCGCCGTACGCCATCGGGCCCTCGCCGAGGAACGCAGACCCCAGGCGCTGGGCGCGGCGGGTTCCGGAATGACGCTGGCCGCCTCCGTGATCGTCACCGTGCTTCTGACCGCCGCAGCCTGGCTCCCGTTCCTGTCGTTGCCGACGCCGGAGGTCGAGATGCCTCCGGTCGTCGCCAGCGCGCCCACGGTTCCGCTCGTGCCGCTGGTGTTTTCGCTTCCCGGTCCGTTCCCCGTCCAGCCGACGCGAACGGCCCCGGTCGAAATCGCGCGTGCCATGCTCTTCGAATACGGCCACACGCCCGCCCGCCCCGTATCCCGCGAGGTCGAGACGGGGCTGGATCAGTATTAGTACCCGCGCGCCGGGCCCTGCGGTGTCCCTGCCCCGGTCCCTGAGCGGCTCGGCCAACGGGGGCGTGTTCTTCCTCCACGGCGGTGACGAGTTCCGGAAGGCGGTCGCCGCCGGAACCCTTGTCGAGCAATACGCCGACTCGGCGACGCGCGACTTCAACGTCGACGTGCTCCGGGGGTCCGAGACGTCCGTGGAGCGCCTGGCGTCGGTGATCTCCACTCCTCCGATGATGGCGGATTGGCGTGTCGTGCTGGTCAGGGAGGCCGAGGCGCTGGCGTCCAGCCCGGCAGCGCGCAAGGTCGTGCTCGATACGGCGGGGAAGCCGCCTCAAGGGCTGGTGCTGATCCTGCAGGCCACCGTACCGAAGCAGTCCAGGGCGAAGTTCTACAAGGACTTGGCGCGCGTCGCCCAGGCCGCGGAGTTCAAGCCCGTGCCCCGCGACGCGGTCCCGGCCTGGCTCGTGTCGTGGGCGGACGGGGAACTTGGCGTCAGGGTCGAGGTCGAGGCCGCACAGGCGCTGGCGGGAACCGCGGGCACCGACCTGGGTGTGCTGACGCAGGAAGTGCGCAAACTCGCCGACATGGTGGGGCCGGATCGCCCCGTGGATCTGGACGCCGTGCGAAGAGGCGGCGTCCACCTGCCGCAGCAGGATCGCTGGGCGTGGTTCGACCTGGTGGGCAACCGGCAGGTCCGCGAGGCGGTGAAGGGACTGCCGGTCCTGCTCGCACAGGGGGAGACGGCCGTGGGCCTGGTGATCGGCCTGTCGACCACGCTCCTGCGCATCGGGGTGGCCATCGAGGGAGGCGCTCCCGCCCTGCGGGACGCGCTGCCACCCTACCAGCGCTTCCTCACGCGCAGGATTACCGGGCAGGCGCGGCGCTGGACCCGCGCCGACCTGGCCCGCGCCGTTCACGGACTCCGCCGCCTGGACCAGTTGCTCAAGGCGAGCGCGATCTCCGACGAGGTCCTTCTCGAGGAGTGGCTGCTCGGCCTGCAGGTGCGTGGCCGCGGCTCGGCGGGAGCCGCGTAGGCGGGGCCGGACCGGGCGCCTGCGATGACGGCACCAGGCATGGTCGCGACGACGGGGCAGGAGCCGCCGCCGCCGCCCGAGGTCACCGGCGGCGACGTCCAGCTGAGCATTCGCGGGATGCACTGCGCCGCTTGCGTGACCGCGGTCGAGCGGGCACTCGGCGCGGTGGACAGCGTGGCGGAGGCCAGCGTAAGCCTCGTGGAGGAACTTGCCACCGTGAGACACGAGGGCGCCGTTCCGGATCCGGAGGCGCTGGTGGAGGCGGTCGAGCGCGCGGGATATGGGGCGGAGGTGCTCGCCGGCTCCGGCGCGGTTCTGGAGGCGGCGGTCGAGCGCGACCGGGACAGGGATGCGGAGCAGGCCGACCTCATGAGGCGCTTCCGTGTCGGCGTGGCGTGCGGCCTGCCGGTGGTGCTGATCGGCCACTGGGAGATGATCCCGGGGCTTCCTGCGCTCAGCGGCGACGTGCTCCGCACGGCGTGGTGGCTCTCGGCCGTTCTGACTCTGCCGATTCTCGCGTACGTCGGGCGGGGCTTCTTCACGGGGGCCTGGTCGGCCGCGCGTGCGCGGAGTTCCACCATGGACACGCTGATCGTGCTGGGCACCGGCGCAGCCTGGCTGTACTCGACGGTTGCGGTCGCCGCGCCCCAGCTCTTCCCGGCGGGCAGCGGCCGTCCCTTTTTCGAGGCCGTGGCGGTCGTGATCACCCTGGTGGTCCTTGGACAGGCCATCGAGGCCAGGGCGAAGGGCCGAACCGCGAGGGCGCTCAGGGCCCTGTTCGACCTCACCCCCGAGACGGCCGACCGCGTCACGGAGGAAGATGTCGAGACGGTGCCGGTTGCGGATGTGGTTCCCGGGGACGTGCTCCTGGTCCGCCCTGGCGCGAGGGTCCCGCTGGACGGCCGGGTTCTCGACGGCAGGAGCGAGGTCGACGAGTCCATGCTCACCGGCGAGAGCGCGCCGGTGGACAAGGCTGCGGGCGATGCGGTGGTGGGCGGCACGGTCAACGGCACGGGCGCGCTGACGGTGCGCGCGACGCGCGTCGGTTCCGACACCGTGCTCGCGCGCATTGTGGCCATGGTGAGGAGGGCACAGGGGACCAAGCCGCCGATTCAGAGGACGGTGGACGTAGTGGCGGGCTACTTCGTGCCGGCGGTGGTGCTCGTCGCGCTGGTGACGTTCGGGGCGTGGTTCCTCTTCGGGCCCGAGCCGCGGGTGAACTTCGCCATGGTGACCGCCGTCGCCGTGCTGGTGATCGCGTGCCCGTGCGCGCTGGGTCTCGCCACGCCGATCTCGATCATGATCGCGATCGGGCGGGCGGCCGGGCACGGGGTCCTCATCCGCGACGGCGAGTCGCTGCAGCGCGCCCGCGACGTGGACACGGTGGTGCTGGACAAGACCGGCACGCTGACCTTGGGCAAGCCCGTGGTGACGCATGCGAACCCGGCGCCCGGTGTGGGCGAGGAGGACTTTCTGGCGACGGCGGTCGCGGTGGAGGCGATGTCGGAACATCCGGCCGCCCGCGCGATCACGGCGTACGCGCGGGAGCGGGGGGTCCGGGCCGGGGAGGCGGCGCACTTTGCGGCGCATCCCGGGCT
>VYAQ01000049.1 GCA_009844885.1 Gemmatimonadota bacterium
CCCAACTCCCGCCGCCGGCGGCCCCGTATCTTGCCCCGGACACGCGCTACGATGCCCCGGCGGCGCGCAAGAGCTGGTACAGGGATCCGGGGGGGGCCGTGGAGGCCCTGACGGGGGTGCGGGCAGCACTCGCCGAGGCGGGGTGGGATGCGGAGACGCTGGAGCAGTCGCTACGCGGCCTTGCGGCGGACCTGGGTGTGGGTGCCGGCAAGGTCTTTCAGCCGCTGCGCCTTGCCTTGACTGGACTTCCGGCCTCACCGGGCATCTTCGATGTCCTTCTGATCCTGGGCCGCGAAAGATCCCTGAGACGAATCGAGCGCGCGATCGACGCAATCGGCTCACACGCCGGGCCCTCCTGACCAGGTTCGGCCGGGGTCGACTTTCGGCGGCTCGCGGGTTGCGAATCGCACGGCGCGCCCCTAACATTGCGTCCTTCCTGATCGGCCATCCCCCCCACCCGGAAGCGCATGCCAACCGGACAGAAATCCGCCATGTCGTCAGGTCAGATATCCGGTGCCGCAGCCGCACCGGCCCTGAGCGAGATCGAGCGGGGCATCCTCGACTTCATCGTCTTTTTCCTGCGCAGCAATACCTACCAGCCGTCGATCCGGGAAATCGGAAGGCAGTTCGGGATCAAGAGTACCAAGACGGTGTCCGAACATCTCCAGGCGTTGGCGGACAAGGGATACATCGAGCGGGATCCTTCCCGTTCGAGGGGGGTGCGGATCCTGGGAATCGACCTCAACGCCGAGTCCGTTTCGCTCCCGTGCTTCCAGGATCTGCGCGACGCCATGCCCGGCGGACGCGCCGGCAAGGCGGAGGGTCACATCACGCTTGACCGCCAGTTGGCCGGAGGAAAGGGGGCCTTCATGGTGCGCGCGCCCAGGGACGTGCTACCCAACGGGGCGGTCGCCGACGGGGACCTGCTGGTGGTCGCTCCCGTGGTGGCGGAGGAGTTGAGCGACGGCGAAGTGATCGTGGCGCGTGTGAGCGGGATTCCGGACTATTTCCGCGTCCAGCGGAGCAGGTCACAGGTGCTGCTCCACCCGCTGGGGCGCGACGGGGTGCCCTCCCGCATGGACGAGCCCGCTTCGCTGGTGCTGGTCGGCCGGGTGACGGGGCTCTACCGCCGGGTCGATCCCGGTTCGTTCGCAAAGCCCTCCGTGGCGCACTGAGCGGCGTCCCCAACCTCCCGCCGGGCCCCGATCCCGACCGTGCCTGGATGGCTCGGGCCCTGGAGCTTGCACGCGCCGGGGCGCTTCGCGGAGAGGTGCCGGTCGGCGCGGTGATCGTGCGCGAGGGCGAGGTCATCGCGGAGGCCCACAACCGCACAGTCGAGGACAGCGATCCCACGGCCCACGCAGAGGCGCTGGCCATCCGGCGCGCGGCTCGTAGTCTCGGTGACTGGCGCCTGGAGAACTGCACGCTGTACACCACGCTGGAGCCCTGTGCGCTTTGCGCCGGCGCCGTGGTTTTGGCCCGGATACCCCGCCTCGTGTTCGGCGCGGCGGACCCTAAAGCGGGCATGGCCGGGAGCCTGGAGAATCTCGTGCAGGATCCGCGGCTCAACCATCGCGTCGAGCTCCTCGGAGGCGTGCTCGCCGAGGAGTCGGGCGATCTGTTGCGTGCCTTCTTTCGGGCACGCCGGGGTTAACTAAAGTTAAACCCTGACGTTACGTCAGGCTACGTCCTCGGTGGCCGCTGAGCCCTCGATCTCCGGTACGGGTGTGCCGAACACGCGCAGGAAGATGGCCAGAACGGCCACGCCGAGCGGCAGCGCGATCCAGGTGGGCAGCCCGAGGGCGGTCCCGACGCTTCCCAGCGTCAGACCGACCGCGCCGACGAGCAGGGCGTACGGCAACTGGGTGCGCACGTGGTCCACGTGATCGCACGCCGCCGCGGTGGAGGACAACACGGTGGTATCCGAGATGGGCGAGCAGTGATCGCCCCAGATCGCGCCCGCCAGCACCGAACTCGTGGTGCCGAGCAGGATGCCGTACATGGTGCCGTCGGCGAAGCCCGTGCCGCCGGCGAGCGATACCGTAAGCGGGATCACCAGGGGGATCAGGATTGCCATGGTGGTCCACGATGTTCCGGTCGCGAATGCCATCGCGCCGGAGGTCACGAACACAAGCGCCGGGAGGAGGAACAAGGGCAGGTTGCCGCCCAGCAGCTGCGACAGGTAGCCCGCCGTGCCGACGTCCTGGGTCACCGCGCCGAGCGACCAGGCCAGTGTCAGGATCACCATCGCCGTGATCATCGCCTTCACACCACCCGCCCACGCGTCGATGCACTCGTGCACCGTCAGAATCCGCTGTCCCAGCGTCAGCACGGCCGCGACCAGACATCCGGCGAGCGAACCCCAGAGGAGCGTGTTGAACGGGTCGGCCGCCCCGAAGGTGTCCATCAGCGACGCACCCTCTCCCACCGCCGCCCGTCCGGAGACGTA
The DNA here is from genome assembly GCA_009844885.1 of Gemmatimonadota bacterium. GTDB lineage: Bacteria > Gemmatimonadota > Gemmatimonadetes > Longimicrobiales > Gaopeijiaceae > Bin94. The sequence continues at coordinate 2,450 of VYAQ01000049.1, forward strand.
CAGGCCGCCCAGCACCACAGCCACGACCGTGAGCACGGGAATGCCTGCATTCCACCAGCGTCTCGGCGACCCTTCCTTCGCGTCCACGAAGCTCTTCGAGGTGTCGGTGGCCAGCATCGCTCCTTCGCGGTAGAGTCCCCGGCCCGCCGCCGCCCTTGCTTCCGCCCTGGCCATCGAGCCGAAATCGCGGTTCATGAACGAGGTCAGCAGTACGAAGGAGAACGCGAGGATGGGGTAGAAGAGGTAGGGAATCGTTTGAATGAAGACCGTGTAGGGACTGAGATTCGCGAGCAGGGCCGCGTCGGCCCCGGTCGTGGTTGCCGCCGCGGACGTCAGACCACCTCCGATCAGCGAGACCTCGTAGCCGACCCAAGTGGAAACGGGGACCAGCGCGGCAATCGGGGCAGCCGTGGAATCGACGAGATAGGCGAGCTTCTCGCGCGACACCTTGAGCCGGTCGGTGATGGGCCGCATGGTGTTGCCGACGACGAGCGTGTTTGCGTAGTCGTCGAAGAAGATCGCCAGCCCGGCGATGGCCGTGGCTACCTTGCCCCGGCGCCGGTTGCGCGCCAGCGGCGCTACCGCGCGCACCACCCCCCGCGTCCCGCCGTTGCGGCTGACGATGCCGACCATCCCGCCCAGCATTAGACTGAAGACGACGATCTGGGTGTGGCCGCCGTCCGTGTCGCCGAGCGCCGGCACGACGTACTGGTCGACGAGCCGCCACGTCGCCTGAACCGGATTGTAGCCGGCTACAGCCAGTGCGCCCAGCCAGACCCCGGCAAGGAGCGCCGTGATCACTTCCTTGAAGATCAGGGCCAGCGCGATCGCGAGCAGGGGGGGCAGAATCGAGAACCAACCAGGAGCGAAGGTGCTGTCGACGGCGTGAGTCGTGTCGCCCACGCGCACGTCGAGCGGCAGCTCGCCACGGGCACCTACGACCACGTTCCGGAATTCGCGAACTTCTCGCGCGCCGACGGTCCCGGATGCGATGAGTGTCCCCTCGGCGTTGCGCACCTCGACCAGCGATGACAGCTCCTCCGCTCCGTGCACGGCGATGGTGAAGGGGACCGAACCGAGAATGACCCTGGGTGCCTCGACGGCCTCCTGTGCCCGCGCGCCGGCGGGAGTCCCCAGCAGGAGGAGGGCCAATCCGGGCGCGACGGCCAGCGCGCGAACGAGTCCCGCGAGTGGGCGCCGCCAGCCGCGGCCGACGGATGGCATGGGAGCGGGACGGTAGGTTGTACGGGACATGACGGCTCCGCTGGGGCTGTTGGGCACACGCCGGGCCGGACTTCACCGGACCTCGAACCCCACCATGATGTTGGCCGACGGCTTCCGGTGCAATTACCTTTGGGCCGCCCGGAATGCTGCCCGCCGCGCTGACCCGCGGCTCTTCGAAGGAGTGCGAACCCGAAAGGTGACTCCCACCGACCCCACGGTGCTCATGGACGGCGCGGATGTTCGGCGTGCCGTCGACCGCATGGCTCACGAGGTTCTGGAGAAGCTGGGAGGCACTCGTCGTTTCGTGCTGATCGGAATCCAGCGGCGGGGGGTCGATCTCGCCGGCATGATCTCGACCGCCATCGCGGCCGCCGAGGGGATCGAAGTCGCCACCGGCACTCTGGACATCACCTTCTACCGCGACGATCTGATGACCGTCGGGCCGCGCCCGGTGGTCGGTGAAACGAAGCTCCCGCCCAGCGGTCTGGACGATATGGCGGTCGTTCTGGTGGACGATGTCCTGTACACCGGCCGCACGGCGCGCGCCGCGCTGAACGAGCTCATGGACTGGGGTCGCCCCGCGCGCATCGTCCTCTGCGTGCTCGTGGACCGCGGCGACCGCGAACTGCCGATACAGCCGGACATCGTGGGCCGCGCGTTCCAGGTGCTGGCGAATCAGCGGGTGGACGTCCTCGTGCCGGATATCGACGGCAAGCTGGCGGTGGTACTGAGCGCCGTGGAGCCCGGATGACCGGATCCACGCCGGCCCTGGGCAAGGACCTGATCGGGCTGGAGCCCCTGTCGCCGGATCAGATTCGAGTCATCCTCGATACCGCCGAGCCCTTCAAGGAGATCACCGAACGGCGCATCAAGAAGCTTCCGGTGCTGCGCGGCAAAACCATCGTCAACCTCTTCTTCGAGCCCTCCACCCGCACCCGCATCTCCTTCGAATTCGCGGAAAAGCGGCTGTCTGCCGACACGGTGAACATCGGCGCCTCCGGGTCCTCGGTATCGAAGGGCGAGACGCTGGTGGACACGGCGCGCAACCTGGAGGCGATGAGCATCGACATGGTGGTGATCCGCCACTGGTCGGCCGGCGCCGCGTCCTTCCTTGCCGCGCGCATTCCCTCCAACGTGATCAACGCGGGCGACGGCGCCCACGAGCATCCCACCCAGGGACTGCTGGACATTCTCACGCTGCGCGACCACTTCGGAAGTCTCGAAGGGCTGCGGGTGTGCATCGTCGGGGACGTGCTGCACTCGCGCGTCGCGCGGTCCAACATCTACGGCCTGGTCAAACTGGGCGCCAGGGTCGGCGTGTGCGGGCCGCGCACCCTCCTGCCGGCGCGCATCGAACAGCTCGGCGTACGGGTCTTTGCCAAGGTCGACGACGCGATTCGGTGGGCGGACGCACTGAACGTGCTGCGGTTGCAACTGGAGCGAATGCAGGATGGCTTCGTGCCGTCGCTCCGGGAGTACAACCGGGTGTTCGGGATCACGCGCCCGCGTCTTGAGCGTGTGCCGAAGGAGCTGCTGATCATGCACCCCGGGCCGATGAATCGCGGCGTCGAGATCGATTCGGATGTGGCGGACGGGCCTCACTCGGTGATTCTGCAGCAGGTGACCAACGGAGTGGCCGTGCGCATGGCGGTCCTCTACCTGCTTGCGGGCGGCGCGCCGCATCTGGCGGAGGCGGCCAGGGACTGGACGGGCGCATGAGTCGCGTTCTCATCCGCGGAGGACGCGTCATCGATCCGGCAGCCGGCCTCGACGCGGTCGAGTCGGATGTGCTCGCCGTGGACGGCAGAATCGACGCGGTGGGTACCGGCCTCGATGTCGGCGACGCAGATGTGGTGGACGCCCAGGGGCTGGTCGTCGCGCCCGGGTTTGTGGATCCGCACGCCCACCTCTGCGAGCCGGGATGGGAGCACCGCGAGACGATCCGCACGGGAGCGCTGGCGGCGGCAGCGGGGGGGTACACGACCGTCTGCGCGATGCCCGATACGGATCCGGTCGTCGACGATCCCGCTTCGGTGGGGTTCATCGTTGCCGAAGGGCGACGCGCTCGCGGCGCGAGAGTCTACCCGGTCGCGGCACTGTCCGCCGGCTGCGAGGGGGAGCGCCTCACCGAGTTCGGCGAGATCGTGGACGCCGGCGCCATCGCGGTGTGTGACGCTGGCAAGGCGGTAGGTTCGTCCAGCCTGATGCGGCTCGCCCTCGAATACGCCCGGTCGTTCGACGTGCCGGTGTTGTCCCAGGGGGAGGACCGCGATCTTGCGCGCCGCGGCGTGATGCACGAAGGCGTCATGTCGACGCGCCTGGGGCTGCGAGGGAAGCCGGCCGTCGCGGAAGAGATCGGCGTTGCGCGCGACCTCGCTCTTGCCCGGGCGACCGGCGGAAGGCTTCATCTGCAACGGGTTTCCACGAGCGGGGCCGCCGAGTTGATCCGCGCTGCCCGGGCCGCTGGCGTGCAGGTCACCGCGGAAGCCACGCCGCACCATCTGTTGTTGTCCCACGATCTGCTCGAGGGCTACGGCACGGAATACAAGGTCGATCCACCGCTGCGTACGGCGCGCGACGTGGAGTTGCTGGGCGCGGCGCTGGCCGACGGGGTCATCGACTGTATCGCGACGGACCACGCGCCGCGTCACTACGACGAAAAGGAGCAGGCCTTCGACGATGCACCGCACGGTGTCGTGGGACTCGAGACCGCCTTCGCGGTTCTCCACACCCGCCTTGTGCGGAAAAACCTGCTACCGCTGCACGATCTGTTGCACCGCATGTCGACAGGCCCCGCGCGCGCTCTCGGACTGCCGGGGGGCAGCCTGGAGCCCGGTCAGCCGGCCGACATCGTGCTCATCGACGCCGAGATGGATTGGACGATTGTGGCCGAGGACTTCGTCTCGAAGGGGCGGAACACGCCCTTCGAAGGTGCCGGGGTGACTGGACGAGTCGTCCGGACTCTGGTGGGTGGGAGGACCGTCTGGAGTCTGGGCCGGGCTACTCGTGCCCCTGGACCAGACGCGCCAGCTGCGACTTGATCCGGCCGGCCTTGTTCGGGTGAAGTACCCGGCGGTTTGCGGCTCTGTCGATCAGCGCGACCGCATCGCGATGGTGCTTTTCGGCGTTCTCGCGCGTATCGGCTTCGCGAACCCGGCGAACCGCCGTGCGGATGCGGGAACGGGTTACGCGGTTGCGGCCCCGCGCCTCCCGGCTCAGCTCCATCCGCTTCTTCGCACTCTTGATGTTGGGCATTTCCGTATGGTTTCCCCGCAGTGGGTCATTCGCATTCCTGTCGCCCCCGCGTCCGAAGGCCGGTTCGAAAGGTAGAACCGGGAGCCGATACGTTCAACCGCCGCCACCTGTAAGGCGCCCGCCCGCCGCCACAAGCGGCCCGCTCCCGTCCTGTGGGTCGTCCACGCTGGGGTCGCGACTCCCGGACCGGGCTGGCAGTCACCCGGGGACCTCTCTACAATTCCGGTCATGGAAATCCTGCTGATCATCCCCGTTCTGCTGTTTTCCGTCGTCGTCCACGAGGTGGCGCATGCGTGGCAGGCGCTCAGGGAAGGGGACACCACGGCCCGCGACCTCGGCCGACTCACGCTCAACCCGATTCCCCACCTCGATCCGATGGGCTCGGTGCTGGTGCCCCTTGTGCTGTACCTGCTTCCCGGCGATTTCCTGTTCGGGTGGGCCAGGCCGGTCCCGGTGAACCCGCGCAACTACCGCAACTACCGGGCGGGCGACATCCGGGTTTCGCTGGCCGGCATCGTTTCGAATCTGTGCCTCGTGGCTCTGTTTACGCTGGGGCTGCTCGTCGTCGTGCTGCTCCACGGTCTGCCGATGTTCAGTGGGCAAATCGGTGCAAGTATGGCGCAAATATTCACTTATGGGATATTCATAAATCTGATTCTAGCCTATTTCAACCTGATTCCGGTGCCTCCGCTCGATGGCTCCCACGTCTTGTATCACCTTCTGCCACCGGCTGCGGGAGCTCGCTACCGCGCGGCGGGACGCTACGGAGTGACGCTGTTGTTCCTGACCGTGCTGGTGTTCCCCGGCGCCCTCGGGGCCTTGCTCTCTCCGGTCTTCGTCGTGTTCGAGTGGGTGCTCGGACTGGCGTCGGCGCCATGAACGAGGGATTCCTGGTCGTAGAGACCGAGAGCTTCCGCGGCCCGCTCGACCTTCTGCTTCACCTGATCCGCGCCCAGGACATCGACATCTTCGACATCCCGATCGCACCCATCACGCATCAGTTCCTTCAGGCGACCGAGGATATCGGCGAAAACGGAGTGGACGAAGCGGGCGAATTCCTGGAGATGGCGGCCACGCTGATACGCATCAAGGCCCGCATGCTCCTGCCCAGTCCCACGGACGAGGAGGACGACGACCCGCGCGCGGAACTGGTGCGGAGACTGCTGGAATACGAACTGATCCGCGAGATCGCGACCCGGATGCGCGCTGCCGAGAGCGACCGTGGCCGACGCTTCGCGAAGGGATATGTGGCGCCCCGCCCCCGGCCGGCTCTGGCCGACGCTCCGCTTGACGCGACGTGGGACCAACTCTACGCGGCTGCGCTGGGCGTGGCGTCTCCAGTGCGGCGCGAGGTCGAGCACAGGGTCGCGGTGCGCCCGGTTGCCATGCGGGAAAAGGTCGGGTTGATCGTCGAGTCCGTGAAGAGAGCGAGCCGCATTGAGTTCGCCAGCCTGGTTGCGCCGTGGAAGGAGCGGATGCACGGTGTCATGACGCTGCTGGCCGGACTCGAACTGGGCCGGCGCCGAGTGGTCGCGCTCAGGCAGCGCAAGCCATTTTCGCCGCTCTGGTTCTACAAGGGCCGCAATCTGGACATTGAACTCGACGACACGACATGAACGACGCCAGCATAGTCGAGGCCATCCTCTTTGCGAGCGACGCCCCGCTGTCGCCGGGCGAGATCGCTCGCGCAGACGAGGTTCTCGACGAGGACCGCGTGGAGGACGCGCTTGCCACCTTGCGCGCGGAATACGACAACTCGGGGCGTGCGTTCGAGCTGCGTGAGGTTGCCGACGGAGTGCAGCTGATGACGCGGCCCGAATTCGCGCCGTACCTCGAGCGCTTCGACACCGTGCCGAAGTCGTCGCGGCTGTCCGGCCCCGCACTCGAAGCCCTTGCGATCGTCGCGTACCGTCAGCCGATCAGCCGCATCGAGGTGGAATACGTGCGCGGGGTGAATTCGACGGGCGTGCTGCGTACCCTGCTGGACCGCGAATTGATCGAAGCGGTGGGTCGTGGGGAGGGGGTGGGGCGGCCCGTGCTCTATGGCACGACCTCGCGGTTCCTGGAACATTTCGGCTTCCCCTCGATGGAGCACCTGCCGAGACCCGAGGAGCTCCCGGTGGTGTTGCGGGACAGGGCGCCGCTGGATGAGACATCCGAGGATTCCGAGCAAGCGCCGGCCGAGGATGGCGCGGATCCGTCTCCGAGTGCGGAGGAAGCCGTTGCCGCCGTGCTCGCCCACGCCGACGGCACGACGGAATCCGCCGAGTGAACCCGGAGGTTCCGTCGGGAATGCGTGTGCAGAAGTACATGTCCCGCGCGGGAGTCGCGTCGCGGCGCCAGGCCGAAGCCATGATCCGGGAGGGCCGCGTCTCGATCAACGGCGAGCCCGTATCAGGAATGGGTGCGCGGGTGATCCCCGGCACGGACGTGGTTTCGCTGGATGGGAGGGTCGTGGAGCCCGCGCCACGCCGCTGGATTGTCTTTCACAAGCCCGTCGGCGTCCTGTGTACCAGGACCGACCCTCACGGTGGCCGGACCGTCTACGACCTTCTGCCTTCCTGGGCCGGCGGGCTGCGCTACGTCGGGCGGCTGGACCGTGATACCTCCGGATTGCTGCTCATGACCAACGAGGGTGACCTGGCGGCGGCGCTGGCGCACCCGAGCGGGAAGGTCGAGCGGGAGTACCGCGCCCGCGTTGCGGCTCCGCTCAGCTCACGGACGCTCAAGCGGCTCAAGCGCGGGGTGGAGCTTGAGGACGGCTTCGCCCGCCCCGCGCGGGTGCGCAGGTTCGAATGGTCGGACGACGAGCCGGGCGTCCGGCTGGTGCTCACCGAGGGCAGAAAGCGCGAGGTTCGCCGGCTCCTCAGGGCCGTGGGCCACCCTCCGCGGTCTCTGGCGCGGACGCGGTTTGGTCCGTTTCGACTCGGCGGGCTGAAGCCCGGAGCCTGGAGACCCGCTCGGCCCTCCGAGTTGGCCGGGGCGAGATCGCTTGTCGCCCGGTCGCCGAATCGCCGCCGGAGCGGACCGGGGAGGAAAAGAGGAACGCGTGCCTGATTCTACGCTTGAGGTGATTCGTCACCCCCTGATCGAACACAAGCTGTCCTTCATGCGGGACAGGCGGACGCAGCCGCCCGAGTTCAAGGAACTCCTCGACCAGATCACGCTGCTGATGACCTTTCACGTGACCCGCGGGCTCGAAGGCGATGAAGTGAGCATCGAGACCCCTCTCGAGACCACTCGGGCTCGCCGTATCCGCGAAGACCGCCTGGTGGTCGTACCGATTCTGAGGGCGGGACTGGGAATGTTGGAAGCGGTCAGGAAGCTCGTCCCGGGTGCACGGGTTGGACACCTCGGGTTCTACAGGAACGAAGAAACTCTCGAACCCGTCAGGTACTACGGAAACCTGCCTTCCCACACCGGGGACTCTGCCTTCCTGCTGCTCGACCCGATGCTGGGAACCGGTGGGACCGCGGCCGCAGCCGTGGCGGAATTGAAGGCTCACGGGGCCACCGACATTCGCGTGATGTGCGTGGTCGCGTCTCCCGAGGGCGCGGCCCACATGACCGCCCGGCATCCGGATGTCCCCGTTTACACTGCCGCCCTGGACCGGCAATTGAATGCGGTGGGCTATATCGTACCCGGCCTTGGCGATGCCGGAGACAGGGTATTCGGCACATCCTGAGGGTGGTGGCCGGGGATCAGTGGATTCGTTAGCCTTATCCGGGCCCATAGCTCAGGCGGTTAGAGCAGCGGACTCATAATCCGACGGTCGGGGGTTCAAGTCCCTCTGGGCCCATGGCCTGCGAGCTCGACGATCAGGGAGCCGCGCTCTCTCCATTGCGCTTGGCCAGTGCATCCGGCATCAGCAAGGCGACAAACTTGTTTCTACGGCAATCCAGCAGGCGCGGGTGGAGACGGGTTGCCGTTTCCTGCATTGCCCTGGCCCAGATCGCCGTGGCAACATCGCTGGTTCCCGCGGATGCCGTCCTGGACATGGCCCAATTCGAACCGCCGGTCCATGTCGAAACGCCAGAGAGCACCGAGTGCCCCGGGCATGACGGGCACCTCTTCTGTCAAATCGTCAGGTCGCTTTGGGCGACTGGAGCCGCCCCCGGCATCGCGGTAGCGGGCCAGAGCTCCGCACCCATCCGCATCGCGCAGCGGTGCCCGGATTGGCCGCTGCCGGCCGACGCGTCGATCTGGTCTTCTCCGGGAATACCGAGGGCTCCACCGCTCACCTGATCCTCCACGGCCACCCTTCCCTTGGAACTTCGCGAGGCCGTCCCGGTCCTGGGCGGTCCGCATCATACGTGGATGCAGAGAACGAGCGGCACCCCTTGAAACCGATGCTATTCGAATCGTACCGCGTCGTCGCATTGACGATGCTCATCGGACTCGTCCTGCTCCGGACCACGGCAGACGCCCAGGAACCGGAGCACGAGGGCGAGATCGAGGGTGTCGTGCGCGATGCCGATACGGGCGAGCCGCTCGCGGGCGCGTTTGTCGCGGTGGTCGGGACGGGAACGAGCGCGGTGACCCACGGTGACGGGACCTTCCACCTCACGGGCATAGCCGGAGGGAGCTACTCCCTGCGCGTCGAGCGCCTGGGCTATCGAAGCCGCACCAGCGAAGTCACGGTGGGTGACGAGTCCGCGGTAGTCGCGATCGAATTGACGACGTCGCCGATCGCGCTTCAGGGCATGGTCGTCACCGGGACCCTCAGCGAGCGCGCCGCCGCAGAGGCCTTGCGTCCCGTCAGCGTCCTGGCCGGCGATGCGTTGCAGCGCAGGAGCGAAGCGACCGTCGCCGCGACCCTCGCTTCGATGCCGGGGATGGCCGCAATCAGCATGGGTCCGGCTGTCTCGCAACCCGTGGTCAGGGGACTGAGTGGCGATCGGGTGTTGATGCTGGAGGACGGTACCCCGGTTGGAGACGCCTCGAACTCGGGCACGGACCACGCGACCGCCCTTGATCCGTCGTCCGCGCGGCGAATCGAGATCGTGCGGGGCCCGGGGGCACTGCTCTACGGCGGCAACGCACTGGGAGGCGTCGTCAACGTCATACGTGACGAGATTCCCTCGTCAGTGCCTCACCACGTCACGGGTTCGACGACGCTTCAGAGCCAGAGTGTTACGGGTGCCCTGGGTGGCAGCGCGACCGCGGTCTTCCCGGTTGCGGAGCGGGTGCCACTGCGCCTGGAGGTGGCTGCGCGGACGGCGGGGGACCTGAAGACGCCCGTCGGCACTTTGCCGAACACCAACGGTCGGCTATGGACCGGCGGAGCAGGCACCGCCTACGTAGCGGACTGGGGACATCTCGGGGGTTCTTTCCGCAGCTACCGGAACGACTACGGCATCCCCGGGGGATTCGTCGGGGGGCACGAGGAGGGCGTTCGCATCGAAATGCAGCGCTATGCCTCCAAGTTCCAGGCCGTGGCCGAGGAGCCGGCAGGGTTCTTCGAGGATATCCGTTTCGCCGCGACCCACACCTGGTACGAGCACCGGGAGATCGAACCCCCGGACATTCTGGGAACCCTCTTTCGACAGCAGGCCGCAAGCGGGGATATCCTGGGCCGTCATGCGGCATGGGGACCGTTTGCGGCGGGTGCAATGGGGGCTCGGCTCTCGTGGGAGGACTTTACCTACGGCGGGAGTCTGTACACGCCGGACACACGTCGCTTGCGCGCGGCGATGTACCTGCTCGAAGAGGTCGACCTGGGTTCCGCAAGGATCGAGTGGGGACTGCGCTACGACTGGACCAGGGCCGATCCGTTGGAAGAGGATCGGGACTCCGACATTGGTGAGATCCGTGACCGCAGCTTCCACGCCCTGTCGGGATCGATGGGTGTGCTGCTCAATCCGGTTTCAGGCCTGACGCTCGGCGCGAGCGTTGTCCGGGCGTTTCGGTCGCCCGACGTCGACGAGCTGTATTCGGAAGGACCTCACCTTGCAGCGTACGCCTTCGAAGTCGGAAACCCGTCTCTCGAGAGCGAGATCGGAAGGGGGTTCGACATCTTCCTGCGCTTCGAGTCCGACAGGGTGAGGGGCGAGGTGACCGGCTTCTACAACGACATCAGGGGATACGTATACGGAGAGGACACGGATCGCTTGAGCCGGGTGCTGCTTCCGATATACCAGTTCCAAAGCAACGACGCCGTGTTCAGCGGTTTCGAGGCGGGCGTGGACGTGGACATTGGTGGCGGATTCGCGCTCGAGGCAGTGGCGTCAACGGTGCAGGGAAGTCTCAAGGGCACCGATCAGCCTCTTCCCCTCGTGCCGCCGCTCAGGGGTCACACGGCCCTGAAGTATGAACGTCCGCTGTGGTTCATCCGCGGAGAGGCCGAGATGGCGGCGAGCCAGGATCGGATCGGCGAGTTCGAAACCGCGACCGACGGGTACACGGTGCTGAATCTCTCCACGGGCACCAGGATTACCCTGGGAGGCCGCCTGAATGTCCTCGCCGTGAGCCTGAACAATGTTAGGGACACCGTATACCGCAACCACCTCTCTCGCGTCAAGGAGATCATGCCCGAGGCCGGGAGGGGTCTAGATTTAACCTACCGGGTCGTGTTCTAGGGATGTGCCCGGGCACGACGTTCAATCAGAACGAACACAGGAGAAACAAATGAAGACATGGAGCTACAGAAACGCACCGCTTGCCGTCCTCGCCGCCCTGGCCCTGGTCCTCGGGGCCTGCAGCGACTCGATGACCGAACACGAGGACGAGCACTACGAACCCGAGGGCGTGGAGCTCGTGATGAATGGCCAGGTCATCGCGTCGTACGACGGCGATACCCAGACCTGGACCGGCGAACTCGAGGTCGACGAAGGAGAGGAAACGCCGCACATCACGGTCCGCTTTGTGGATCACGACGGCGATCCGATCCCGCTGGGAGACGACACATACCTGGAAGTCGACATCGAGGACGAGTCGATCGCCGAATTCGAACAGGACACGCCTGGTGAGTTCGGCGGCCACCTGCACGGCCACATGGCGGGCGAAACCGATGTGACGTTCATGCTCATGCATGGCGCGGTCGGATCGGGGCACGCCGATTTCGTGACGCGGCCAGTGCACGCGCACGTCCACGATCACGGCTAGCGACCGCCGGACAACAAGCTGAAGGCGGCCGTCCGCAGTGCAGGCTTCCCTGGGCCTCACTGCGGGCGGCCGGTCTTCCCCACGTGCGGGCCCCGCGCCAGGCACGTGTGCGTCCCCCATAAAGGAGAAGCGCGCAATGCTTTCCCACGTTCTTCGCTTTGCCCCGGCCCTGTCTGTCGTGGTATCCTTCGGCGCTCTCGCCGTGCATTCGCCGCCGAGCCAGGCCCAGCAAGCCCCGACCTCGGCCTTCGCCTCGATGCAGTACCGCCACATCGGGCCGCTCGGGAACCGGGTCACCTCGGTGACCGGTGTGCCCGGGGACCGCTTCACCTACTACGCGGGGGCGGCTTCGGGCGGTCTGTGGAAAACCGAGGACGGCGGTGTCAACTGGCGTCCAGTCTTCGACGACCAGCCGGTGCATTCGGTGGGCGAGGTGGAGGTGTCCCCGTCGGACCCGAATATCGTGTGGGCGGGCACCGGTGAGCCCTTCATCCGCTCCAACGTGTCGATCGGCAACGGCGTGTGGAAGTCCACCGACGCGGGAGAGACCTGGACGCACATGGGGCTGGAGGGCACGGGGCGCATCAGCCGCATCATCGTGCATCCGACCAACCCGGACATCGTCTACGCGGCGTCCATCGGGCACGGCTACGCGCCCCAGCCCGAACGGGGCATCTACCGCACCATGGATGGCGGCGCGTCCTGGGAGCACGTGCTCTTCGTGGACGAGGAGACCGGCGCGAGCGACCTCGTCATGGATCCCAACAATCCCCGCATCCTCTTTGCGGGAACCTGGCAGATCGCGATCCGGACCTGGACGCGCACATCCGGCGGCCCGGGCAGCGCCATCCACGTCTCCCGGGACGGCGGCACGACGTGGACGCGGCTCGCCGGCAACGGTCTGCCCACGCGCGAAATCGGGAAGATCGCGCTGTGCATGAGCCGCGCCGATTCGCGCCGCGTCTACGCCCTCATCGAAACCGGCGACGGCGTGCCCTGGGAAGGGGGCGACACCGACGGCGGCGAACTCTGGCGCTCCGACGACGGCGGCCATGCCTGGTCGCTTGTCAGCTACGACCGCGATCTCGCCGGCCGCACGGCCTACTACACGCGGTGCGAGGTCAATAGCGACGACCCGGACGAGGCGTACTTCCTCGCGGCCGCGTACAGCACGACCCTCGACGGCGGCGTCACCTCAACCGCAACCGGGTTCCTGGAAGGCCCGACCTGGGACACTCACGACATGTGGGTCGACCCATTCGACGGCGACCGCCAGATCGTGGGCGGTGACGGCGGCCTCGCGATCTCCGGCAACCGCGGCAGGACGTGGTTCCGGGTGCAGCTGCCGATCGCCCAGATGTACCACGTGACGGTGGACAATGCGATCCCCTACAACGTCATGGGCAACCGGCAGGACGGCCCCTCCACGCGCGGCCCCAGCAACAGCCGCATGGGAGGCGGGATCTTCGGAGTGGGGATTCCCCGCGGCCTGTGGCATTCGGTCGGCGGCGGAGAGTCCGGCTTCGCCAATCCGGACCCCACCGATCCGAACATCGTATGGTCCAGTGCATCCGGCGTGGGGGCGGGCGGCGGCATCGTGTCGCGCTGGGACGCCCGCACCGGCCAATACCGCGAGGTCGAGGTCTGGCCCGAGTCGACTACCGGCCACCCGGCCGACTCGCTCAGGTACCGCTTTCAGTGGACCTTCCCGCTCCTCATTTCGCCGCACGACAACAACACCGTCTACGTGACCAGCCAGCACGTCCACCGCACCACCAACCGGGGACAGAGCTGGGAGGTGATCAGCCCGGACCTGAGCACCAACAACCGCAGCCGCATGGGGATCAGCGGGGGCCTCACGCCGGACAACATCGGTGTGGAGTACTGCTGTGTGATCTACGCCTTAGACGAGTCCCCGCTCGAGCCGGGAGTGCTGTGGGCCGGGACCAACGACGGGCTGATGCACGTAAGCCGCGACGGCGGCGCCACCTGGACCAACGTGACGGCCAACATCCCGAACCTGCCCCCTGACGGGGTCGTGCGCGGGATCGACGCCTCGCGGTACACGGCGGGCAAGGCGTACATGGTGATCGAGCACCACCAGGTGGGCGACTTCGAGGCCCGCGCCTACAGGACCGACGACTACGGCGAGAGCTGGACGCCGATTACCAACGGCATCGACGACGGCGTGCTCAGCTACACGCGCTCGATCCACGAGGACCCGGTTCGCCCCGGCCTCCTCTACCTGGGCACCGAGGCGTCGGTGTATGTCTCCTTCGACGACGGCGACCGCTGGCAGAAGTTCCACACCAACCTCCCGCCCGCACCGATGTACGGGCTGGTCGTGCAGGAGCACTTCAACGACCTGGTGGTCGGCACCTACGGACGCGGCTACTGGATCCTCGACGACATTACGCCTCTCCAGCAGCTCACTCCCGCAGTGGCGGCGAGCGCGGCCCACCTCTTCGCTCCGCGTCCGGCCTACCGCTTTCAGTCGATCTCGGCTCCCTTCACGATGTTCGACGACCAGTCCGACGGCGAGAACCCGCCCTACGGCGCGTCGCTCAACTACTGGCTCGCCGAGGCGACCGACGACGGCGTGACGGTCGAAATCGCGAACGCGGCGGGCGAGGTCGTGCGCACTCTGGAGGGCACGGCAACCGCGGGCGTCAACCGGGTGTGGTGGGACCTCATGAACGAGCCGGTCGAGCAGGTCCGGCTGCGCACGAAGCCGCTGTACGGCGAAGATGTCTCCCTCGGCGAAGAACGCTGGCGGCCGCTTCCCGGGGGACCGCTGGGCGGCCCGGGAGCGGGGACCTATCGTCAGGCGCCGGGCATGTACACCGTGACGCTCAGGATCGGCGACGAGGTCATGATGCAGCAGCTGGAGGTCCGCAAGGACCCCCACTCGGAGGGGACGCTCGCCGACATCGAGGCCCAGTTGGACGCGCTGGCCGACATCCGGGCCGATCTGGAGGCGACGGGCGAACTGATCAACCGGGTCGAATGGGTGAGGCGGCAGCTGCTGGACGTGCGCGCCGTCCTTGAGGACAGGGGGGACACTCCCGAACTCGTTGCCGCGGCCGATGCGCTCAACCAGCGCCTGATCGCGGCCGAGGACGGACTCTTCCAGATGCGGGCGACCGGCACCGGACAGGACGCCATTCGCTATCCCACACGGCTGATCGAACGGCTGGGCTATCTCTTCACCACGGTGTCGATCGGCGACTTCCCGCCCACAGAGCAGCAAGGCGAGGTGCACGTCATCCTCGAACAACGCCTCCTGCGGATCCGGGAAGCGATCGAAGAAGTGCTCGAGGACGAACTCGCCGACTTCAACCGCCGAATCCAGGCACTGGGGATGGGCGTGATTTCCTGATGAAGAAGCACCGGCCGAACCGCGCGGCTCCGTCCGTCGCGCTGTGCACCGTTGCGTGTCTCGCGGCGGTGCCTGCGGAATGCGGGAGCGGCGGAAGCGGCGAGCCCGTGGCGCCCGACACCACCACGGTCGCGCCGCCCCAGACGCTGTACAGCGACGTCACCGCCACGCATCTGCCCACCGGACTGCTGAACGGCCTCAGCATGGACGCGGGCGTCGCCGACCTCGACGCCGACGGCGACCTGGACATCGTGATCGCCAACGAATTCCGTCCCAACATTCTGCTCCTCAACGACGGCGCGGGCCGATTCAGCGACGGCAGCACGCGCCTTCCAGCGATCAACCGCGACTCCGAGGACGTCGGGATCGCCGATTTCGACGGCGACGGCGACCTCGACATCGTCGTCGTCAGCGAGGACGACCGGGTCAACGAGCTGTATTTCAACGACGGGACCGGCCGCTTCACCGACGAGGGCGCGCGGCTTCCCGTCGAGGGCACCACCAACGGGGTGGTGGTGGCCGACGTGAACGGGGACGGCTCGCCCGACATCCTGTTCGCCAACAACGGCCAGGACGCGGTCATCATCAACGACGGTGCCGGCGGCTTCGTTGACGAGACGGCCGAGCGGCTTCCGCGTTCGTCGGATGTCACGCAGGATCTGGAGCTCGGCGACGTGGACGGCGATGGCGACCTGGATCTCATCGTCGCGAACGAGGGTCCCAACGCCCTCTACATCAACGACGGCACCGGGCACTTCAGCGACGAGAGCGCGGCCAGGATTCCCCGGCGCGAAGGCGGCGAGGAGACCCGTGAAGCCGACTTCGGCGACGTGGACGGCGACGGGGACCTCGACCTCCTCTTCGCCAACGTCGCCGCCTTCGTGGCCGGTGCGGATCCGCGCAACCGCCTTCTGATCAACGACGGGGCCGGCTTCTTCACCGATGAGACCTCGGCGCGGCTGCCGGCGGCGAGCGTGTCGTCGTTCGACGGCGACTTCATGGATGTCGACGGTGACGGGGACCTGGACATCGTCACCGCCAACTCCGATGTCGACCTCAGCGTCGGGCGCATCGCCGACAGCCGCTACCGGGCCTATCTGAACGACGGCAATGGCGTCTTCGCGGACGCGTCGGATGAGGTTTTTGGGGCGGGCGTTACCGGGACGGGGCTCGACCTGGAATTCGCGGACTTCGACGGCGACGGCCGACCGGACTTCTACCTGGCCAGCCGGGGGACCGCGGACCGGCTTCTCCTGCGACGCTGACGGTCCCTGTGCCGCGGGCCCGCCCCTCGCCCCGGCCTCGATTCAGTTCCCGACCACGTTCACCCGCATGTACCAGATGCGCCCCGCGACGCCATAGGGCGACTCGGAGGGATACTCCATGGTCCACAACTGGGCCACGGAGTCGTCCGGGAGCCTGTTCGGCAGCCTGTCCAGCAGGTTGTTGGCGCCCAGCCCCAGGCGGATCCGGTCGGCTATCTGCACCGTAAGCTCCAGGTCGGCGATGGCGGCGGCGTCGATCGTTACGTTCTCTTCGAAGATGAACGGCGTGGTCACGGCTCCGATGTGATTCACGCTGAACCTGGCACCCAGGCCGCCGGCGGATCTGATGTCGGCGCTCACGCCGATCCGCCGTCCGGGCTGCGCCTGCTCGATCAGGGTCTGCTGCGTGGCGCCAATGAAGTTCTCGTTCCGATTGGCGGTGATCCTGGTGCTGTTGCGGTGCAGGGTGGCCGACAGATCCGCGGCGCCCCAGGCCATACCGCGCAACCGCCAGCTGGCGACCAGGTCGAATCCCTGCGTGCGCGTGTCGATGGCATTGGTCCAGAACGCGACGGCGTCCACCGGCCGGCCCTGGAACCGGGCGCCCGAACGCAGCCCGTGGGCCGGACCCAGGCTCTGTGTCAGCGCGATGGCGTCGCCGACCGCAACGCGGTAGTAGTCGGCGGTCACCAGGAGGCCGTTGTCGGCGGAATAGACGAACCCGCCGGTGAAGCTCAGCGACGTCTCGTGGCTCAGGGAGCATGCGCGGAAGTCGGCGCACGCGATCTGGTCGCCTTCGGGAAGGAA
The DNA here is from genome assembly GCA_009844885.1 of Gemmatimonadota bacterium. Classification (GTDB taxonomy): domain Bacteria; phylum Gemmatimonadota; class Gemmatimonadetes; order Longimicrobiales; family Gaopeijiaceae; genus Bin94. Next base: position 19,484 of record VYAQ01000049.1, read on the forward strand.
CCCGGCGCTCACCAGACCCTCGCTGCCCCCCACGAAACCGATCGTGTTGAAGCCCCGCTGGGGCAGGCGCGGTGCGCGAAAGCCGGTCGAGACCGCGGCCCGCAGCGCGGCGCCGGACGGGCCCAGTTGAACGCGGCCGGCCACCTTGCCGGTGAGTGAGCTGCCCGCATCGGTGTACTGCTCGAAGCGCAGGGCGCCGCTCAGTGTTGCTGCTTCGGACGGGCTCAACTCCATGTCCGCATAGGCGCCGAAGCTGTTGCGATCCCGTGCGCTCAGCGAAGCCGAGGTGGTGCTGTAGCCGGGGTAGCCCTGGATCCCGCAGCTCGCGAACACGGACCCGTCGTTCTGGTGATGGGCGGCCGGAAAGCTGCCGGGGGTGTCGCTCGGTCCGCATGCCCACGAGGCTCGGTCGCCGGCCTCCATCCAGTACGAGTCCCTCCGGAAGGCACCGCCCAAAGCCAGGAATGCAGGGGTCGAGCCGACTTCGAGCTCCCGTGTCGCGTCGGCGTTCAGCGTCCACTGGCGCACGTTCAACCCCCCGCTGAACGTGTTGCGCGGTCCCGCGTTCGCCGCAATGGACGCGCCGTCCGCCCCGGGGTTCCCGGCCAGATACTCGGCGGCGTAGGACGGGTTGATCGAGTTGGCGGCGCCGAAGGCGAACCGGCCATGACCGAAGCCGAGACTGAGATCGCCCGACCACGCGCCCACCGGGCCCCGCAGCCCCGCCACGGCCGACTTGTCCGTGAGGTCCGACTCCTCGATGGGAAAGAAACCGTCCGGGTAGACATGGCTGACGGTGCGCGGAACCCAGTCGGCCTTCCGGTACAGGCCGTCGGAGACTGCTTCGCGGCCGGAGTAGCCCCCGAACGCGTACAATTCAGCCGACTCGCCCAAGGGGATTGCCGCGTTGGCCATGAAGCCCGCGCCCCTGTAGTCGGGTTCGCCGTTGCGCTGGAGCTGGATGACCTTGCCGCCATCCGCGCAGGGGCCGTAGGACGGATCGGGACCGAAGCAGGTGGGCGCGGCGCCCGCCCGGTTCGTCACCTCCTGCCTGGCCACCTCCATGGTAACATTCAGGAATCCGTCGCCGATAGGCACCCCTGCGTTGGCCGACGTGATCAGTCTCATCCCGTCACCGCGCGACGTTCGGCCGAGAAAGGTCGCCGCGTCGATCCCGCTCGCGTCGTCCTTGAGCACGATGTTGATCACGCCCGCAATCGCATCCGAACCGTACTGCGAGGCGGCACCCTCGCGCAGCACCTCTATGCGCTTGATCGCGTGCACGGGAATGGCGCGCAGGTCGGTCCCGGTCGTGCCCTGTCCCGAGACCGCGAGCACCTTGGCGAACGCGACCCCGTGACGCCGCTTGCCGTTGACCAGCACGAGCACCTGGTCGCCATTCATGCCGCGCAGCGTGGCCACGTGCAGGGCGGCGCCGTCTCCGGCCGACAGGCGGGTGGAGTTGAAGGAGGGGGCGATCCGTCCCAGGACCTCGGAGAGATCGACTTCTCCCAGGCGCGCGATCTCCTCGGCGCCATAGATATCGACGGGCACGGGGAGGGTCGCCGGGTCGGCCACGCCAGCCCGTGAACCGACGACCACCTCGAGAGCCTCCACCTCGAAGACGGTGTCGGGAGGCTCCTGCGCCAGCGCCGCCCCGCCTGTAACGCCGGTCGCCGCGAAGACGCCGATCGCCGCCAGGAGGCCGGGTGCCGAAAGGAGGCCGACCGGCGGCGCGACGTTCGAGGTTATCTTCATGATGCGCTTCTCCCTTGCGGCCTTCAACGCGGCCCGCCGATCAGCTGTCCATGGAATTCGGGCTCGACCACTCCGCCCCCAGCCACCATCGGTACCGTAAGTGACGCAACCACGCATCGCAACGACACATTCTCGTTTTCCATTCACGGCGCTGATCTCGCTGGTTGCCGGGCTCCTCGCCGTCCGCGCCGAGAGGAGCCCCAGCTCCCTCACATGACCGAGAAGGCCCGCAAGATTCTCGGGCGCGTCTTCGGCTACCCCGGCTTCATTGGCCAGCAGGAGGCCGTGATCAAGCACACTGTGGCCGGCGGCGACAGCTTGGTACTCATGCCGACCGGGGGCGGCAAGTCCCTGTGCTACCAGATCCCGGCGATCGTGCGGGACGGGATGGGGGTGGTCGTCTCGCCGCTCATCGCCCTCATGCGCGACCAGGTCGAGGGTCTCCGCCAGACCGGCGTGCGGGCCGCCTGCCTCAACTCGAGCCTCAGCTACCGCGAGGTGCGAGAGACGGAGGCCGCGATCGCAGCGGGCCGGCTCGATCTGCTCTACATCGCCCCCGAGCGCCTTCTCGGCGAACGCACGCTGGCGCTGCTGTCGCGCACCCGGCTGGCTCTCTTCGCCATCGACGAAGCCCACTGCGTATCCCAGTGGGGCCACGACTTCCGCCCCGAGTATCTCCAGCTCTCGGCGCTGCCGGAGCTCTTTCCGGATGTGCCAAGGATCGCGCTCACAGCAACGGCGGACGAGCCCACGCGCCGTGAGATCGTCGATCGGTTGAGCCTGCGGGATGCCCCCCATTATGTCAGCGGCTTCGATCGCCCGAACATTCGCTACCAGGTCGTCCCGAAGAACAACGCGCGGGCGCAGCTACGGCGCTTTCTGGAAGGTCACCGCGGCGATGCAGGCATCGTGTACTGCCTGTCGCGGCGCAAGGTCGACGAGACCGCCGCATGGCTGCAGGAGATCGGGGTGGACGCATTGCCGTATCACGCCGGCCTGGACGGCGCGACGCGGCAGCGGCACCAGGACCGCTTCGTGCGCAAGGACGGGGTCGTCATCGTGGCCACGATCGCCTTCGGCATGGGCATCGACAAGCCCGACGTGCGCTTCGTGGCCCACCTGGACCTCCCGAAGAGCATTGAGGCCTACTACCAGGAGACCGGCCGTGCCGGACGCGACGGCGAGGCCGCCGACGCGTGGATGGTCTACGGGCTGCAGGAGGTCGTCACCATGCGCGGCATGGTCGAGAAGTCCGAGGCGGGTGAGGCGCGCAAGCGGCTCGAGGTGCGCAAGCTCGACGCCATGCTCGGCTACTGCGAGCTCGCGACCTGTCGGCGACGGTCACTGCTGGCGTACTTCAGCGAGACCCTCTCCGGCGATTGCGGCAACTGCGACAACTGCCTCACGCCCGTGGCGGTCTGGGACGCCACCGAGGCCGCGCAGAAAGCCATGTCGTGCGTCTCCCGGACGGGACAGCGCTTCGGCGCCGCATACCTCACCGATGTCCTGCGCGGGCGCGACACCGAACGCGTCCGGCGCTTCGGGCACGACGAACTCCCGACATTCGGCGTCGGCGCGGATCTGGACGCGTACCAGTGGCGCTCGGTGTTCCGCCAACTCGTCGCTCGCGGCCTCCTCAGTGTCGAGATCGAGAAGTACGGATCCATCCGGCTGACCGATGCGAGCCGGCCGATCCTGCGCGGCGAGGCCGAGGTGCACATGCGCATGGACGTGCGGCCAGTCGCGGCACGGCGCAAGCGCAAGCCGCGCGAGGCCCCGCCGCCCCCCGATCCGGCCACGTGGGACGAAGTGCTGTGGGAGGCCCTGCGCGAGCGCCGCACCAAACTCGCGCAGGCCCAGAGCGTCCCGCCCTACGTCATCTTCCACGACTCGACGCTTCGGGAGATGGTGGCGCGGCGCCCACGCACCCGTGAGGATTTCGCCGGACTCACCGGGGTGGGGGAAACGAAGCTGCGCCGCTACGCCGACGACTTCCTGGCGGTGATCACGGCGCACCCGGCCAGCCAACGGCCGCACGAGTTCGGTCCGTGATGCCTGACTGCAGACCGCCCTAGCCCGGGCCCTCCTCCTCGGCGTTGGCGGCCGCGAACGCATCCGCAAAGGCCGCCAACCTGGCCTGCAGCTCGGCACCGAGCGCGGCCGGGACGGTCCCTGCCTCGGCGACTCCAACGCCGGTCGTCCACCAGGTGACGGCTTCCGACAGCGTGATCTGGTTGTCGCGGATCATCTGGGTCGCCTGCTGCACGCGGAGCGACACCGAATAGCCCACGACCCCCGCCACACCACCCCCGCACTCCACCGTGACCCTGAGTTCGGGGATGCCGGGGCTCTCCAGCATCTCGCGCTCGGTCAGCAGCGGCACCTCCGCCGCCTCCAGCGCGGCCACCGCGTCCGTCCGTACGGATTCAGCCGAGAGCCCCGCCCCCTCACACCCCTGATTGGTCTCGGCGCGCACATGAACGCCGACCAGATCCTCCAGCGTGTACCGATTCCACTCGGTGTCCTGGGCGACACCCGACGCGGGCAGGAACAGCATCGCGGCTGCGGCTGCGACCAGCGAGGCCGCGCCGCGCCGCGCCGACACCGGTCCGTCGGGCACTCTCCCCTCCATCAGTTGCCCCCGCAGGAACGGCACTGGTGGTTGTTGCGCGAGCCGAGCTTCTCGAGCAGCGCGACGGTCGCCGGGTGCGGCTGGGCCCGCTGCTCCGGGCTGTTCGCCAGGTCCGCCGTGGTCTGGCCACGCCGGCTGATGGCGTGGATGTCCACGCCGCGGCTGACCAGGAACAGGATGGTCTCGTTGTCGCCCCTGGCCGCCGAATGGTGGATGGCGTTGTAGCCGTCCTTGTCGCGCAGGTTGGGGTCGATTCCGAGTTCATCGATCAGATAGCGAACCGCGGGGAGCCATCCGTCGGGGACGGCGCGGTGCTGCTGAGCCACCCTGGAAGTGCCAAACCCCACGCCCGACGCGGCGTGTAGCGGGTGTACGGCCGGGCCACCGACCGGTACGGGAGGCAACCCGGATGGATCGGCCGGCGTGTCCTCGGGACGGGTGTCCGGGAAGTTGGGATCGAAGAAGCGGCGGCGGTTCGGCAGCCTGATCGTCCAGATGTCGGGGTCCGCCCCGTACTCGACGAGAAGGCGCATGGCCTCCACGTCCGTGGCGTATGCCGCCCGCCAGAAGGGAGTGGCGCCGGTGAAGTCGACACCCATGCGGCCCGCATTGTAGGCGGCGTACCAGATGTGCGTGCTTGTCCGCTGATTGGGATCGGCGCCCGCTTCGAGCAGCAGCCTCATGAATTCGAGGTAGTCCGTCTCCTGCTGGCGGAAAGCCTGCGGCTGCGGATACCAGGTGCGAAGCGACCATTCGATGTTGAGCGTGGCGAAGAGAGGCCCCGCGCCATCGTCGCTGACGAGGTTCGGGTCGGCTCCCCGCTCGAGCAGGTCGCGCCCGAGGTCATAGTTGCCATTGATCACGGCGACCAGCATCGGGGACGTCTGATCGCCCGCCGTCAGCTGGTTGATATCCGCACCCCTGTCCAGGAGCAGCGCGGCCGTTGATCGATGACCCTCGCGGGTCGCGTAGTGGAGTGCGCCGAATCCGCCCTGCTTCCCGATCTGCTGCGCCGAGGTCAGTGCCTTTACCGGCGGTTCCTCGGGCGGCGTCGACGGTTCGTCCGGCTCAGGCTGTCCCGGGGCGGCCGTCTGTTCGGGGTTGCCGGTTTGCCGGGCCTGTGCACCCTGGGCCGGGTTCCGGGGCTGCTGTGCCTGCGGCGGTACCGGCGACGCGGAGGCCTCGCTGACTTCCTCCTCCTCCTCGGGCTCCTCAGCCGCCGCCTTCACGCGCGCACGCTGACGCTGTTCGGCCCGCAGACTCTGGTCGATGACCTCGTAGTCCTTGACCCGCGTGACCAGGGAGATGTCGGCGCCGGCATCCAGCAAGGCGCTCAGCGCCGCGTCCGCACCGCGGACTGCGGCGAACATCAGAGGCGTCCGCTCGGCGAAGCTGTCCCTCGCGTTCACGTTGCCTCCATGCGCCGCCAGCGCTCCGATCACGCCCGCCGCGTCCGCGTCGGCCGCAAAGTGCATTGCGGTCACGCCGGTGGTGGTGAAGACGTCAGGATCTGCGCCCGCTTCCAGGATCAGTGTCGCGACCTCGGTGTGTCCTCCCCGGCTGGCAAGATGCAGTGGCGTATAGCCCCCCAGCCGCGTCGTGGCACGAAACGTCGCCCCGGCATACAGAAGCGTCTTCACGATGCCGACGTCGTTGTTGCGCGCGGCCCAGTGAAGTGCCGTCATGCCGTCGCTCTGGGCCGTGTTGACATCGGCGCCCTGCCTCAGCAGCGCTTGCACCGTCTCCAGATCGCCGCGCTCGGCCGCGTCCGCGACCGGTGACTCGACGGGCGAACCGGCGGCCGCCACAGCCATCAGCGAAGCGAGTGCGAGGAGTCGGACAACCCTGCGTTTCGAACGCGGCCTCTGGACCAGGGACTGGTCGGATCCGGCTGCGGTCATCATTCCACCTCCTAGATTGCGAAGTGGCCCGTGCTGTTCCCGAACTTCTTGATGTCGTCGGCGCCCAGCTTGTGCAGAAGGCTCAGCATGACGTTGGCCATCGGCGTTCCCGGCTGCGCCCGGATGTGCTGCTCTCCCTCCAGGATGCCGTTCGCGCCTCCCGCCAGGAAGAGAGGGCAGCGCGTGTGGTTGTGGAGGTTGCTGTCCGCCATTGCCGAGCCGTACATGAGGAGCGTCTTGTCCAGGAGGTTGCCGTCGCCCTCGGTCACCGCCTGCAGCTTCTCCAGGAAGTAGGGGACCATCGACACATGGTACTCGTTGATCTTGCCGAACTGGCGTACGCGGTCTTCACGGCCGCCGTGGTGAGACATCGCGTGGAACGGCGCCTCCACACCGGATTCCGGATAGACCCGGGGCGAGGCGTCGCGGCCCAGCTTGAATGAGAACACGCGCGTGATATCGGACTGGAAGGCGAGCACCTGAAGGTCGAACATGAGCTTCACGTGGTCTTCGAAGGAGTCCGGGACACCCACGGGAGCTTCGGGGATCGCCCGCTCCTCGCCGCTGGAGTTCTGGGCCTCGATCCGCTGGATCCGCTGTTCGAGCTCACGGATGTTGTCCGCATACTGGTCCAGTCTGTGCACGTCGACCGGGTCGAGCTTACGGCGCATCATCGCCATCTCGCCCATGACCCAGTCCAGGATGCTGCGGTCGGTGTTCAGGCGCTCCGCACGCTGCTCGGGCGTTCCGCCGGCCCCGAAGAGCTGTTCGAACACCGCTCTCGGGTCCCGAATCATCGGAAGCGGCTGGGTCGGAGTGGCCCAGCTGATCGTATCCGTGTACACGCAGGCGTAGCCATACGCGCACCCCCCGGCCTGGTCCACGTTCTCGATCGACAGCTGCAGCGAAGGGATCGGCGTGTCCTGGCCGAAGCGTTCCACGTACAACTGGTCGAACGAGGTCCCCACGCGGACGTCGGAACCTTCCGTCTGCTTGGGATGAGCCTGGGTCAGGAAGACCGCGCTGGTCCGGAAGTGGTCCCCGCCGATTTCCGCGGGAGCATAGGCGTCGGCCATCCGCGCGTCGGTATCGCTGACGATGGTCAGGTACTTCCGGAAGGGTTCGAGCGGACGCAGGCTGCTGGGCGTCAGGTCGAAGTCGCGTCCCGTCTCGGCGGGCGACCACAGGTTTTGAGACCTGCCCCAGTCGTTGCACCCGGCGGCCCCGTGCACCTGCTCGATACAGACCAGCCGAGTCTGGCCTGCCGCTCTTCCGGCCTCCGTGGCCGCCCACGCCCGTCCGGCGGGGATCATTGCGTCCAGCAGGGGCAGGCCAATGGCGGCCCCCGCGCCCTTGAGCATGGCGCGTCGGGAAATGTGGTTGCCAGTCAGGTATCGCATCTGTTTGAGACCTCACTCGTCGGGGGGTGTCAGGGCTCGGCTTCTTCTTCGGTCAGTGTGCCGGCACGCGCCATACGGAAGGGTGGGCTGTTGACCACGCCCAGGATGAAGGCCGAGACTCGGTGGTCGTCTTCCGCCGCCGCGCGGTTGATCGCGCGAATCGTCGGCATGTCGTAGTGCTCGACGCGCCGGCCCAGCGCATAGGCCATCAGGTTCTCGGTAAAGGTGCTGACGACGATGTCGGACAGATCCAGGAGCGCGTTTCGCAGATCGATCGGACCTGCCAGTTCTGTGCCGTCGTACATGGTGCCGATGGGATCGACCGGGTTGCCCTCGTCGCGTATCCGCCAGGCACCCGTCACGTCGAAGTTCTCCAGGGCGAGCCCGAGCGGATCGATCACGTTGTGACAGGAATTGCAGGCCGGGTTCTCGGCATGCAGTTCCATCCGTTCCCGGACCGTGAGGAACCGCCCCTCTTCGGCCGCCGCGGTCTCCTCGAAGGCGGGGATGTCCGGGGG
>VYAQ01000237.1 GCA_009844885.1 Gemmatimonadota bacterium
CTCCTATCCCCCCTCCCTCCTTCCCGCCGGACAGAATGTGGCCCGTATCTGTCCGGGTGGAGCCCTGCCGTGGCTCGTGCTAGCTTGCGATGCCGTTGGGGCTCCCACAATAGCACATCAGATAAGAGCGGATCTGGAAAGATGATCAGTTTCAGGAAAGAAGACATATTCAGCCTGGCCCCGGACGTCGACGCCATGGTCAATTCCGTGAACTGCAAAGGCGTCATGGGACGAGGGCTCGCACTACAGTTCAAGGAGAGGTTTCCGGAGAACTTCCAGGCGTATCAGGAGCGGTGCTACGACGGAAGCATGAAACCGGGTGACCTGTTCGTGCACGAGAACAAGGGAGAAGGCCCGAGGTACATCATCAACTTTGCGACCAGGGATCACTGGAAGGACAATAGCCGCCTGGAATACCTGGAGCGTGGACTGACCACATTGGCAAAGCTCATTCGCTACCTGAAAACGGATGACGCATGGCTGGGAATCAACTCCATCGCCATTCCGGCACTCGGATGCGGACTCGGGAAGCTCAAGTGGCCTACCGTCAGGAAGTTGATCGAACTCCACCTCAAGGATGTCGAAGGGGTGGATGTCACTGTGCTTGAGCCGCGGTAAAGCGGCCTCCACGGGCAGCGCCGGTATTGCCGGGACAGGAAACGGTTGCTATAGTCTGCCCGAGCCCACGATCTCTTCTATTCCACGAAAGTGAGGGCACCATCATTTCCGAACGGGCTGTCATTGATGCACAGAAAGCCTGGGGCGAGGGTATTGTCGCGATTGCCAGGGCTCATGCCGATGGCGGCGACTACGCCGCACGTGCGACGAAACACATCAATGATCTTTATGCATATGGCGCGACCAGGGTCATGTTCAAGCCGACCCTTGCGGCGGAGGATCAGTTCCGTGACACATTTGAAGGAGCTCTGAGCTATTTCATTGGGCAAGACGGAACGGAGGACAAAGGGTTCGCAATCTCGGGCTGGACCAACGTTCGGTGGGAGAACATCGGCATCTACACCAACGACGCCGCCGCAATGGCAATGGGCAACTATTACTTTACGGGCCCGGACGGCAGCGAGACCAAGGTCGAATACACGTTTGGCTACGTGCTCATAGACGGCGATTTGAAGATCAATCTTCATCATTCATCGCTGCCCTACAGCCCCGAATAGTCCTAGCGGCGATGATTGTGGTGGAGGATGGGCAGATAGGCCTTCCATGGGCCTACTTCGTCGTCGAACTGGTGAGCGACGACCCGCGTGATCTGGGCGATGTGGTTCAAGTCGTGCACCGCCCAGGTGGTCACAAGTTGGCGGAGCGTCACGTCGCCGAAATCCGGATGGAGTCCTTCCGCATCGAGGTCAGCCCCTCCTTCGAGGATTTCTCCCAGCGCCTTGACGCCGGAAGCACGTAGCGTCTGGAATTCGGCGAGCAGGTCGTCCAGCGAACGGCCCCGGATGCGCTCGATATGGGCGAATCGGTCGAAGGGGCGATATGCACGCTCCCGACCGTGCTCCAGAGTCCAGCGGACACGCGGAATCCAGTCATTGATTTCGCCTTGGATGAGATGTCCCAACACACTGAAGGGGCTGAACGTTCCCTCCCCTTCGTCCGCGTGCAGCAGGTGTCGCGGCATCCCCTGAAGCAAAGCGCGTATCGTGCCCGGCGTCCCCGTGAGGAGTGCCAGGATGTCCTCGGCCAATCGTTCGTCAGTAGAATCGAATAGAAGCTCCAGATTCTCCAGGCACGCGGCCCAGCCGCCGCGAGGTCCTTCGGTGTCCTCCGCAGTTGGGAAGCCCTCATGGGTGATGACGACCCGCGTCGCCTCGCGCTCGGGTAGAAACTCGACCGTCACCAGGGTTTCCCCGACCCAGTCCTCTGCCTCTTTCAGATCCCAGGTGTAGACGAGCCGTCGTGGGAAGTCGACCTGCCGGTACGTTCCGAAGACGTTGTAGACCTTCCCGCCGGGCACCTCCATGCGAAGCGTGAACGCCCCGCCCTCTACAAGTTCGCGCTCGTACCCAAGGATCCTGCCGCCACGCGGGCCGTGCCAGCGCAAGACCAGCTTCGGGTCCGTCCAGGCCCGAAACACCGTCTCAGGGACGGCCGGGATCACTCTTGAGACTCGCACCGTCCGTCCGGGATCGATCGTCATGCGGCTTCTCCTTCAGGTTGGATCATTTGGGTTCTTCCGACTCGAAGTAGCAGGCCAGGGCAGCAAGTTGGCCGTCCCAGAACTCTCGGTATGTTGCGACCCAGTCTGCGGCTTCCCGCATCGGCCGGGCGTCGAGCGCACAGCGGCTTGTGCGTCCGTCCCGCGTCCGGTCCACGAGCCCCGCACGCTCCAGCACCCGCAGGTGTTTTGAAATCGCCGGTCGTGAAATGCGGAACGGCGCCGCCAGCTCGCCGACCGTGGCGTCTCCTTCGGAGAGGCGCGCCAGGATCGCCCGGCGCGTGGGATCGGACAACGCCTGAAAGGTCGCGTCGAGCTGTTGAGAAATGGTAACCATATGGTTACCAGTAATATCATCGCGCTATCTCGTCAAGCCCGCGGACGCGCAAGGCGTCGGGCAGGGTCCACGTTGACGCCGTCTGTCAGCCTCGCCTATCGTCTCCCTGGACGCCGACCTGCCGACCCAGGAGGACGCCATGACCCGCCCGCCGAGCCTCCCCTCCCGCATCGGCACTGTCCTCTCACCGAGAATGGCTCTCCCCACCCTCCTGGCCGGCCTGTTGGCGGCGGGAGCGTTGGCACCCGACCTGGCCGCGCAGGACATACTCATCAGCGGGGGCACGGTGGTCACCTCGGAGGGACGATTCGACGCGGACGTACGGGTGCGGGACGGGACCATCGTTGAGATCGGGACCGGATTGGCGGCGGGGGCCGGCGCCCGCGCGATCGATGCCACCGGGCTGCTGGTCATGCCGGGTGGGGTGGATCCGCACGTACACCTTGGGGGAAGCACCCGCGACGACTACCGCACCGGGTCGCAGGCGGCGCTCGCGGGAGGCATCACCACCATCTCGAACTTCGCCTGGCACACGAGCAGCAGCGGGTACTGGCGGCCCGGCGCGGCCGAGGGGCGGACGCTCGCGCAGGCCATCGAGCGCGAGGCGGCGCTCATCCGCGAGCAGGCGATCGCGGACGTCATCCTGCACGCGGGCATCACCCCCGAGACCGAGGCAGGCCAGATGGCCACCCTGGCCGCCGAAACCGGCCAGACCAGCACCAAGATCTTCATGGTGTGGACCGTGTTCGACGCCGCGGTGCCCGACTACATGGCGACCATGGACGCGGCGGGGCGCAACGGCATCCTGACCATGGTGCACTGCGAGGACTGGCCCATCCTGGCCCACGCGGTCGCCGAGTTGACGGCCGCCGGGCGCACCTCGCTCGAGCACTTCCCTGACAGCCGTCCGGTGGTCGCCGAGGTGGTGGCCACCCAGCGTGCGGTCGCGATGGCCGAGACCACCGGGGCGCCCATCTACGCGGTTCACGTCTCCTCCGAAGGCGCACTGCGGGTGCTGCAGGACGCCCGCGACCGCGGGCTCAACGTCTTCGTCGAGACCCGCCCCATCTACCTTCACTTCACGCGCGAGCGCTTCGAGGGCCCCGACCGCGGGCTCTACGTGGGACAGCCCCCGCTCCGTGAGCAGCGTGACCAGGACGCGCTGTGGGCGGGCATCGCCGACGGTTCGGTGGACGTGCTGGCCACGGACCATGTCGCCCATCTGCGCGAGGACAAGATGGACCCGTCGCAGACCATCACCCGGCACCGAGCCGGCTTGAGCAACCTCCAGGTGGTGCGGCCGATGCTCTACTCCGAGGGCGTCGTCCAGGGACGCATCTCCGAGGAGCGCTTCGTGGCAGTGACCTCGACCAACGCGGCCAAGCTGTTCGGGCTCTACCCGCGCAAGGGCACGATCGCGGTGGGCTCGGACGCCGACATCGTCCTCTGGGATCCGGACGAGACGCGCACCATTCGCGACGAGGACATGTTCTCCGGGACCGGCTTCTCGGTCTACTCGGGGTGGGAAGTCACGGGCTGGCCCGTAATGACGCTGCGCCGGGGAGAGGTGGTGTATGAGGACGGAGAGATCCTGGCCGGAGCGGGAAGCGGCAGATTGCTGCGCCGCGGGAGATGGCAGGCGCCGTGAGCGTGATTACGGGATCGATACGAGCGCGTGCGATTGGCTGCCGGTCGGCTAGGCAGCGCAGATGTTGCTGGGAAGGAAAGCGCGTATCGTGCCCGGCGTCCTCGTGAGGAGTGCCAGGATGTCCTCGGCCAGTCGTTCGTCAGTAGAATTCATGTCCAGTTTTCGTGGAATGGGGTTTTCGGGCCCTCCGCTTGGTCGCGGACGAGCCCGCTGCGGACCGCGAGCCTCACACCTCAGAACGGAAAGTGCTCGTTGTCGATCGCGTCCAGCATGCCGCCGGCGGCGAGTTGGCGAATCCGGATCTCGTCGCTGTGAAGCAGGTGGTACGTCCATGGCAGAACGGGGGCGCTCGCCTCGTTCAGCGCCTGCATGTCCTCGGCGGGCAGGGTGAGTGACAGATATCGCAGGCTGTCCTCGATCTGGGAAACCTTCCGGGCGCCGATCATCGGGATCACGCCGCGGTCGCGCACCCACGCCAGGGCCACTGCGGCCGAGCTGGTTCCGAGGCGGTCGGCGATCTCGTCGACCTTGCGGGCGATGTCGAACGCTCTCTCGTCGAACTGGAAGGTCAGTTGTCTGAAGAACTCGCTGTCGAAGCGTCGGCTCTCGGTGCTGTCGCCACGCGTGTACTTGCCGGTCAGGAAGCCGCCGGCCAGCGGCGAGTAGGCGTTCATGCTGATTCCGAGGGCGCCGGCACAGGGAATGATCTCGAATTCCAGGTCCCTCGAGACCAGGTTGTACTGGTACTGCAGCGCCGAGATCGGCTCCCAGCCTCTCTGCTCGGCCACGGTCTGGCCGCGCGCCACAACCCAGGCCGGCGTGTTGCACAAGCCGAAGTGAAGGACCTTGCCCTGCTGCACGAGGTCGTTGACGTTGCGCATCACGTCCACGATGTCGGTGCTGTACTCCCAGAAGTGAATCCAGAGGAGGTCGATGTAGTCCACGCCGAGGCGCTTCAGGCTCCCCTCGACCGAATTTACCATACTCTTCTTGTGGTTGCCTCCGGCGTTGGGATGGTCCCGGATGCTCGGGTCGAAGGCGCTGTACAGCGTGTTCGTGTACTTCGTCGTCACCACGTAGCGATGGCGCTCGGCAGCGACGAAGTCCCCCAGAATCCGCTCGCTGAGACCGCCGCTGTAGACTTCGTTGGCCGTGTCGAAGTAATTGCCGCCCTTGTCCGCGAACGCTTGGAGTATCCGGCGGCTCTCCTCGGGTCCGGCGGAGCTGGGCGACTCCGTCGACATCATCATGGTGCCCAGGCAGACCTCCGACACGCGGAGCCCGCTTCTTCCCAGCAGCTTGTATCGCATTCGGTTCCTCTTGTTGATGTGGTTTGCGGGCGACGGCGGAGTCGGCGCAGTGTACCAGGGTTGATTGTAGCCCGGGGGTCAAGCGGCGGCGCAAACCGTTCTGAAAACGCCTAGGAGACCCCATGCCGACACAGAAGAGGAACCCGACCATCGGACCCCGCGCTCGAACCGCGGCAACTCTCCTTCTCGCCGTCGGGCTCGGCGTCGGCCTGGCGCTGGGCGTGAACGCCCTCTTTGGCGAGCCGGATCCCGGACCGGCCGCTGACGAGGGCGGGGCGGCGTCGTCCATCGTTGCAGTCCTCGCATTCATGGTTGTTGCGGGCTTCCTGGCGCTCGCTGTCCACGAGTTCGGCCATGCGATCGGCGGACGCCTGCGCGGGATGCGCCTGGGCATGCTGATCGTGGGACCTGTCCACATACAGCGCGAACCCGACGGACGCCTGGGCTGGCGGCTCAACAGGAAGCTGTTGCTGGCGGGCGGGGTGGTGTCGAGTGTGCCAGGAAGCACCCGGGGGCTGCGGCGGGCCATGCTGAGCTTCATCGCGGGCGGGCCGGTCACCAGCATCGTGGTGGGCGTGCTCGTGTTCGCGACCTACGTGCTCGCGGACCTCGGGGACACTTTGGCTCCGCAGGGCCCCCTGCAGGATGCGCTGGCCGCCGGCGTGCTCTTCCTGGGCGTTGTGTCGGTCGGCATCGGGTTCGTGACGCTGTTGCCCATTAATCAGGGCGCGTTCGTCAACGACGGCAAGCGGATTCTCAAGCTCCTGCGTCCCGGAGCGTACGCTGATGCATACGCGGCCGTCATGGCGTTGGGGGCGTACGGGTTGGCGCAGGTGCCCCCGCGCGACCAGGACCCGGATCTCGTCGCGCGGGCCGCCTCGCTGGGTGACGGCTCACACGAGGACCTGGCGGGGCGCCTCGCTGCCCACTCCGATGCGCTGCACCGCGACGATGTCGAGGCCGCCGGCGCGCACATCCGCTACCTGCTGGACCACCGCGACGCGGCGTACCCCCCGTATCGACCAGTCATCGACCTGGCCGCGGCGTACTTCGAGGCCGCCTATGCCGGTGACGCGGAGTCGGCGCGCAGCCGGCTGGAGGGAGCGGGCAAGAGCGCACTGCTCGCCTTCGATCCGACAGTCCGGACCCGAACGGAGGGCGCCGTGCTCCTGGCCGAGGGCGACGCGGAAGGAGCATCCGGGAAGTTCCGCGAGGCCTACGCCACGCTTGAGACCGAGTGGAACTGGGGCAACGAGTACACCATGGCCGAGATTCGGCGGCTGTGTTTGGACCGAGGGCTGGGGGATC
>VYAQ01000296.1 GCA_009844885.1 Gemmatimonadota bacterium
GGCCCTCAGGAGGCCGGGCGCCCCAGCCGCGTTGGCGGCATCTTCGATGGCGACGATCTGTTGCCGCGTTAGGCGTGCCCCGCCCTCCAGGGCAAGGCCCCGGATCCGCCCGCCCCCGGCGACCGCGCCGCGCAGGATGCTCGACTCCAATGCGCCCAGCACCTCCGTGAGGTCGCGGATTTCAAGGTCGTAGCGCAGATCGGGACGGTCGCTGCCAAAGCGCTCCATGGCGTCGTGGTAGCCAAGCCGCAGAAAGGGCGGCGCGGCGTCGATGCCGGCCACCTCGGCCAGCTTCACCATCAGCCCCTCGCACCACCCATAGATGTCCTCGGGCTGCACGAACGACGCCTCCACGTCGATCTGGGTGAATTCGGGTTGCCGGTCCGCCCGCAGATCCTCGTCCCGGAAGCAGCGCGCGATCTGCACATAGCGGTCGAACCCCGCGATCATCAGCAATTGCTTGTAGATCTGAGGACTCTGCGGGAGCGCGAAGAACTCACCGGGGTGAACGCGGCTCGGTACCAGGAAGTCCCTCGCGCCCTCCGGGGTGGGTTTGGTCAGCATGGGCGTCTCGATCTCGTAGAAGCCCTGGCTGTCGAAGTAGTTGCGTGCGGCCAGCACCAACCGGTGGCGCAGCTCCAGCTTCGTCTGCAGGTCTCGCCTCCTCAGGTCCAGCACCCTGTGGCGCAACCGGAGCTTCTCCGACGGCAGCTCCTCTTCGGGAGGGAGGTACACGGGTATGGCCGGGGTGCGCGCCTTGTTCAGGACCTCCAGCCCGGAGGCCTGCACCTCCACGTCGCCCGTATCCATATCGGGATTGCGCGCGGCCTCGGGTCGGGCCGCCACGACGCCCCGTACCAGGATGACGTCTTCGACGCCCAGGCCGCGTACGGCATTCAGGGCCTGATCGGATGACCAACCAGGACCGACCGACACCTGGAGGATGCCCGACCGGTCGCGCAGATCGAGAAAGACGAGTCCGCCCAGATCCCGCCGGCGATGCACCCAGCCGGCGATGCGCACTTCCCGGCCGATCATCTTCGACGTGATCAGGCCAGCGCCTGCACTGCGAATCGTGGTGCTGCTCTTTGCGTTTGTCGACACCAACCGTCTCCGGTGAGCCATGGAGGTTTACCGGCCGACGGCAGGAGCGCCGGACGTGTTCTCGCGGTAAACTTAATCCCCGCTTCATGGGGCTTTCAAGAAAGATGACACAGGAACCGTGACCCCCGACCAACCAAATCTTCTGGGGCTGACACCCCCACGCCTGCGCGAGGCGCTGGAAGGCCATTTTCGCCGGCGCGGCCAGCCTGCGTACCGGGCGACCCAGGTCGAGGAATGGCTCTTCGGCCGACACGCGCGCTCGTTTGCCGAGATGACCAACCTGCCGGTGGACGAACGCCGGGCGCTGTCGGAGAACCTCCGTCTGGACGAGCCCTCGGAGGATACGGTTTCGGAGTCCGCGGACGGAACCGTCAAACACCTTTGGAGCCTGCGCGGCGGCGAGGTCATCGAGAGCGTGCTCATCCCGTCGGGCGACCGTCTGACCCTCTGCCTGTCGTCACAGGCGGGATGCGCGCTCAAGTGCCGTTTCTGCGCCACGGGGTGGTCCGGATTCGGGCGTCAGCTCACCCCGGGGGAAATCGTCGGCCAATACCGGGCCTCGCTCCGATGGGCGGCCGAGAATGGCCGCGGCGCCGTCACGAACATCGTCTTCATGGGCATGGGCGAGCCCCTGGCAAACCGGCGCAACGTCTTTCCGGCTCTCACCATCCTCAACGCGGGCTACGGGATCGGTGCCAGGCGGATCACCGTATCCACCGTCGGCGTGATTCCGGGCATCGCCGAATTGGCGGATCGGCCCGAGCAGTTTCGCCTCGCACTCTCGCTGCACGCGCCCGTGTCGGAACTCCGCGCCGAACTCATACCGCTTGAGAAGCGCTACCCGCTCGACCAGGTCATGCAGGCGCTGGAGGCGTTCAACCGCAAGGGGGGACGCAGGATCACCTTCGAGTACACGATGATCCGCGACGTCAACGACGATCCCGGCCTCCTCCCCGCCTTGGTGCAGCTGGCCAGGCAGGTCCAGGCGTTCGTGAACCTGATTCCCTTCAATCCGATCCCCTACGTCGACTGGCTGCCGAGCCGCGCAGAGCGGGTGCGTGCCTTCAGCGACGGGCTGCAGGATGCCGGAGTGCCGGCGGCGGTCCGGGAACCGCGGGGCCGGGACATCGACGCCGCCTGCGGCCAGTTGCGGGCCAGCCGCCACGGGCGCGGTCGAAGGCGTCCGTAGCAGTCCGTGGACAAAGCCGCGCGCGCATCGAGGACGCCTTGACAGCCAACCGCTACTGGATGCCGTCTCCAATCCGGCTCCCCCGAATCTCTCTGATCCAGGGGAAGGGACGGGTGGAATCGCGGTTGTAGGAGAAGTAGATGCGCGACGCGCGACCCTCGAACCGCCATCCTTCCAGCAGCCCCCAATAGCGCGAATCCAGGCTCGAGTCGCGATTGTCGCCCAGCATGAAGTAGTAGCCGTCCGGCACGAGCAGGGGACCCCAGTTGTCACGCGTCGGATGATAATCTCCGCCCGAGGCTTCGACGAGGTGATTCAGCTGCCACAGCATGGAGGGAGCGAATTCGTCGGGACGGCCGCTCGTCACGACATAGGGCTCTTCCTGCGGCTGGCCGTTCCGGTACAGCACCCTGTCCCGCATCTGCAGCGTGTCCCCCGGCACACCCATAAGGCGCTTGACCAGCGTCATGTCGTCCTCGTGATGAGGGTCGAAGACGAGAACGTCGCCCCGCCTGGGCTCGGAGTATCCCGGAATCCGGATGTCGGTGAAGGGCACGCGGGAACCGATCGCCGCCTTGTTGACCACCAGGAAGTCGCCGACCAGGAGGGTGTTCTCCATCGACCCGGAAGTGATCACAAAGGTCTGAACCAGGAAGACTCTCATGACAAGGAAAAGGACCGCCGCGTAGAAGATGGTCCTGGTCCATTCGGCCCCGTTCCCGCTCCTCTCGTTCCCCTCCGCACGCGAGCCGGTCCCTGCGGACCCGCCCGCCGTTTTTCCGCGGCTCGCTGCGCTCCCGCGGCCCCGCGGCGCAGACGGCCGACGTGCCTTCCGCTTCCGTTTTGCGGCCATCCTCAGCCTTCGCCTCTCCTGCCGGCCAGGAATCCTCGTAACCGTTCCATGAGCCCCACCCGTTCCGGTTCCGGCATGACATTGACCGGCTCAGGTTCCTTCGGCATCGTCCACGCTGCACCAAGTCTTACGGTAACGTCAACGAAGAGATTCGGGTCGGGGTCACTGGCGACGCTGTCGATCCCCAACACCTCCGCTACCCTTGCGGCGGCTCCCCGGTTCCCGACGCGGTCGATCACGACCGATGTCTCCTGGTCGAAGGTGCCGGCATTGCCCAGTCCGACCACGTCGAAGCCCGCACCGCGCAAGTAGTCGGTCGCCGCGCGCGCCATGCCGTCGATCCCGCCCGCGTTCCGCACGTCCACTGTGATGCGCACCCCGAGCGCTCGCTGCGCGGGAGAAAAGACGGGGCCCTCCGGCGCGGTCGCCTCCGGGATCCACTGCAGGACGGACGACCCGAGAAGCAGTATCACACCCAAGGCCACAAGACCGAGGATCGCCGCTCTCAGGAATCGTCCCATCGGTTGTCGTCAGGAAGCCCTTACCAGCGAGTTCCAGAAGCCGATCGTGCGGGGGTGAACCGGCAGTTCGGCACGTACACGGTAATCTATCCGGTTTCTCACGATTTCGGTTGCTACTCGGTCCAGATCGCGGCACGCGCGTGCCCTGAGTCTGTCTCGCCACTCCCTGCTCCCGGTACGGCCGGGTTCCAGCGAATCAGCGGCGAAAAGCGCCTTGCCGAGCCGGCCGAACTTCTTCGAGCCCAGCGTATGCCACCGCACCGCGCGGAGGAGCTCGCGGTCCGATACTCCGTCGGCGCGCAGCAGGATCGCCGCGGCGGGACCGTGATAGGCCTTCGGCGGCAACTTCCGCAGACGTCGCGGCAGGACACCGATCAGTTCGGCGGGAGGCGCGTCGCGCAGCGCGTCATGCAGGATGCCCGCGGCCCGCCACCGCACAGTCTCCTCCCCGAGTCCCATTTCGCGGGCCCAGTCTTCTAGCAGATCCGCAACCCTCTCCGTGTGCCTCCGCCGACGGGTTCCGGCGACAGCCCAACCGGGCAGACGTCCCTCCGCCGCGGCCGCAACGATCGGGTGTATCGGGGCCCGCATCCGCACGCTTACCGGCATGTTTCCCTCATTCTGTCCACGGGCTGCCAGGTATGTGATCTTGAAGCATGATCGGTTCAGACATCACCGTAACGGTAACCGGGCCTCGGGCTCGGTACCAAGACCCGTGATCTGGGACCCCTGCCTGGCCCGCGCCGTCGCTGCCGAACTCGGGAATCGGCTCGCCGATGCGCGTGCGCGCGCCGTCCGATTCAACAGGGAAACCCGACGGGTCACAGTCCATTTCCGAGACCTGTCGCTGATCGTGGACCTGTCCCCGGGGGCCGGCGTAGTCGTGCTGCGGGAAGCGTCGGAGCCGGGTCCGGACGCCGAAGCGCTTCCTGCCGCACTGAGCCGCGTGGAGGCGGTTTGGGACGAGCGGGTGGTTGTGCTCGGATTCCGCCGCGTCCGGGGCAGGAAGCCGCATCCGTCGCTGATTCTCGAACTCGCGACGAACCGTTGGAATGCGCTGTGGGCCGACGGGCCGGAGTTGCGCGTGCGAAAGCGGCTGACGGCTGCGGGCTCCGGAAGACACCGGGTCGGACAACCGTGGGCGTCCCCCTCCGCGCAAGCCGGCAGCCGGCGAACGGACGAACTGGACCTGGAGACCTGGGAGCAGCACTTCGAGGGATTGAACGCGGAGGATGCCCGCAGGGCGCTGCTGACCGGGGTCGCCTACACGTCGAGCCTGAACGCCCCATATCTGCTGGAGGCCCCGACCAGGAAAGAGGGGTTCCACAGGTGGCACCGGATGTACACGCAGGTCGCCCCTTCGCCTCACCTGCTGGAGATGCGGTCCGGACTCCAGCCATATCCCTGGCCGCTGCCCGGCACGCCCGCCCGTCCGGCCCGGAGCCTGTTACAGGCAATGGATGAGGTGCTCGCCGCCGCGGATCCCGACGCCAGCCACGCACCCGCCACGGTTGCCCGCTCCCTGGCCCGTGAACGCCGCCGCCTGCAACGAAAGCTGAAGCGGCTGCGCCAGGAGTTGGAACGCACGGCCCGCGCCGGCCGGATGCGGGAGGATGCCGCCCTGATCCTGTCCTCGCTTCACCTGATCGACAGCGGTTCGAGCGAAGCGGAACTCGTCGGCTTCGACGGCAAGCCACATATAGTATCGCTGGACCCCACAAGCAAGCCTCAGGAGCACGCCAACGCGCTCTTTCGGCGAGCCAGCAGACTTGAGAGAGGCGCGGCAAAGCTGCGCGACAGGATACGCGAAGCGGAGAGCGAACTCGCCCGGGTCACGAACCTGCAGCAACGCGCCCGGCAGGCAGAACTGACGCCCCGTGAGATAGCGGCTCTCACGCCCGCGCCGGCTGCCCGCTCCCCCGCACGACCGGGTCCCGCGCCCCTCCCCTATCGGTCCTACAGGAGCTCGGGAGGTCTGGAGATCCGCGTCGGCCGCGGTGCCCGCCGCAACGACGACCTCACGTTCCGCCACTCGCGGCCCGCCGACATCTGGCTGCACGCAAGACACGGCACGGGAGCGCACGTCATCCTGCGCTGGACGAACCCGGGGCGGCCCCCGGCCGCCGATCTCGAAGAAGCCGCGATTCTGGCCGCCAACCACAGCAAGGCACGGGCGGCGGCAACGGTGCCGGTCGACTGGACCCGCCGCAAGTGGGTGCGCAAGCCCAGGGGAGCGGCGCCGGGCGCGGTGATCCCGGATCGCGTCCGCACCGTATTTGTGTCGCCGGATCCAGCGCTGGCGGACCGGCTACAAGGCTAGCAGCCCACCTCGTCGAGAGCCCGCCTGAGGTCGGCCGCCAGAGCCAGCGCGCCAGCCACGCCTCCTTCGTCCAGACGGTTGACCAGCGCGCTCCCGACGACCGCGGCATCGGCGGCCGCGCCAACCGCGCGTGCATGGCCGGGGGTCGAGACGCCAAAGCCCACGGCCACCGGCAGCGGCGAAACGGCGCGCACCGCGCTCGCCTCCCGCGCCAGGGCGCTCCTGAGTTGCTCACGGGCACCGGTGACTCCCGTGCGCGCCACGTAGTACACGAATCCCTGACTGGACAGAGCAATCTCCCGGATCCGCGCCGGTGTCGTGGTCGGAGCCACCAGCCGCACCAGGTCCAACGGAGACTCCAGGATTCGGGACTCGAGCTCCGGATCCGCGCCGAGGGGGAGATCCGTGGGCAGGATTCCGTCGGCGCCGGCCTCGACCGCCTCGCGAATGAATGCATCCACCCCGCGCGCGTAGACCGGATTGAGGTAGGAGAAGATGACGACGGGCACATCGCTGGTGCGCCGCAGGTCCCGCAGCACCGCGAACACGTCGTCCACGGTGGTCCCGTTGTCCAGAGCGCCCTGGCTGGAGCGCTGGATCGTGGGCCCGTCGGCCATCGGGTCGCTGAACGGGATTCCGAGCTCGATCACATCGGCACCCAGTTCGGCCAGCCCGGCCACCATCTCACGCGTATGGCCCAGCGAGGGGTACCCGGTCGTCACATACGGGATAAAGCCACGGCGGCCCTCCCGGGCCAGCTTCTCGAACCGGGCGCCGATGCGCCCC
>VYAQ01000312.1:0-2639 GCA_009844885.1 Gemmatimonadota bacterium
CTGTCCGCCTCCCCCGCCGCCACCGGACCCGGAGCCCGAGCCGGAGCCTGAACCCGAACCGATACAGTGCCCTCCGGGGCAGATTCCCTTCTCGATCTTCGGCGGGCCGGTGAGCTGCATCGACGACCCCAACCAAAACGACGATGAAGACGACGAGGAACAAGAGGAAGAGGAACAAGAGGAAGAGGAATCACCTCAAATAGTCCCGCCCGAGGAAGGCGGGGAGTGTCCAGATGGATACACCGTCATCACCACACCAGGCATGTTCAACGGTGCCTGCGAGCGCGTAACGCCGCCGACCGAAGACAGCGAAGAAGAGGACGAAGAGACGCCGGAGGAGGACTCCGGTACCGATACTGAGAGCGACGAAGGCGGAATGACCATCGACCTTCAAAACAGGCCGACGCCCTTGGAGGACGACCGCCCTCTGTGCTCCGACGCCCAGCCGGGAGAGGACTGCATCGAGGTGGATCGCCCGCCGATATGCGAGACGGGGCAGCCGCCCCCGGCCTGTATCAACGGCATCTCCTACGACGATGACGGCAATGAGGTGTGGGACATACCCGAGTCCGACGGCGGCAACCCCGATGACGGGATCGACTCGGTGTTCTGCGCCCAGTACGGCGACTCGGCCGACCACACCGGCGCGCAAACCCCCCACGTCCACCCTGCGCCGTTCCCCTACGACCACGACGGGGACCCCTCGACCCCGGACATCTGTTCGCACGCCTCGGAGAATTGCGCGTGGCATGGCACTTGCCCTGTGACACCGCCGGTCAACCCGCCGCCGGGGACAACGGTGTCGATCACCACGGTCTCTTGTATATCGCTGGCGGTCAGGGTGGATTGGACGTTCACGGGGCCGTCGACGACGTTGGCGGTAACTGTTGGGCCTAACTCTGCGAACATCACCGCGTCTGCGGGGTCCTGGTCGACGACTATGGCCGCGGCGGGGCAGTATGCGGTCTCGGTCGCAGGGGGGTCGGCAACGGCCTCAGCGAATGTGACTTGTCTGCCGCCGACTCCGACGGGCTTATCGGTTGTGTGCGCGGCGGGAACGGTGAGCGTCAACTGGGATGCAGTTTCGGGGGCGACGTATGTGGCAGAGGGCGACTTGACCTACAGCGGATCGTCTTCGAGCTTCACGGGGACGGGCCTCGGTGGCGTTACCTACAGGGTGCGGGTCAAAGCGGTCGTCGCGGGCGTGGGGGAGTCGAGTTTTTCGGCCTGGGAGTCGGGCACCTGCCCGGTGGTGGCGCCGGCGGTGCCGACCGGGTTGACGCTGACGTGCTTTGACTGGCAGCCGCCTTCCGGCACCTACACGAACGGCTACTACACGGTGTTCACCAGCTGGGACGCGCCTCCGGTGGGCCAGACGGTGGACTTCGAGCTGCGCGGCGACCTCCGCTACACGGGGGCGGGCCTGTCGCACACCGAGACGATTGCCGCTCAGACGACGCTGGACCCCGACACGAACAAGGACGTGCTGGTCCCGGTGAGGGTGCAGGTGTGGCTGCGGGCCTCGAACTCTGGCGGTACGAGCCAGCCCACGGCCACCGTCGAGGACACCTGCAACCCGCCGCCCTGCCCGGCGGTGGTTCCGCAGTTCGCGCGCCAGGAGGCCGAGCCCAGGTACGCCGATCTGCGGTGGGAGGCGTGGCTGGCGACCACGCCCGGCTCGCGGGCGCAGACGGCTCTGGCCAATGTCCCCGGAGGGTCCGACAACCTGGTGCCGGCGTCGGCCCTGTCGGTGGTGGGAGGGGTGCCCGACGGCAATGTGTGGCTGGTCGAGGACCGCTGGGACGCCCAGCCGGGCATCACCTGGCACTCGACGCTGGACTCGGTGTCGGGGTGCCGGTGGCGGGCGGCCCAGGTGAGGGTCGGGCTGCGCGAGCTGCTGTTCACCGATGCCGACGATCTGGCGCTCGCCCAGTCCCAATCCGGCGGCGCTTGGGGCGAGTGGGCCGCAGCGGTGGCGGTGTGGAACGCGTCCACCCAGGCCGAGCGGGACGCGTGGTCGGTGTGGCATGTGCGCGGCGCATACGGCGGCGACGGGGTGCCGGCAGGCTACGGTCTCCCGGCAAGCTGCGAGTCGGCCCGCGGGCTGGTGCGCGACGCCCGGGACGACTGCGACATCTCGGCCACCTGCCTGGCGGTGGACGTGCCGGAGGCGACCGACCCCGGCACCCCCGAGCGGGCCGCCCGCCCCGACCCGCCGGCGGGGTGCCGGTGGGTTGTGCCCCGCGAGGGGTTCTGGGAGTTCTGGATCGAGTGGCAGCTGGTGCCCGACCGTGACGACGACTGCAACCTGCCTGGTGCCAACTGCTGGGTGCAGCTCGGCCGGGGCATGAGCCGGTTCTTGAAGCTCGCCGGGTCGGGCGGCCTCCACGACCTCAACCAGCCCTAAAACCGCAGGCTGCGGAGCCTCGGCCCCCTGTTTGGACATCGACGTCACGCGGCTCGGCCCGCCATTTGGACATCGATGTCACGCGGTTAGTACCCTTCGTTACTCATGTCGGTGCCGACTAGCCCTGTGGGAGGTTCGCTGTGAGCGATGCCGTACAAAAAATCATCTGGATCGGCGTGTCCATCGCCGCCGCTTTGGCGGTCGCCGCGATCATGTGGACCCAGCTCTCGGA
>VYAQ01000312.1:2649-6761 GCA_009844885.1 Gemmatimonadota bacterium
TGTCCATCGCCGCCGCTTTGGCGGTCGCCGCGATCATGTGGACCCAGCTCTCGGACTCGTCCGACGAAATCCAAGACCAGCCGCTCGTCGACTACGACCAGATCGACAATCAGGCGATCTGCGAGGGCGCGGGGGGCACATGGACTGCCGGTGGGACGCCGCCGTGCGCTGAGTAGCCGCAGGGCCAGAAGAAGTTTGCTTGCATGCGCAGGCAATTGGACGACCCATGGCACAGATGGGGGCCGGGTGTGTCCCTTCGAGTTGTAGGCACCAGGGAGGTTCGCTGTGAGCGATGCCGTACAAAAAATCATCTGGATCGGCGTGTCCATCGCCGCCGCTTTGGCGGTCGCCGCGATCATGTGGACCCAGCTCTCGGAGTCGTCAGACCAAATCGAAGACACCCCCTTGGTGGATTACGAGCAGATCAGCAACAAGGCCATCTGCGAAGGCGCCGGTGGGGTGTGGACAGACGGAGCGCCGATTCCGTGCAAGGCATCCGGGTCGACAACACCGTCAAGGCCAGATCCCGGCACCCTACTCACAAAGGCCGCGTGCGAGGGAACAACGCCCCCGTACACGTGGACTGACGGCACAGACCAAAACGGGGACGGGGACACCGAGGACGCGGGCGAGGGGACCTGTGCCTAGCAGCGCTGCCGATCCTTGCCGCCGACCGTTGTTGAGCGATGGCCATGAGTGACGTACCGTCACCGACGGCCGCGAACCGGGTGGGACTGCCGATCAGGGTTGCTTTGTCTGCGGGAGTGGTGATCGTGTTCGTGGCTGCGATCTTGTTCGGGTCGGCGAGAGACGACGGGCCGCCGCCGCCGACGTGGGTGGTCGTAGCGGCTTCGGAGGACTGGCGGGCAGGCGAGCCTCCGGGAGCGTTCAGCGTGGTGAGCGTCTTGGGCCCGGCCGGAGCGTCGCTGGCGTCGGTGGGGGACCTGTCGGACCAAGTACCGGTCGTGAGGGTACCGGCGGGATCGCTGGTGTCGAAAGCGATGCTCGGACCCCCTGATGCGTCGGTTGGCAATCCGGATGCGGCGCTGTTCAAGATGGGGGTCAGCACGGCGCATTGGGGTTCAGGCATGCCAACGGCCGGCGACCGGGCAGTCGTCGCAGCGAGCTTTGGAGCGTGCGCCATTGCGATTCTGGAGCTGGTGGACGCGCAGGGCCCGGTCGTGTGGGTGGAGGCAAATCCCGAGTTGGCAGCGAGACTGGCGTCGGTGCCGGGGCCGTTTGTGTGGGAGGCCCCGGAGAACGGGTGGCCAGCCTGCCAGGTAGAGGACACGCCCCTTGTGGACTATGCGCAGATCACCAACCAGGCGGTCTGCGAGGACGCTGGCGGGCAATGGACGAGCGGCGGGACGCCGCCGTGCGAGGCACAGGGGTCCACGACACCGGTGAAGCCGGCGCCCAACACTTTTATCAACAAGGCTGACTGCGACACGCACGGGCACACGTGGACAGGCACGTCTGACCTTAACGGCGATGGGGACATGGAGGACGACAACGAGGGGACCTGTGCCTAGCAAGGGTTGCTCTCGGTCCGGAGGAGCTGGGCGATGCTGTTGGTAGTAGCTGACAGGGACCTGGCATCTGAGCAGGCCGGTATGGCCATTGAGACCGTGCTGGGAGGGCTGCGCCGGGCTGTTCCGGATGTCGTTACCTTCACGGAGCCGGGGATCGGTGCGACGGGCTCTGCCCGCCAGCCGACTGTGATGGTGCTTGACGACACTGTTCCGTCGAACGAGATGGCCGGCGCGGTGGCCGCCGCCGCGGAGGTGTTGTGCATAGCGGCTGAGGCCAAGCCGGGGATAAAGGAGAACCTGGGGATCGGGACCCGCACGGGCCGGTCGAAGCCGCTTTGGCTTGTGCTGGTCGCAGAGGAGCGGCCGGACACGGCGCTCACCGCCCATTTGGTGGGTGCGGTGAAGGTGTATTGGACGCCGCCGAAGCCGACCCGCCTGTCGGCGGGCCGGCTGGCGGGCCTGGGGAAGAAGCTGTCGGCCGCGGCGGCGGTGGCCCCGGTTTCTGACGTGTTGGACGTGGCCAGTTGGAACGCGTCGGCGCACGCAGCGGCCCGGCGGCGCTTGGAGGGCCTTTTGGCCGCCGACGATGTGGAGGAGTACCAGATCATGGGGGACCGCCACATGGTGGTCCACTACTCCAACAACACCCGCATGGTGGTTGACAGCCCGTTCGTGTCGGAGCAGGAGATGATGGAGACGAGCCGACACCTGGCGGCTTTCGGCGGGCCGACGTCGCAGCGGTTCGACCCGCTGGACCCGCGGGTGGACATGCAGATAGCGGGCCGGTGGCGCCTACACGCCGAGGGTCACGTCATCAGCCCGCCCACCATGGTGTTGAGGTCGAACTGGGCCGGCAAGATCAGCATCCACGACCTGGGCGTGTGCGACTACCGGCTGGGCAGGGTGCTGATCGAGGCCGTGGCCGGGCAGGTCAGGGCCAACATGGTCATCGCCGCGCCGATGAGCGGCGGCAAGACCACCCTGGCGCAGGCGCTTTTGGGGGAGGTACCCGAGACTGAGCGGATCGACACAATCGAGGACACCCCGGAGTTGAAGCTTCTGGAGTACCGCATCCACATGCAGTCCTACGAGAGGCTGACTCGCGATCCGAACAACGACGGCTTCGGGAAGTTCTCGATGGCGGACCACATCAGGGACGCCAAGCGCTCAAACAGCGACAAGCTGGTGGTCGGAGAGGTCCGCGGGGAGGGCACGATGGCGCTGTTGGACGCGATGTCCAGCGGCCTGTCGGGCTGTTTGGTGACGATCCACGCCCACCCCGGACGAGGAGTGCTGGACAAGTTGATCGCCTACGCCTCCAGCGAGGGGGCCGAGCTGTCGTACTCACGCCAGCAGATAGCGGGGGCGGTGGACTTGCTGGTGTGGATGGGCCGCGACGAGGAGGGGAACCGGGTCGTTGGCGACGTCACGCAGATCGACGGGTTCGACGAGGCGACGGGACGCATTTCGACCAGGTGCCTGTGGCGGCGGGTGCCGGGCCGCAAGCACGCCATCCCGGTCGCGTGGCCAGACGGGCGCATCGAGGAGCTGTATGGGTCTGCGGGCGTGGCCGAGGACCTCAAAGAGGAGATCGCCGCCGCCCAGGCCCAAGCGCCGCCGCCGGTGGATGGCCAGATGGCGCTGGAGGACGCGGTGACCGCCACGCCGTCGCTGTCACGGGGGGTCTAGGGATGCTGCCGGTCGTGCTGGCGGTGGCGGGGGCGGGCGCAGCTCTGGGCCTGGTCTGGTGGCCCGGCTCCTTGCCGGCGGTGTCGGTGTCGGCCCGCCATCTGAGAGCGGAGCGGGTGAGGCTGCGCCGCATCCCCAGGGCTCGGCTGATAATGGGCGTGGCCGCGGGCGGGGGCCTTGTCATGGGCACGCTGTCGGTCGGCCCGCTCGCCGCACTGGGCATCGCCGCTGTGTCGGCAATGTGCGCGCTGGCGGTGCTGGTGCAGGTGGCCGCGGCCCGGTCGGTGGCAGCGGCGGCGGACATGGCCCAGTACTGCTCGTCTTTGGCGAACCAGAGCACGGTGGCGACGACGGTGGAGGACGCGTTGCGCAAGGCAGCCCCGGCGGCGGTCGGGTCCATGGCCGGCCCCGCGGCGGACTTGATTCACGACGCGGAGGCCTTCGGCGTCACGGAGGCCGCGAACCGGTTCGCCAAGAGGGTGGGCACGCCGACGAGCCGGCGGGTGGCCGCGGTGGTCACCGTAGCGGGGGAGGGGGGCAGCGGCTGGGCCTATCTGGCCAAGACCGCCCAGGACGTGGCCACCCAGGAGCTCGTCACCCAGCAGCACTTCCAGCGCCAGGTCGCGTCGTTGATGCCCCAGATCGTCGCGTCTGTGGCGGTGTCGGTCGGGGTGATCGCTCTGGTGGGGCTCACGATGCCCGAGACCGGCCGGTGGCTTCAAAGCGCCGGGGGGCAGATGGTCTTGCTGGTTACCGGTTTGGGCTGGGCGGGCATGGTGGGCCGGGTGTGCGGAACCGCGTGGCGGTCGGTGCGGTGAGTTTCTTCGGGTCGTGGCACGCGGCGCTGTTGTGTGTGTCGGGCCTGCCGCTGGCGTTGGTGCTGATCTGGAG
>VYAQ01000163.1 GCA_009844885.1 Gemmatimonadota bacterium
TTGCGGACCCCACCCCTCCGGAGCGGTTCGCGCCCCCGCCCGGCGTGGAGGCGCGCCGCGAGGCATGGTACGATGGCCGTGACTGGGCCGCGCGAACCCTCGAGACGCTGACCCTCGAGGAGAAGGTCGGCCAGATGATGATGCCGTTCATCTTCGGCGACTTCGCGCCCAGGGGATCGCGCGCGGCGGCGCGGGCGCGGGCGATGGTCGAGGACCACAAGGTCGGGGGCGTCATCGTCTCGGTGGGCTCGCCGACCGAAGTCGCGGCCAAGCTGAACTGGCTCCAGTCCCTTTCCAGCGTACCCCTCCTGATCGGCTCCGACCTCGAGGCCGGCGCCGGATTTCGCTTCGACGGGATCATACACGTCCCCACCAACATTCCGCTGGGGGGCGCCACGCGCTTTCCCGCGCTGATGGCGGTGGGCGCGACCGGCGACCCGGGCTTCGCGTACGAGATGGGGCGCGTCACGGCGCGCGAGGCGCTCGCGATCGGGGTGCACGTCCCGTTCGCGCCGGTCCTCGACGTCAACAACAATCCCGAGAACCCGGTCATCAACGTGCGGTCGTTCGGCGAGGACCCGGAGCGGGTGGCGACGCTCGGGGCCGCCTTCGTGCGCGGGATACAGGAACAGGGCGCGATCGCCACGGCCAAGCACTTCCCGGGCCATGGCGACACGGGCGTGGACTCGCACATCGCGCTGCCCGTCATCCAGGTCGGCCGGGAGCGCATGGACGCGGTGGAACTGAAACCCTTCCGGCGCGCCATCGGCAGCGATCTCGGCGCGATCATGACGGCGCACATCACGGTCCCCGAACTGACCGGCGACCGGATGCCCGCGACGCTGGCTCCCGCCGTCATGACCGACCTGCTCCGGGGCGAGATGGGCTTCGATGGCCTGATCATCACCGACGCGATGGACATGGCCGCGGTGGATCGCGCGTTCGGGCGCGGCGAGGCCACGGTCCGCGCGATTGAGGCGGGCGCAGACGTGATCCTGATGCCGCCGGACCTCGGTGCGGCGCGGTCGGGGCTCATGGCCGCGGTGCGCTCCGGCAGGGTCAGCGAGGAGCGCATCGACCGGTCGGTGCTCCGCATCCTCAACGCGAAGGCGCGCGTGGGGCTGCACCGCTGGCGGCAGGTGGACCTCGGGCGCGTTGCGGAGTTCGTGGGCGTCGAGCCTCACACCGCCGTGGCGCAGGCGGTGGCGGAGCGGTCGATCACCGTGCTGAAGGACGAGCGCGACCTCCTGCCGCTTCTCGGGACGCGGAGTGCGCGCGTGTACTCGGTCACCTACCGCCGCACCAACGATATCCGCGCGGGGCGCGCGTTCAACGCGGGCCTGAGGCAGACGTACCAGCGGCTCGGAACCGCGTACGTGGACCAGAATTCGGACGCCGACGACTACGAGGCCATCCTCGCGCGGGCCCGGGGGTCGGCGCTGACGATCCTGTCTCTGCACGTCGGCGTGAGGACCGCGTCGGGATCGGTGGCGCTGCCCGAGCCCGCCATGGACTTCGTCAAGGCGCTGGCGCGCTCCTCCAGGCCCTCGATCGTGGTCGCGTTCGGGAACCCGTACCTCCTGTCCGAGTTCCCCGAGGTCGGGACTTATCTCACCGCGTGGTCGGGGGTACCGGTGGCCGAGCGGGCCGCGGCCGACGCGATCCTGGGCCGCATCGCGGTCACCGGACGGACTCCGACCCGGATCGCCGGCTTCGACGTCGGGCACGGTCTGCAGATCCCCCGCAAAGAGGCGTCCGGGAATTGAGGCGGGCCGCAGGAGCCGCGTTCATCGCGGCCGCCACGCTCGGGCTGGTCGCGTGCGGCTTGTCGCGCCCGCTGCCCATCGGCTTCGGGGGCACGGCCGGCGTCGCCACACCGCCGCTCACCACCGCCGAACTCGACGCCGACGCCCGCCGCTGGGTCGACGAGACCCTCGCGACCCTGACGTTACGTGAGGCGGTGGCCCAGCTGGTCATCCCGTGGATTCCCGGCGGCTACGCTTCCGAGAGCGACCCCGAGTTCCAGGACCTCCTCGGGTGGGTCGAGCAGGGGCTGGGCGGTGTCTCGATCTCGATCGGGGTGCCCGACGCCTACGTCGCCAAGCTCAACCGGCTGCAGGCGCGGGCGCGCGTGCCGCTCCTGGTCACCTCGGACTTCGAGAACGGCGGCCCGGGAATGCGCATCCACCACAGCTACGCGCTCCCGTCGCTCCTGCCACAGGGCGGGGGCACGAGCTTCCCGCCGACGATGGCCTTCGGGGCCGCGGGCGACGATGACCTCGCCTTCGAGTACGGCCGCATCACCGCGGTCGAGGCCCGGGCCGTGGGCGTCCACTGGCTCTTCGCGCCGGTGCTCGACGTCAACAGCAACCCGGACAACCCCGTCATCAACGTGCGGTCGTTCGGCGAGGACCCGCAGGCGGTGGGCCGACTGGGCACGGCCTTCATCCGGGGTGCGCGCGCGGGCGGGGCGCTCAGCACCGCCAAGCACTTCCCCGGACACGGCGACACGCGCACCGATTCGCACATCGAGTTGCCCGTGATCGGCGCCGACCGGGACCGCCTCGACCGGGTCGAACTCTTCCCGTTCCAGGTGGCGGTCGACGAGGGTGTGGACGCGGTGATGACCGCGCACGTGGCGGTGCCGGGCGTGCTCGGCGACAACCGTCCCGCAACCATGTCGCCCGAGCTCATGACCGACCTGCTCCGCGGCGAGATGGGCTTCGGAGGCATCCTCTTCACCGACGCGCTGCGCATGGGCGCCATCACCGAGGGCTACGGCGCGGGCGAAGCCGCGGTGCTGTCCCTCGAAGCCGGCTCCGACGTGATCCTCGCACCCGACGGCATCGGCGTCACCGTCGACGCCGTGACCGCGGCGGTGGAGTCCGGCCGCGTCAGCCGTGAGCGGATCGACGCCTCCGCACGGCGTCTCCTCGAAGCGAAGGCCCGCTTGGGCCTGCACCGCGAACGCAGGGTCGACCCCACGGCTGTCGCAGAGCGCGTCGGGACCGCCGAGCACCGGGCCGTGGCCGACCGTGCCGCGACCGCCTCGCTCACCCTCGTGCGCGACCGCGACCGCGTTTTCCCGCTCACCCGGGGCGCCAACGTCCTCAGCGTCACCTACGCACGCCCCGACGCCCTTCTGGCGGGACGCACCTTCGACGCCTCGCTGCGAAGCCATGCCGGCCGCGTGGCCACTGCCCGCGTCGGCCCGGACACCCCCTGGGCCACCTATGACTCGCTGCTTCACGCCGCCCGCACCGCCGACGCCGTCCTCGTGGGGGCCTACGTCCCGCCGCGCTCCGGGACCGGGTCCGTGGGCGTGCCGCCGGAGTTCCGAGCCTTCGTCGAGCGCCTCGACCGCATGGACGGCGCGGGCGTCGCGGTGCTCTCCTTCGGCAGCCCCTACCTGCTCTCGGCTTTCCCGGCGACGGGCACCTACCTGGTCGCGTGGGGTGGCTGGGAGGTCTCGCAGCGCGCCGCCGCCCGGGCCGTGGCGGGTCTGGCGCCGATCACCGGCCGCCTGCCGATATCGATTCCGCCGCTGCACGGCCTTGGCGAAGGGCTGGAGCGTGCGGCGTCCGGACAGCTGGCGGAGGAGGACGAAGAGCGGCCCGACCCGCTCAGGGAAGCGGGCTTCATCCCCGGGGCGGACCGGGGCGACGCGGCGGAGGAAGGCGGCCAGGAGCGCCCGGCGGGGGGCCCCGGCCGGTGGCGACCCGGCCCCGCGCTCCCGTCCTGCACGCACCACCCGGCGACCGCTCTCGCGCCGCCGCCCCCCGACCGCGCGGACAACCTGGCCGACCTCGCCGACGTGTTCTGCACCGCGGGCTCCGCCCTCGGCCCCACCGTGGCTTCCCCGCGCGAGGTGGACCCGGCCCGGGTCGGCCTGAGCGCCGACTCCCTCGCCGCGCTGGACGACTTCATCCTCGACGCGCTCGCCGACTCGGCGGCCTCCGGCGCGGCCCTGGCCGTTTTGCGGCAGGGACAGCTCGTGCGGCTGCGCGGATACGGCCGCCTGGACTGGGATCCGGACGCTCCCCCGGTCACCCCGGCCTCGATCTTCGACATGGCGTCGCTGACCAAGGTGGTCGGCACGACCTCGGCCGTCATGATCCTCGCCCAGCGCGGCCTCATCGCGCTCGACGACCTCGTAGTCGACTACCTGCCCTGGTGGGGCGACGGCGACGCCGCGAAGTCCCGGGTCACGATCCGCGACCTGCTCCTGCACCGGGCCGGTCTGGTTCCATTCCGGCGCTTCTTCCTCGAGATGCAGGGCCGTGAGGCCTACGAGGATGCGATTGGCTCCCTTCCCCTCGACCACCCGCCCGGCGACACCACCGTCTACTCCGACATCGGGCTCATGACCGCGTCGTTCATCGTGGAAGCCGTCTCGGGACAGCCCCTGGACGCCTTCCTGCGGGACGAGGTGTGGCGCCCCCTCGGGATGGCCGACACGGACTTCACCCCGGCGCCGTCGCTCTGGGACCGCGTCGCCACCACCGAGTTCGACGCGGTCTACCGCGGCTACCACGTCCACGGAGAAGTGCACGACGAGAACGCCCACGCGATCGGGGGCGTCGCCGGCCACGCCGGGCTCTTCAGCTCGGCACGCGACCTGGCCGTCTTCGCCCAGATGATGCTGGACCGGGGCGTCGCCGCGCCGTGCACCGCCGACCCGGTGTCGGGGCTGCCCTGCAACCGGCCCCGCTTCACGCCCGTTTCGATCTTCGCGCAGGGGTCGGTGGACCGCTTCACGCGGCGGCAATCGGAGGCGTCCACGCGGGCGCTGGGGTGGGACACGCCCTCGCCGCGCTCGTCGGCGGGCGATTACTTCTCGGCGCGCTCCTTCGGCCACACGGGCTACACGGGAACCTCGCTCTGGATCGACCCCACGCAGGAGCTGGCGGTCGTACTGCTGACCAATCGCGTGAACCCCACACGCGAGAACAGCCGGCACGTGCCGCTCAGGCGCGGTGTGCACGACCGCGTGGCCCGCGCGATCCTGGACACCCCGCCGGGGCCGCGCAACCCGTGAGCTTCGGCGGCCGCGACCGCGTGCCCGGGCGTCCCGGTCCGCCCTCCGCCCCGCGCCTCCGCCAGCCATGAGCTTCGGCGGTCCCGACCTGGCGGTTCTCGTCCTGTACATGGTCGGGATCACCGCCTGGGGGGCCTGGCTCGGAAGGGGCAACCGCGGCGGAACCGACTACTTCCTCGGCAGCCGCAACCTCCCCTGGTGGGCCGTGATGCTGTCGGTGGTCGCAACCGAGACCAGCACCCTCACCTTCCTCTCCATCCCCGGCGTCGCCTACCTCGGGACGCTGGCGTTTCTGCAGCTGGCGCTGGGGTACCTTGCGGGCCGTGCCGTGGTGGCGTGGGTGCTTCTGCCGGCCTACTACCGCGGCGAGCTGTCCACGGCCTACGCCCTGCTGGAGATGCGTTTCGGGGGTGGTGCGCGGCGGTTCGCGTCGGGCGTGTTCATGCTCACGCGGCTCCTGGCGGACTCGGTGCGGCTGTTCGCGACGGCGATCCCGCTGGCGATCATCACCGGCTGGTCGTATCCGGCGTCGATCCTCGTGATCGGGGCGGCGACCCTGGTCTACACCTACTTCGGGGGCATCAAGGCGGTGGTGTGGGTGGACGCGCTGCAGATGGGGCTCTACGTGGCTGGCGGGCTGATCGCGCTCGCGCTGCTGCAGGGCGCCGTTGACGGAGGCTGGCCGGCGATTCTGGCGAGCGCGGAGTCGGCCGGAAAGCTGCAGGTGTTCGACTTCTCGGCGTCGCCGGCGGTGGCGTACACCTTCTGGGCGGGGCTGATCGGCGGGGGATTCCTGTCGATGGCGTCGCACGGGACCGACCAGCTCATCGTGCAGCGGCTGCTGACGTGCCGGGACGCGGTGCAGAGCCGGCGCGCCCTGATCGGCAGCGGCTTCGCGGTGATCGGGCAGTTCGCGCTCTTCCTGCTGGTCGGGCTCGGGCTGTGGGTCTTCTTCGAGGGACGCGACTTCGCGCGTTCGGACGAAATCTTCGCGCGCTTCATCATCGCCGAGATGCCCGTGGGCGTGCGCGGCCTGCTGATCGCGGGGGTCTTCGCGGCTGCGATGTCGTCGCTGTCG
The DNA here is from genome assembly GCA_009844885.1 of Gemmatimonadota bacterium. Taxonomy (GTDB): domain Bacteria; phylum Gemmatimonadota; class Gemmatimonadetes; order Longimicrobiales; family Gaopeijiaceae; genus Bin94. Next base: position 6,117 of record VYAQ01000163.1, read on the forward strand.
TCGTCGATCAACTCGCTGGCGTCGGCGAGCGCGTACGACTTCTGGGGGCCGCTGGTGGGGCGGCGGAAGGGGGCTGCTGACGCCCCGGCCGACGACGGCGCTGGCCGCACTCCCGGCACCGACGCCCCCACGGACGACCGTGCCATGATGCGCGCGGGCAAGGTGTTCACGCTCGTGTGGGCCGGCCTCCTCATTGCCGGCGCCATCGTTTTCATCCCGCTCTCCGAGGGCTCGGCGGCGGTGGAGGTGGCGCTGGCCGCGGCCTCGATGGCCTACGGCGGCCTGCTGGGCGCATTCGCGCTGGGGGTGCTCACGCGGCGGGTGAGCCAGGCTGGCGCGATCGTCGGGATGATCGCGGGCGTGGGCACGGTCGTGGCGATCTGGGCGGTGGCCCGGGACGCGGTGGCGTGGCCCTGGTTCGTCTTCATCGGGCTCGTGGTGACGATGGCGGTGGGTTCGGTGTTCCGGAGGGATGGGTGACGGGGAGACGGGCCGCGGGAAGCGACGCGCGCTCGTCGTCCGCCTGGTGGGTCGGTGTCGACGGGGGAGGGACCCGCTCCCGGGCGCTGGTGGGGGACCGCACGGGGCGCGAGCTGGGCGCCGCCGACGGGGGGCCGGGGC